>CAMDFJ010000057.1 GCA_945897435.1 Candidatus Kuenenia stuttgartensis | reverse complement strand
CGCTGTCGTCTGACGCCTCTCCGATCCCCGAAGACCTCGGAGACATCGCGGCGGCGTCCGGCGCAGAGAGTTCCGGGGAGGCAGCGGCCGACATCGAACCGCCTGCCGCGCCGCCGAACGATCCCCTCGCCGATGCGGCCGCCGACGGGTCGAGCGACATCGATCCCCCCGCTCCCCTCGACGCGCTTCCCCAGCCTCAACAGATGGTGCGTGCCATACCCATTGCTCCTCCGGCTCCCGGGAATGCTCCGCCAGCTGCCCGCAGCACAGGCAATCCACTGCGGGCCTCCGCCGTGGCCGTACCGGCGACTCCCCTGCCATCGACGCAGCAGGTGTCGGCGGCAGTGCCATTTGCGGCCGCGCCGCCGATGGGTCCGAGCCCCGGCAGCCCGCCGCGATCCGAGGATCCCGCGGGAACGACGTCCACAGCCGGCAGCGGTTCGACCGGTCAGGGCAGGCCAGGTCCGCTGCAATTGGAGGGCATCCAGACACCACAACTCACCGTCGAGAAGCGCGGACCGCGTGAAGTCCAGGTTGGAAAGGCCGCCCGCTACGAGGTTCTCGTCCGAAACGTCGGCAGCGCAGTGGCCCACGAGTGCGTCCTGCGGGATGCCGTTCCCTACGGCACCACGCTCGTGGCGACGACACCCCCCGCCAGCCCTTCTCATTCGGCCTCCCCGGGTGGGGCAAGCGACCTCGTCTGGATGCTCGGCTCGATTCCACCGGGCGGCAACGCCCGCGTGGCGATGGAGGTGATGCCGACGCTCGAGGGAGACGTGGGCAGCGTCGCAAGCGTGACCTTTCGGGCCGATGCCTCGATCCGTTCGCGGGCCACCAAGCCCGATCTCAGGCTCGCCGTCACCGAACCGAAGCCCGTGCTCATCGGCAAGGATCTGACGATGACGATCACGATCACCAATCCGGGCACGGGTGTCGCGACGGGAGTGGTACTCGAAGGGGCACTTCCCGAAGGGCTCTCGCACTCGATGGGCCGTGAACTCGAATTCGACGTCGGCCAGCTCCAGCCCGGAGCCTCGAGAACGATCGACCTCGCGCTCGGCACGACGAGCCCGGGTGTCCACAACCTCCGGCTTCTGGCCCGGGGCGATGGCCGGCTCGAAGTGGAACAGATGCTCCGGATCGAGGTCACCGCGCCGACGCTGGAGATCGCCACCGAGATGCCGGCAAGACGCTATCTCCAGCGTCCGGCAACCTGCCTGATCTCGATGGCCAACACCGGCACCGCGCCGGCGAAGTCGGTGGAACTGGCCGCCCAGCTGCCGGCGGGCGTCAAGTTTGTGCGGGCCAACAATGCCGGCTATTACGACGAGCGGTCGCATCGGGTGCTCTGGAACCTCGAGGAACTGCCGGCGGGCGAAACTGGCAGCGTGGAGATGGTCGTGATGCCGGTCGACCTCGGGCCTCAGAAGATCGTAGCCGCGGCCAGATCGGCGGACGGACTCTCCGACCAGATCGGTCACACGATCGAGGTCGAGGGCCTCGCTGCGTTGTTCTTCGAACTGACCGACAGCGAGGATCCGATCGAGATCGACGGGCTCACCGAATACATCGTCCGCGTCCGCAACCAGGGAACCAAGGCGGCCAGCGGTGTTCGGCTGACGGCGACCGTGCTGGGCAACCTCCTGCCGGTCGAGGCCAAGGGGCCGGCGGGCCATCGCATCGACAACCTGACCGTGTCGTTCGAACCGCTGGCCCGGCTGTCGCCTGCCGAGGAGGCAGTCTTCCGCGTCCGGGTTCGCGGCCAGCGCGAGGGGGATCAGCGGGTGCAGGTGCAGCTTACGAGCGACGACCATCCTTCGCCGATCACGAAGGAAGAGACCACCAGAGTCTACGCCGACCGCTAGCCCTGATTGGATCCGGGAAACGTTGTCACGGGAGATCGAATTCTCCCTGCGTGGGACAGGCTTCAGCCTGAGGGTCGGGGTTGCACGTGTCCTCGAGCGGGCTATGGAAGCAAGCGCAGCCATGGATGGTGAAGCGCAGCGGGCATGCAGTGAACGGAGGCCCGGAGGGCCGACGTAAACGTCCGGCGAGAGGATACGGGCAACCCCGCCCGGATTCTCGAACGGCGCAGGGCAGCCATTGAGAGCGTGATCGCGTGGGCGATGGCGGGCAGCGCGATTGGCTATCTCAGGACGGCGCCGCAGTGGCTGCTGCAACTGTTGATGACGGCGTCGACGGCCCGTTTGGCGTCGTCGCTCGAGAGCGTGCCGGAGTCGCTCCTCAATCGCAGCGAAACGACCACGCTCTTCCTGCCATGGCCGAGCCTTTCGGCATCCTTCCAGATCTCGACCAGCCGGCAGCGTTCGAGGAGCTGGCCTGCCCCCGAGCGGATCGCGGCCTCGATGTCGCCCCAGGCGATGGCCTCATCGACGACGAGGTTCAGGTCCCTTTCGATCGCCGGATAGTCGCTCGGACGCCGCAGCGGCCGGTCCCTTCCAATGGCGAAGTCGAGTCTGTCGAGCCGAAGCTCGACACCCGCCGCCGTTGCTTCCAGCCCGGCCCGATCGAGCGCTCGCCGCGAAAACTCGCCGACGACCCCGATCCGCTCCGCGGCTGTCGCTCCATGGAGGACGATCTCGGCAGCCCGACCGCGGCTGAAGAGGTCGAGTTCGATCGGCCGGAATGTCACGGCCTGTGCCTCTCCGATGCCGAGCCTGGCCAGCAGGGCCTCGGCAAGCCCCTTGGCTGCCGCGAATCCGGCGGCTGTCACGGCCGCCACAAGCAGCGGCTCTTCCACGGGCGAAGCATCTCCGCCGGATGCCGTGGCAGGTTTCCGGCCGATGTACGCCCGCGCCACCTCGAACAGCTCGCCGTGCGGCGCCGCCACGGCCATGTTCCCGGCTCGGGCCTCGAGCAGGCTCGGCAGCAGCGTCCGCCGCAAACGGTCTGCGCCGCGAACGAGCGCCGGTGTGACCACGAGCGGCTCCGGCTGGCCCCACGGACTGGCCATCGCCTCGAGCGGTTCGCTGACCACGCTTCGAGTCATTGCCTCGCACATCCCTGCGGCCACAAGCACCTCCGAGACGGCCCGAACGGCCAGTTCGCGGGCCGACAGGTCGATCGGGCGGGCTGAAATCGGACGATTCTCCGGGATCGCGGCGTAGCCCTCGATCCGGGCGACCTCCTCGACAAGATCGATCTCTCGCCAGACATCACGCCGCCAGCTGGGGGCCCGCCAGCGGACGGCCCCTGCCGCGAGATCTTCGACCCCTCCCAGTTCGACGAAGCCAAGCCCCGTCAGAATCGCCCGCTGCCGCTCCGCGGGAATGCCGATGCCGAGTACCTCCTCGAGGCGGTTCGGCCGCAGGTCGATCTCGGCCGGACTGCAGGCGAGCCGGCCCGCCTCGACGACGCCCTGTTCCAGTGTTCCGCCGGCGAGGTCGAGGATCATCGCCGCCGCCCGTCGGCTCGCCCAGTCGACGGCCGCGGGATCGGGCAGCCGCTCGAAGCGATACGAAGACGGGCTGCTGAGCACCAGGCCGCGGGCTGCCGCACGGACGGCCAGCGGCGCGAACTGGGCCGATTCGAGCAGCACGTCGACCGTCTGCGGGCCGATCTCGCTCTCGGCGCCGCCCATCACCCCGGCGAGCGCCACCGGCCCCTCCACATCGGCGATCACGCACATCTGCTCGGTGAGCGTGTAAGACTTGTGATTGATGGCGGTGAATGTCTCGCCGGCAACCGCCCGCCGGACGATGATCCGCCCCCCCCGCAGCCTGCCGAGGTCGAAGGCATGCAATGGCTGGCCGCACTCGAACATCACGTAATTGGTGATGTCGACGATGTTGTTGACGCTCTCGATTCCGATCGTGGCCAGCCGCTCCACGAGCCAGGCCGGGCTTGGGCCGACCCGGACACCCCGCAGGACCCGGCAGCTGTAGTAGGGGCAGAACTGTGCCGCATCGATCGTCACCGAGACGCTCGCAGCGGCCCGTCCGGCCCCCTCCAGCGGCCGCGGATCGGGAACGTGGAGCGGTCGGCCAAAGAGCACGGCCGCCTCGCGGGCGACGCCGATCTGCCCCAGACAGTCGGAGCGGTTGCTCGTGACCTCGATCTCGACCGCAGTGTCCCCGCCGACAGTGTTCGTCGACTCGTGGTTCAGTCCGGACATCAGCAGTCGTTCGACGAGCGAATCGACGCCCGCGGGAATCTGGACGTAATCGGCGAGCCAGCTGGTGGAGATGATCATTGGGAGCGGGCTCGGGGCCGTCCTGTGAATGAACTCAGAATTGGCTCAGGAAACGGACGTCGTTCCGATAGAAGTCACGGATGTCCGCCACGCCATAGCGGCGGGCGGCGATCCGCTCCACGCCGAGCCCAAAGGCGAATCCGGAGACCGAGTCGGGATCGTAGCCGACGGCCTCGAGCACGGCCGGATCGACCATTCCGGCACCGCCCATCTCGATCCAGCGACCGCCCCATTCCATGTCCACTTCGACACTCGGCTCCGTGAACGGAAAGAAGGAGGGCCGAAACCGGACATGCACGTCGCCCCCGAGAAAACTCGAGGCGAACATCCGCAGCACGCTCTTGAGATGGGCCATCGTGGTGCCGGGCTCGACCAGCAGCCCCTCCACCTGGTGGAACATCGGATAGTGTGTCGCGTCGGCCGTATCGGGACGGTAAACGCGGCCGAGGGAGACGATCCGCAGCGGCGGCTTGCGTCGTTCCATGACTCGAATCTGTACCGTGCTCGTCTGCGATCGCAGCAGCAGCGGATCGGTTCCCTGGGCGACCGCCAGATAGAAGTTGTCGAGCGGGTCACGGGCGGGGTGCTCAGCCCCGATTGCCAGGGCCTCGAAGTTGTGCCACTGGTCCTCGACCTCGGGTCCGTCGACGCTCTCGAAACCGAGCCGGGACATGATCTCCTGCACCCGCCGGATGGTCTGCGTGATCGGGTGGAGGTGGCCCAGCCGCGGCGGGTCGCCGGGCAGCGTGACGTCGATCGGCTCGATCGATTCGCCGCCATCAGCCAGCCGCTGCTGTGCCCCTTCGAGGGCATCGCTCACGGCCTGCTTGAGTTCGTTGAAGTGCCGGCCCCCGGCTGGCCGGTCGTCAGCCGCAAGGCCTCCTAGCAGTTTCTGGATCGACTTCAGTCGTCCGCTCTTGGCACCGAGAAACTCGACCCGGGCAGCCTCCAGAGCTGGCGCATCCACCGCCGCTGACAGCGCCGCTGTGGCATCGATCCGCAGGCGGTCGATCTCGGCCAGAAACGCGTCCAGCGAAACGGTAGCCACTGGCTTACGCGACCGCGGCCGGCTCCGGCAGGCCGAGCGCCTTGCGGACGTGTTCGCAGATGGCATCGAACCCGGTCGGATCGGCAACCGCCATTTCGGCGAGCGTGCGTCGATCGAGTTCGGAACCGATCTTCTCGAGCCCGGCGATGAACTGACTGTAGCGGATGCCCCGCTCGCGGACGGCGGCATTGATCCGGACGATCCAGAGCCGCCGGAAATCACGCTTCTTCCGCCGCCGATCGCGACGGGCGTAGACGCCGGCGCGGATGATCGATTCCTTGGCCGTTCGCAGCAGCCGGCGACGACCGCCGACGGAGCCCTTCACCCGCTTGAACAGACGCTTCTTTGCCCGCAGCCGGGGAACGACGCTTTTGGTACGCATGGCTTTCTACCTTCTGAAATGCAGTGGAAACCGTAATGTCGCTGAGGATCGCCAGATTGCAAGGGCGAGCCGAATCCGGCCGACATCCGGCAGCGGACGGCCTGGCATCCCGGCCCGAACTCGCGGATCAGGCGGGTTCAGTAACTGTACTTGCCGAGGGCCTCGAGAATCTTTGGCGTGTCGACGGCGGCCAGCACGCCCGTGCCCCGCAGTTCACGCTTCCGTTTTGCGGTCAGCCTGACCTGAAGGTGGCTGGTGCCGGCGCGGCGGTGCTTCACCTTGCCGGTGGCGGTGGCGCGAAACCGCTTCTTCACTCCCTTGTGGGTCTTCTGCTTGGGCATGGAAAATCTCCTTTTCTGTGCGGGCGGGTTCTGGAATGCCTTGAATGTCGATGCTGATGCCGCTGATTGCGAACCGAATGGACGGAAACTGGGGCTATTTTGGTGACAGCGTGCAGACCAGCCGCCGCCCCATCTGCTGCGGTGGGGAGTCGACCTTCCCGACGGGATCGAGTTGGGCAAGGATGTTTTTCATGACTCGCTGTCCCTCGTCGATGTGGGCGAGTTCGCGGCCGCGAAACACCACCGACACGATCACCTTGTCTTTGTGCTGGAGGAACCCCTTGGCCTGGTTCACCTTGAACTCGATGTCGTGATCTCCCGTCTTGGGGCGGAGTCGAATCTCCTTGATCTTCGTCTGATGGATGTGGGTTTTGTGCTGTTTCTTCTTCTGCTGGTATTTGAACTTGCCGAAGTCCATGATTCGGCAGACGGGCGGCTTCTCGTTGGGCGCCACCTCGACCAGATCGAGACCCGACTCGCGGGCGATGGCGAGCGCTTCCTCCGTCGAGATGATGCCAAGCTGGCCACCGTCGGCGCCGACGACCCGGATCGGAGTGATCCGAATCTGCTCATTGATGCGATGCTGCTTCTCGATGGCTCACGCCTCCGGTCTCGAACTGTTCACCGCCGGGCGAGCAGTCGAGGCACGCGCACTGCCACCAACGCAACACCTTCGGGGTGCCCGGGGAAAGGGACGCTTCGTCGCTTTTGCCGCGGATAACCCGCTAATCATCCAGCCCGACCGACGCGGCGTCAAGGCAGCGTGGTTTTCTCGGGAAGCCGGGCCTCTCTCGGAGCGGCCGCAGGGAACCTGAGGCCGGCCACGAGGCTTTTGTCAGCCTCTCCGAATCGCTTCGCAAGCGACGCCTCGAGCATGAAGGTGACACCTGCCCGCCGGCCGTCGCGATCGGCGACCACGTAATGGATCCACTGAAATGGGAGCCCCTCCGCGGTTCCCGCACTGACCACCCGGACTTCCTTTCGTTCGGGACTCTCGGCATCGTCACGGCGGCTGACCTCGTCGGCGTCCTCGAACCGGCCAAACTGCCCCGCCAAGGATTGCCGGATGTCCCGCTCCAGGTCGTTTATCGTCGGCGTGAGATCGCTGTCTGCCCTGGGCAGGGCCGTGATCGAGCACTGGGCGACAAGTGCCCCGCGGTCGACGAACCGCATGACGAGCCCCGCAGGGCCGTCTTCCACGATCCGCCAACGCGAGTCGTACACGAGGTCGAAACGCTGCCCTGCGTCCCGGTGCCATGCCAGTCCGGGCCGTCCCCGGCCATCCCGTCGTGACAACTCCACCCTGTCCGGCGGCGGGACCGCTTCTTCCGGCGCGGTCGAGGTCTCGCGGGTCAGCATCATCCGGGCCTCGACGTCGAAGCCAGGGGCCACATGACTGGCCTCCCGTCGCTCCCGAATGACCACGTCGACGCCGTCCACCGGACCATGAAATCGATGCCGTCCCTCTTCGGTTCGGACGGCCGCAGAGAAAGTCCCCTCGATGATCAGATGGGTAGGAACGCCATCGCAGGCACCATCGACGACACCCGAGAGGGCGATTCGGGCGACGCCGTCGAAGACCTCGACGATCCGCGCCTCGAGACCTCCGTGCTCGACGGTGTCGATCGCCAGCAGGCCGGCGGTCTCGTCGGGCGACAGAGCCCAGGACGCGGTCTCTTCGGGTGGTTCGGCTGGAAGCAGGGCCGCCAGCAGGATCGGATCGAAGGGCGTGTCGAGCAGTTCGAGCTCGTCCCGGGTCAGATAGCCCCGACGCAGAAAGGGCACAGGAGTGCTCCCCTGCCGCTCGACAACGATCTCCCGGGCATCCTCCCCGAGCGTTGTCCGGGTGGAGTTGTCGTCGATCGTGAGGTCAGCCGCGGCCGCATGGTAGCGGCGGACCACGGCGGCAGCGCCAGCTTCTGCCGGGACCTCGTCGAACTCGAGCAGGGCCTTCATCTCGAGTGAACTTCCTGCCGGCTGGGCCTCTGCGGCAGCCTTGGCAAACACCTCTCCGCGGACATCGATCTCGATCCGAACCTCATCGGCTATCGCGATCCCCCCCCAGAAGGCCAGGGCGAACGCGGCCCCTCGGGCCGTTCTGCACAGGGGTGTCCAGTGAGGTCGAGAAAAAGCGATTCTGACGTCCATACCCCCACTCCCGCTACGAATTTGGGCGGCCAAAAAACTGCCGCTCGCCGCGACCCATTGGCAAAACATCGGGGATTTCGACAGATTAAGGGCCGGGGAATCAGCATTTTCGCCACCACCCGCTCCCGCAGGCGGGCCGGTTATTTCCAAGAATACTAAGTGTCCAGATTGATTTTCGTCATGAAAATGCTACGCTTTTTCGCTCTCGCGAGAAAAGGTGAGACGCCTGGCTGGCGGAATCTCGTGTCACTCAAACGTTGCCCTGGGAAGGGCTTACGACGAGGGCATGAAAATGCCGGCTGGCAGGGCGGTCAGAAAAACGTTCAAGAAACGAGTCGGGGCATGAACCGCCGCCAGAGGCCGTGCGTATAAATCGGGCGTCGCGAGGAACCGTGACAGGAGGGGGCAGGGAAGTCCCTTCGACAGCGGTTCTTTTCGAGGACCACCTTTCCACGGATACCGTCGGGGCATAGAGGGCGAACCACCACCGTCCGGCACGGAATGCCGGTACAGGAGCAACCGTCATGCGATCCACGTTTTCAACCTTCTCGAACGATCTGGGCGGCGAGCACGGCGAATCGAATCCGATCGTGAAGCTTTTCCAGCAGGATGCGAATCTGCAGGATGCCCATCGCGATGAAGTCTCGGCCGTCCCCCCGGTGAGTCTGGGGCCCAATTCTGGCGAACAAGCCGTCTCTGCTGGCGACGAGGTGCTCTCGATCGAGGATCTCGCCAAGCAGTTCAACGTTTCGACCAAGACCATCTCCCGCTGGCGGGAACATGGGCTGATAGCCCAGCGATACGAGGTGGCGGGACGGAAGCGGGTCGGCTTCCTGGCCAGCGCCGTCGAGCGTTTCATCGCCTCGAACCCTCTGCGGATTGAGCGCGGGGCTCGGTTCAGCCAACTCTCCGAGGAAGAGCATGAGCGGATCATCTCCTGGGCCCGCCGCCTGGCCGCGGCCGGTGCCTGCCCGGCAGACGTCCACCGTCGGATCGCCGCACGGCTCAATCGCAGCGTCGAGACCATCCGCTACACCATCAAGCAGTTTGATCAGTCCCATCCCGAGATGCCGGTGTTTGCCGCCCAGGACGGTCGCCTGCGGCCCGAAACCTGCGCCCGCATTCATCAGCACTACGCGCAGGGCGAGGCGGTCGATTCGATCGCCAAGCGGTATCGCCGCTCGAAGGCGAGCATCTACCGGGTGATCCTCGCCCAGCGGGCGGAGCACACCCTGCAATTGCCGCTCGACTTCATTCCCAACGCCCTTTTCTCCCGCAAGAGTGCCGAAAGCGTGGTCGACCAGCCCTATCCGGGCATCGACGATCCGGTGAAGCGGGTCCGCCGGCCGAATGGCCTGCCCGCCTATCTGGCGAGCCTCTATGAGGTTCCGCTGCTGACGCGGGAACAGGAGGTCTGGCTGTTCCGCAAATACAACTTCCTCAAGTACAAGGCTTCGCAGCTTCGCGAGCAGCTGAATCCGGAGCGTCCGAGCACCCGTCTGATGGATCAGATCGACAAGCTCTACGAGGAGATCGTGGCCCTCAAGAACCGGCTCGTCCGGTCGAACCTCCGGCTCGTGGTCTCGATCGCCAAGCGTCGAGTGGCTCCGGGAGACAGCTTCTTCGACCTCGTCAGCGACGGCAACATGTCGCTGATCCGGGCGGTGGAGAAGTTCGACTACTCGCGGGGCAACAAGTTCAGCACCTACGCCTCGTGGGCGATCATGAAGAACTACGCCCGCACGATCCCCGACGAACACAAGCGTCGTGATCGCTTCCGGGCCGCCGACATGGACATGCTGCAATCGGCCACTGACAAGCGGGCCGACGAGTACCAGCAGCGGCTGGCGGAGAACGACCGGATGCAGCAGGTTGGCAAATTTCTTGATCGCCTCGACTCGCGGGAGCAGACGATCATCATCCGCCGCTACGGCCTCGACCACGAGCACGAGCCCCAGACCCTCAAGGAGGTCGGCTCCGCTCTGGGAGTGACCAAGGAACGGGTCCGGCAGATCGAGGCCAAGGCACTCGAGAAGCTCCGCGATGCGGCGGTCGCCGATTCGGTGCTGCCCGAACTCGAAGAGTAGGTCAGGGGCCGCTCAGCCGAGGGCTGAAGTTGCCCGGCTGAGGGCCTCGTCCACCATCTCGGCGTCGGCGGCCTCGGCGACGATCCGCAGGATCGGCTCGGTGTTGCTTGCCCGCACCAGCAGCCAGCCGCCCTGCCAGTCGAGCCGCAGGCCGTCGAGCCGGCTGGCGGTCGCTTCGGGAAAAGCGGCCTCGATCCGCCCGAAGGCGGCCAGCAACTCGGAGCCACGGACTGCCGGACCGAGTTCGACCTTCGTCTTCCGCATCACGAGCGACGGCAGCCCGGCCGCCAGGGATTCGATCGATCTGAGCCGGTCTCCAGCGGACATCCTCTCCAGCACCAGTGCCATCGCCACAAAGCTGTCGCGGACCAACACCACCCGCGGATCGATCACGCCGCCATTGCCCTCGCCGCCAAGCACCGCGCCGCTGGCGAGCATGCAATCGACGACGTTGGCCTCGCCGACCGCCGAGACGTGGCAGTCGACGCCATGTCGACGGGCGATTGCAGCTGCCATCCCGCTGGTGGAGCAGTTGACCGCGATCGGGCCCGGCCGCGTCGCGAGCAGGCCCTCGACCGCGAGCGAGAGCGTCGCCTCCTCGCCGATGAACCGGCCGGCGGCCGTGGCGATCGCCAGTCGGTCGGCGTCTGGATCCTGAAAGAATCCGATGTCTGCCCGGGCTGCGATCAGTTTCGGCATCATGCCGGCGAGGTTTGCCTCGGTGGGCTCCGGCTCGTGGTCGTAGCGGCCGTCGGGTTCGCCCCCCTCGATCACGAGTTCGCAGCCGAGATGCTCGAGCAGGGGCCTGGCCACCCGGCTGCCGGCACCGTGGCAGCTGTCGAGCCAGACCCTCGGCCTGTGCCGACGAATCGCAGCCACGTTGACGGTTGCCGAGACGAGTCGGACGTGGGCGGCGATGCCGTCGGCCTGCCGCACCCGCCCGGGGGATGCGGCTGGAGCGGCCTCCGCCTCGGACGGCTGCATGTACCGCTGGAGCACGTCAGCCCCGGCTGCGGCCGTGAGCACCCGGCCTTCGGCCGAGAACAGTTTCAGGCCGTTGTACCTGGCCGGGTTGTGGCTCGCAGAAATCTGGATGCCCCCCGCGGCCGACTCCTCCCGGACCACAATCCCCACGGTCGGAGTGGCGGCCACGTTGCAATCGATCACGTCTCGGCCCCGCTCGATCAGAGATTGCCGAATGACTGCAGACAACGCGGGGCCGCTCTCCCGCCCATCCCTGCCGATCACCAGAGGGCCTCGCGGAAGCGTCGATTCGAATGCCAGCACGTAGCGGACTGCCACGTCGGCCGTCAGGGCCCCGCCGACGACCCCCCGAAGCCCGGAAACGCTGACGATCAATGGTTCTTCGCCGGCGGCGGTGACGCTCATGGGCGACCAGTATAAAACCCTTCCCGTCAAACGACATGCCACCCCCACCCGCGTCGTCCGCCCGCTGGAGTCGAGTTCCATGAAAAGCCAGACCCATTCGAGCAATCCATCCGCCGACCTTGCCCGCCGCCTCGATGCCATCGCCGCAGCCCGGTCCTCCGGCACGATCACCGAACACTCCGCCCGCACAATGGGCGACTGGCTCCGGCAGCCCCGCTATGCCGAGTTTGCCGCCGAACTCGCATCCCGTATCGATCGCGGTCTCTGGAAGGAACTCGACGACGCCTACTGGACCGTGATCCCGTTCGGCACGGGTGGCCGCCGCGGCATGATGTATCCGGTCGGCTCGAACGCGATCAATGACCGCACGATCGGCGAGAGCGCCCAGGGCCTGGCAGACTACGTCCGTTCCGTGTTGCCCGCCGGCCAGACGCCGACGTGTGCGATCGCCTACGACACGCGTCACCGGTCGGAGCATTTCGCCCGCCTCTGCACCGAGGTGCTGCTTGCCGCCGGATTCGAGGTGTTTTTTCTGCGGGGCTTCCGCAGTACTCCCGAACTCTCCTATGCCGTGCGGCATACCCAGAGCGTCTGCGGCATCATGGTGACCGCGAGCCACAATCCCCCCAGCGACAACGCGGTGAAGGTCTACTGGGCCGGCGGGGTGCAGGTGCTGCCTCCGCACGACAAGGGAATCATCGAGCGGGTGATGTCCGTCGACACGGTTCAGCGGCAGGACTTCGATTCTGGCGTGGCCACAGGCCGGGTAAGGTTCGTGGAACAGGAGATCGACCCGGCCTTCGTGGCCGCCGTGCTCGAGCAGGCGTCACCCGGGCCGCGGGATGTGTCGATCCTCTACACGCCGCTGCACGGCGTCGGCGCGAGTGCCGTCATGCCGGTGCTGGCCGGCGCTGGATTCGGCCGGGTCCGTCTCTACGGCCCGCAGGCGCAGCCCGACGGCGACTTTCCCAACGTTCCCGGCCATGTGGCGAACCCCGAAAATCCGGCGGTGTTCGACGGGCCGATCGACGAGGCACGAGCCCAGGGGGACGATCTCGTCCTCGCCAGCGACCCCGACTGCGACCGGCTCGGGGCGGCCGCACCCCTGACACCCGATGCCGATGGGCCTTGGAAAACGTTCACAGGCAACCAGATCGCGGCCCTGCTGGTCGACTGGGTGCTCGCCGGCCGCCGCGATCGGGGCCTGCTCGCCCCGACCGACCGGGTGATCACGACGCTCGTGACCACGGGCCTCGTTCGCCGAATCTCCGAAGCCTATGGCGCGACGACGATCGACACCCTGCAGGTCGGTTTCAAGTGGATCGGCGAGGCAATCGACCGAACTGGCCCCGAGCACTTCGTCTTCGGCTGCGAGGAGTCGCACGGCTATCTGGCCGGCACGCACGTCCGCGACAAGGACGCCAGCGTGGCAGCGTTGCTCCTCGCCGAACTCGCCGCCGCCCTCAAGGCCTCCGGCAGGACGCTGCATGGACAACTCGAGGATCTCTTCGACCGGCACGGCTGCCACCTTGAGCGACAGGTCGCGGTCACGCTGCCAGGTGCCTCCGGCATGGAACGGATGCGGGAGATCATGGCCGGGCTGCGGGCCGCGCCGCCCCAGTCGCTCGGAGGCCTCGACGTCGTCCGCATCCGCGATTACGCCAGCCTGACGACTTCGGCTCCAGGAGACGCCGCCCTGCCCTTTGCGGGAGCCAAGGGGGATCTCGTGATGTTCGATCTGGCCGGCCTGCCCGACGCCGGCTCAGGGTCTCCCGGTCACTTCCCGGCGCTCGGCAACTGCGTGGCGGCCCGCCCCTCGGGCACCGAGCCCAAGATCAAGTTCTACCTGTTCGCGGCCGGGGCCCCCTGCCCAGTCGCCGAACGCGAGGGCATGAGGCGACTGCTCGCCGAACGGCTCGACGTGCTGGAGCAGGATCTGCGACGTCTGGCTGGCGTCTGACCTCCGCAGTCGCACTGCACGTGGGAAAAGCCGTCCATGGCAGTCCCCTTCCGCCGAGGTGGGACAGGCTTCAGCCTGTCATGCCCCACTCGCCAAACCCGCTCGCGGCTGCCCACACCCTCTAGAATCATCATGATGAACGCCCCCGACGCCGACCGTGACGAGCCGGATTGCCCCAATGAGCCGGCTGAAAATGCCGGGCAGAGGCCGGCCGCCGACCCAGTGGACTCCCCGTCGGCCGAATCGCTTCCAGCTGACACCGATCAGACAGCGGCAGCGGCCGACTCCTCGGCGGCGGCGGCGAAGGTGCGGTCGTTCCCGCAGACCCCGGGCGTCTATCTGATGAAGGATGCTGCCGGCAGGGTGATCTACGTCGGCAAGGCGAAGAACCTCCGGACCCGTGCCGGAAGCTACTTTCTCAAGGCGGCCGAACAGGACCGGAGAACCGCCGACCTCGTCCGCGAGATTCGCGACATCGACTACCTCGAGGCCGACAGCGAGGTCGATGCGTTGCTCCTCGAGAGCCGGCTCGTGAAGGACGTACAGCCGCGGTTCAACTCCGACCTCAAGGATGACAAGACCTTCCCCTACCTCCAGATCACCACCCACGAGGACTATCCGCGGGTCGAGTTCACCCGGACACCAAAACAGAAGGGGGTCAAACTCTTCGGGCCGTTCACCAGCGCCGGCTCGCTCCGCGGGGCGATCGTGGTGCTGCAGCGGATCTTCAAGTTTCGCACCTGCCCGCTCGACATCGACGCCGATGACGACCAGTGGCGATGGTATCGCCCCTGCCTGCTGGCCTCGATCGGCCAGTGCACCGCCCCCTGCAACCTGCGGATCTCGAAGGAGGACTACCGTCGCGACATCAACCGACTGAAGACGTTCCTCGAGGGGGGCAAGCGGCGGCTCATCGAGGAGATGCGGCAGGAGATGCTCGCAGCCTCGGCACGACTCGAGTTTGAGAAGGCGGGCCGGCTTCGGGACGAGATTCGGCTGCTGGAGACGCTCGACCAGCGTGGCGACCTCGAGGAGAACGACCAGCCAGAGGTATTTCTCGTCGATCCCAAGAAGGGGCTCGCAGGGCTGCAGAAGGTACTCGGGCTGGCAGAGCCGCCTCGGGTGATCGAGGGCGTCGACATCGCCCACCTCGCCGGCAACGAGACAGTTGCCAGCCTGGTCCAGTTCATCGACGGACTCCCCTTCAAGCCGGGTTACAAGCGGTATCGGATCAGGACGGTCGATGGCATCGACGATTTCAAGAGCATCCACGAGGTGGTTTCGCGTCGCTTCGCCCGACTCGCCCGCGAAGGGGCGTCGCTGCCCGACATCTTTCTCGTCGACGGTGGCAAGGGGCAGCTCTCGGCGGCCCTCGATGCCGTGGAATCGCTCGGGATCACGCCCCCCTGCATGATCTCGCTGGCCAAGCGCGAGGAAGAGGTGTTTCTCCCAGGCAGGAGCGAGCCGCTGCGGCTCTCCCGTGATGCCTACTCGCTGCGGCTGCTCGAATACGTCCGGGACGAGGCCCACCGCTTCGCCCAGCATTACCACCACCTGCTCCGCGGACGGCGATTTTCCGAGGAATGAGCCTGAAAACCCCGCCGATTGCAAAATCTGGCGACGCCTTCCAGATCGTGCTAGGATTTAATGGCGTTTCGTCACTCCGGGGGGTGAAAGCATGGCGTTCGAACTGGCGGACCGCAGCAGGCGGACGTTTCTTCAGGTCGGTTCCATTCTTGGCGTCGGTTCGGCCGGAGGTCTTGGCCTCTCGCTCGGCGACCTGCTCCGCGGTCGTGCCGCCCTCGGCGATGCGAAGTCCTTCGCCCACTTCCAGGGCACCGCACAGAGCGTGATCCACATCTGGCTGCCCGGCGGCTGGGCCCAGCAGGAGACCTTCGATCCGAAGCCGCTGGCGCCGGTCGAGTATCGGGGCGAGATGGGTTCGATCGAGACCTGCCTGCCGGGCGTCAGATTCAACGAACTGCTCGTCAAGACAGCCCAGGTGGCCGACCGGATCACCGTCGTCCGCTCGATGACCCATGGCGAGGCGGCGCACGAGCGCGGCACGCACAACATGTTTACGGGCTACCGTCCCAGTCCGGCCCTCACCTACCCCAGCATCGGCAGCGTGGTCGCCCACGAACTCGGGCCCCGCCAAAGTCTTCCGCCCTATGTCTGCGTCCCCAACCTGCCGGCACCCGATGCAGGGGCAGGCTATCTCGGCAGCGGCTACGGGCCGTTCACGATCGGATCGGACCCTGGCAATCCCAACTTCAGCGTCCGCGATCTCGCCCTGCCGGGTGGTGTCGACCCGGAGCGGTTTACGAACCGGCAACGGCTCCGCGACATCGTCGGACGCCATTTCCAGCGGCTGGAGAACACGGCCAATCTCGAGGCGATGGACGAGTTCTATCGCCGGGCCTACGACCTCGTCAGTTCGGCCCAGGCCCGCGCGGCGTTCGACATCGGATCCGAATCGGAAAAGCTGCGTGACGAATACGGCCGCAACGAGGCAGGGCAGCGGATGCTGCTGGCCCGACGACTCGTCGAGGCGGGTGTGCGACTCGTGACCCTCTCCTACGGCGGCTGGGACATGCACCAGAAGATCCGCGAGGGGATCGTCCGCAGCCTGCCGCCGTTCGATCAGGCATTCGCCACGCTGATCCGCGATCTCGAGCGCCGCGGACTTCTCGATTCGACGCTCGTCATGGTGTCGAGCGAGTTCGGCCGCACGCCCAAGATCAATGGCGACGCTGGTCGCGACCATTGGCCCAAGGTGTTCAGCGTGTTGCTCGCCGGCGGCGGTATCAGGCGGGGCGTCGTCTACGGCGCGTCCGACTCGATTGCAGCCGAACCCGCCGACAATCCGCTGACGGTCGAAGACCTCGCCACGACGATCTATCACTGCCTCGGGATCGTCGCCGACAAGGAACTCGTGGCCCCGGGCAACCGCCCCGTGGAGATCGTCGACGGAGGGAAGGTCCGCGGCGACCTGCTCGCATAATCCTGCGGTCTCTCGAGGACATCGGTGACCATGCCACCCCTCCAGCCAGCATTCCGATTTCGACGTGCCGTCGCTGCGGCCTGTTTTTGGATTGCAGCCGTCGACGGAGCCGATGCCGAGCCGATGATCGAGAGGATCGAGCCGCCCGCCGGCCGCTGCGGCACCGACGTCGAGGTGCGGATCGTCGGCCAGCAGCTCGACGGGGCCGCGGAATTGTTCTTCGAGGAGGGCCGGATCAGTGCTGAGCCACCGGTCGTCGAGAGCGGAACGGTTCTCAAGGCGCTGATCCATCTGCCCGCCGACTGCCCGCCGGGACCGCAGCGATTGCGGATTCGCACGGCTGACGGCCTCTCAGATCTGCGGATGTTTCATGTTCATGCCACCGAGCAGTCTCCGGAGGTCGAACCCAACGACTCTCTGGCTGCCGCAATGCCGCTGGATTCAGGCCGCGTCGTCTGGGGCAGCCTGAAGAACGAGGATGTCGACGTCTTTCGGGTGCGGCTCGCCAAGGGAGAGCGGATCTCCGCGCTGATTCAGGCCCTGAGACTCGACCAGCAGATGCTCGACGCCCACCTCGAACTCGTCGACGCCGATGGCTTCGTGATCGCCGCCTGCGACGATCATCCACTCCTCGCCCAGGATCCCGTGCTGGCCGCGACGGCACCTGCCGACGGTGAGTACTTTCTGCGGGTGCGGGAGAGCGCCTACGGCGGTGGCAATGCGATCTACCTGCTGCAGGTCGGTGACTTCCCGATCCCCCATGTCGCCTGGCCTCCGGGGGGCCGGATCGATGCCCCGCTCGAGGTCGAGTGGCTTGGCGATCCGGCCGGAGCGTTCAAGGCCCGGATCGCAGTGGCGGCCTCGGCGGAATCCGACGGCCTCGTGCTGGTGCAGCCCGAACGAGATGGCGTCGCCTCGGCGATGCGGGTTCCGCTTCGACTGACGGCCGCGGACATCGTCGAGGTCGGCGAACCGAACGATCAGCCGGAGAAGGCCGTCGCGACCAAGGCCCCGACCGCGATCGTGGGGCGGATCGACCGCGAGGACGACGTCGACTGGATTCGGGTTGCGGCGCCCAAGGGCAGCGTCTGGCAGGTGACCGGCTGGGGCCGGCGACTGGGATCTCCGATCGATCTCGTGATCGCAGCCCATCGCGACAGCCCCAAGCGGGAACGGATCACCAGCAACGACGACAGCGAGGGCCCCGATTCCACACTCCGCCTGACCGTCGCGGACGAGGCGGGCTTTTTGCTGCGTGTGAATGACTTCGAGCGCCGCGGCGGGGATGCCTTCGTCTACTGGATCGATGTCGAGGCGGTCGAGCCGCGGGTGACGGTCTCGGTGC
>CAMDFJ010000056.1 GCA_945897435.1 Candidatus Kuenenia stuttgartensis | reverse complement strand
GATTCATGAGTGACCCTCGATCACCACTGAGCGACTGATGCATTCAAAGAGCAGCCGTCGCACCCGTTCCAGGTTGCGAAACAGCGTACGGCGACTCTGGGAAAACGCGGCGGCAATCTGCTCCGTCGAGGCACGATCGACATACTTGGATTGAATCAGCCTGCGATCCGAGGTGGACAGTTTTTCAAGACACTTGTCGAGGGCGACGAGTCGCTCGGCGAGCGCCGGCTCCTCCTCCTCCCGTGCCACCGCCAGCAACTCCAAAACCTCAGTCGGCAGCCGCAACATACGCCGAGGCCGCTGCTGCTCCTGGAACTTGAGCACCTTGAAATAGGCGAAGCGACACGCCCAGGGCAGAAACGGCCGAGACCTGTCGTAATCGGCAAACTTGCGGGAGATCGAAATGCACACCTCCTGCAGAACATCCTTCGAATCTTCCTCGCTTGGAAGAAGCGTGTAGATGTACCGACGCAAATGATCGTAGTTGGCCGTGATCAGGCCGAGGAAAATTTCGTTGTCGGGCTCAGGCAATTCGGACACTGCGAAACCCTCGACTCGCAATCACCGTACAGGTGGACCGGAACTGCCCAAAGCCCACAACCCTATCTTCCGACCGGGACGGCTTTTGTGCCACTGGCGCGAAACGCCCTGCCCGAGGCCTCCGGCGTAAACCGGACAGACACGTCCCGCATGAGGCCGAAGGCCCCGTCGATGCCGACTGCTCGTATCCCTGGCACTTGCGAATGCCGTGCTGCGTGCCTATCTTCACCCGCGGCCGCAACGTTCGCTGCGGGAATTGTCAGGCCCCATGCGAGGACGTCGGAGATGTCGTCGACATATTTCAATGGCGTTTGCCGGTTGGCTCGCCTTGCTTTGGCCTTGGGAGTGCTTTGGTGGGTTCCCGGCATCCTCCTCGCGGCCGCCCCCGTGCCCACCGAGGTCGTTCCAGAACGGATCCCGGGCGCGAAGCCACGCAACGTCGTCTTCATTCTTTCCGACGACCACCGCTACGACGCGATGGGCTTTCTTAGGCATCCGTTCGCCAAGACGCCAGCGATGGACTCACTTGCGGCAAACGGTGCCCACGTCAGGAATGCGCTCGTCTCGACCTCGCTCTGTTCGCCGAGCCGGGCTTCGATCCTCACGGGCCTCTACACCTTCCGCCACCGGGTGATCGACAACAATCGACCGATCCCGCCCGGCACCGTGTACTTTCCGCAGTATCTGCAGCAGGCCGGCTACGCGACCGCGTTCATCGGCAAGTGGCACATGGGCGGCGAGAGCGACCGCCCGCAGCCGGGCTGGGACCGCTGGGTGAGCTTCACGGGGCAGGGGCACTATCTGCCCCCCACCCCCAACTCCACGCTCAACGTCGATGGCAAGCGGGTGAAGCAGGCGGGCTACATCACCACCGAACTCACCGACTACGCGATCGATTGGCTGAAAGAGCAGAAGCCTGAAGAGAAGCCGTTCTTTCTCTACCTGTCGCACAAGGCGGTGCACGCCAACTTCACGCCAGAGGCCTCCTACGAAGGCACATGCAAGGACCTGCCCTTCGAGCGACCGGAGACGGAAAGCACCACCGCCACGGATCGACTCGCGCCGCGGTGGCTGCGGGACCAGCGGAATTCATGGCACGGGGTTGACTTCCCCTACCACAGTGAGCTCGACATCGAGCGCTACTACAAGCGCTACTGCGAAACCCTCCGTTCGGTCGATGACAGCATCGGCCGGGTGCTCCGGCAGCTGAAAGAGATGGGTATCCACGACGAGACGCTCGTGATCTACATGGGCGACAACGGCTTCATGTTCGGCGAGCACGGGCTGATCGACAAGCGGGTTGCCTACGAGGCCTCGATGCGGGTGCCGATGCTCGTGCAGTGCCCGGCCCTGATCAAGGGCGGCACCGTGCTTGACCAGATGGTGGCCAACATCGACGTCGCTCCGACCGTGATGGAGGCCATGGGGCTGAAGACACCGCCGCACATGGACGGCACGAGCTTCCTGCCGCTCACCCGTGGGGACAGCATTCCGTGGCGTGATCGCTTCCTCTACGTCTACTACTGGGAAAAAAACTTCCCTCAGACTCCCACGACGTTCGCCCTGCGGACGCCCACCCACAAATACATCACCTACTACGGCCTCTGGGACGCCGACGAACTCTACGACCTCGAGGCCGACCCGCAGGAATCGAAGAATCTGCTTTATGACCCGGCCCACGCGAAGATCGCCCGCACTCTCGAGAACGACCTCTATCGCCTGATGGGCGATCTTGGCGGCATGGAGATTCCGCTCAACCAGCCCAAGGGCGGGGTGAACAACAAGCGGCTCCGCTCTCGCGGCGGCGACTCCGCTGCAGACTTTCCCGATCCGTTCGTCGTCGAGGAACCGCTCAACCAGGATGCGGACTGATCCCGATCACGAGAATCGTCCCCTGGGCCGCTGAGCCACTCATGTTCGGCGGGAGCCGTAAAAAGGGCTGGGGCGGCCGCCCGCCGGGCCCAGGTTTTCCCACTTTCCGGGCCACCGAAAGCCTGGCGTGGCACTTATTCCGCCTCCGGCGGAAATAAGGGTTACTGGGGACGTAACGACCGGTCCACAACGATTCAAGATTTTTCTTTTCGGTGCATTTGGGGAGGGAATCATGATTACTGCCGTTTTTTCGCAACTTCGCCTGCACTGCCGCGGTGCGGCGTTGGCCTGGGCCCTGGTTTCGGTTTTGGCGACTGCCCCGGCGCTGGCGCAAAACGGCACGTGGACGTCGACTACCAACGGCGCCTGGAACATCACTAGTAACTGGTCGGGCGGCATTGTCGGCACCGGGTCAGCCAACACCGCCACGTTTGCCCCCGATATCACGTCCGACGTCACGGTGACAAACAACCAGAGCCGTGCCATCGGAACCATGGTCTTCGGTACTGCAAGCGCGCCAACGGGAACAGGAAATTGGATTGTCAGCGGCTCGCTTTTTACGTTCACCAACAACCCTGCCAGCAACGCCACCATCACGGTCAACAGCCTTGGAACGGTCAACATTGCCAGCCTGATCCAATCAGGAACGGCACTGAACGCGATGCTCGTCAAGAATGGTGCCGGGAGGCTGATCCTGTCGGCGTCGAATTCGATCTCGACCAACGTGGGGATCACGAATGGCACCCTGCAAATCAGCAACGACAATCAGCTTGGAGGGGCTCCCGGCTCGTTCGTTGCCGACCGGCTCCAGATCTCAAACGGCGCTACGCTGCGCACGAGCGCCGCGGTCACGCTGACACAAAATCGCGGCATCACGATCGGATCGGGCGGCGGCACGCTGAGCATCAACGGCGGCGGCATGACGTATGGCGGGCGGCTGACCGGTGCGGGCAACACCACGACCGTGATGGGATCGAATGCCCTGATTCTCACGAACGTTTCCGGAACTGCGACGAATGTGAACTGGGATTTCGCGTCGAACTCGGGCGTCAGAACTTTTTTCGAGGGCTCCAACGCCCTCGGCACGGGCAGCGTGACGGTGCGGAACGGCGTCCGACTGACAAGCCAGAACAGAGCTCCCACCTCCGGTCAGGTGACCAACGCCGTCACCCTTGACAGCGGCGCTGGGCTCACCAACCGATCGACGACCGGTACGGCGGTAACGTACACCAACGTGACGCTTCCCTCGTCCGGGTCGATCCTCCTCAATAACGACGATCAGGCCACGACGGGCCTCACGATCTCGTCGGGCGGACTGCTCACTGGCGACCTCACCATCGACACATCACAGGGTGGCTCGAACGTCGTCGGCAACGTAACGCTCTCCGGCATCTTCTCGGGGGTGTCCGGAGCCCTCATCAAGGCGGGCACCGGCACGTCCGGAAGGCTGATCCTCGGCGGTTCCAACACCTACGGTGGCAACACCACGATCAACACCGGCACGCTCGCTCTCGGCGCGGCCGGCTCGATCGCCAACAGCGCCGCGATCGTCCTGGCAACCGGGTCGACGACGTTCGACGTGTCGCTGGTGGCGGGTGGCTTCTCGCTCGGTGCGGCCCAGGCCCTCACCGGCGTGGGAAACGTCGTTGGCAGCATGGCGGTCGACGGCACGATCGCTCCGGGGCTCGCTGGCGGGGCGGGCACGCTCTCATTTGCGAACAATTTGTCGCTGGGGAGTGGATCAATTTTAAACTATGACCTCAGCGGCACAGATTTTACTGTCGGCGGTGGAGTCAACGACTTTTCCGCCATCACAGGCGATCTCACGCTCAATGGTACGCTCAACGTGACGGAGACGGTCGCGGGCAGCTTCCTCTCGGCGAACGAGGGCGATTCGTGGCGGCTCTTCAGCTACACCGGCGCGCTCACGACCGGCGTTTTTTCGCTCGGCTCGATGCCCATGCTCTCCGGCGGCAAGACGTTTCAGGTCGATACGACCACGGCCAATCAGGTGAGCCTCGTCGTGGTGCCTGAGCCTGCGACGATCGTCACGGTGATGGTCGGCCTCGGCATGTTCGGGATCGTCGCCGCACGTCGCCGGGTTCGTGAAGTCTGCCGCGAGTGAAGCACCACGAGAGAGGCCCGGGCATCATGCGATCACCACGTCGCAGCCACCTCGCCTCCCGCAGGCTGAGGCGCCCTCGCGGTCAGATGCTCGAGGTGGAGCGTCTGGAGGGTCGCCTCGTGCTGGCGGCCAACGGGCTTCCTGATCTCCACAGCCTGCCCGGGGCGCCCACGGCGATCTATCTCGACTTCGACGGGCACGGGAGCAATCTCGGGGCCTACGACGTCGATGGTGATCCGACGACGTTCAACGCCGCCGAAGCGGCCACGATCACCGAGGCCCATCGGCAGGTGGCGGTGTATTACGCGATGTTCGACGTCAATGTGACCACGGTGAAGCCAAACGTCTCGACGTTTCCGACGGCCTGGATCGTGATCAGCAACGACGTGACGGGCGGCACGAGCGCTGTGGGCGTGTTTCCCAACGCGCAGCCGCAGTCGTGGATCAACAGCGGGTCGGCACGAACGCGGGCCTCCGGCATCGCCCACGAACTCGGCCACAATTTTGGGCTGGTGCACCAGTCCGACTACGACCTGCAGGGCAATAAGACCAGCGAATACTCCAACGGCACCGACGACCTGCACGGCGCGCTGATGGGCGTGGATTACCGCCGGGACGTCAACAAGTGGACGCTCGGCCATCCCGGTAGCTCGGCGAGCGCCTTGCAAGACGACGTCGCCGTGATCGCCAACGCGATCAAGAAGTATCAGCCGACCGGGGGTGACGGCTTCCGGCCCGACGACTACGGCGGCACGATCGCCACGGCCACGGCGCTGACGACCACGGCCGGCGGCCGCTCGACCTCGGGCGTCATCGAGCGGATGGCCGATGTCGACACGTTCGCGTTCACCACGACTGGCGGCGGCGCGGTGATCTCCGTCGTGCCTGCAAAGCCATCCGGGCTCGATGCGAAGGTGGAGGTGTTCAATGCGGCGGGCGTGCTCGTCGCTGCGCGAGACGGCGACGCGAACGAGCAGCAGCTTGTCCTCCCCGCAGGAAACGGCACCTGGTACGTCTCGATTTCGAGCCATGGCAACTACGGCGATCTCGGCGTCTATGACCTGACGGTGAAGGACCTGCCCGCAGGCTGGGCCTCCGCCGACATCGGCACGACTGGCCTGCTCGGCGACGCCGTGTTCAGTGCGGGAACTTTTACAGTGGAGGGAGCGGGCGCTGCTGTCGGCGGCACTGCCGATGCCTTCCGGTTTGCCTGGCAGCAACTCACCGGCGACGGCTCGATCGTGGCCCGCGTCACCCAGAACCAAAACACCGACGCCTGGGCGCGGGCCGGCGTCGAGATTCGCGAGTCGCTTGCGGCCAATTCCAAGCACGTGGCGATGGTGACGACCGCGACCCAGGGCTCCCAGTTGCTCTCGCGTGCCACGACCGGCGGCTCCACGGCCACCGTCAACGGCACGGCGGCGACCTTCACGGCGACATGGGTGCGGCTCGTGAGGGCCGGCAACGTGATCACGGCCTCTCGTTCCGCCGATGGCGTGACGTGGACCACGGTCGGCTCGGTGACCGTGTCGATGGGTTCGACCGTGTACGTCGGGCTGCTCAGTTCCGCGACCGATGCCGCCAGGCTCAACGCGTCGAGTTTTACCAACGTGACGCTCACGGGCGCGATCAACGCCCCGGAAACGGTCAACGGGCTCGACGTGCCGACCGGGGTGGCGGTGGCGCAGGGCGGCGGGGCGTCGCTCGTGGTCTCCTGGCAGCCGGTGGCCGGGGCGACGGGCTACCTGATCGAGCGATCGAGCAACGGAGTCGATTTCACCACCGTTTTCACCGGGACGTCGTCCGCGACATCGTGGACGAACACCGGCCTCGCCGGCGCGATGCGGTATTTCTTCAGGGTGCGGGCCATGAGCGTAGCGGGCCGCTCCACCCCCTCGGCCACCGCGAGCGCCGTCAACCGGCCGAGTCCGGTGACCGACGCCGCGGTCACAGTCCTCTCCAACTCCCAACTGGTGCTCAACTGGACCGAGACCAGTGGCGAGACGGGCTACCGCATCGAGCGTTCGACCGACAATGTCACGTTCACGCAGATCGCCACGGTCGGCACCAACGTGCCGAGCTATGCGGCCAGCGGGCTTGCAGCCGGCACGCCGTATTGGTTCCGCATCTCGCCGCTGAGTTCCACGGGTGACGGGAATCCGGTGGTCGTCACCGGCAGCACCCCCGGGCTCCAGACCGTCGTCGACCTTGCGTTCACGTCGAAGGCGTCGTCGGCCATCGGTATCGAATGGACGGGTGTCTCGGCGGCGACGAGTTACCGCATCGAGCGGTCGACCAACGGCACCAGTTTCACGACGCTCGCCACCGTGGCCGCCGGCACGCTCGCGTATACCGACGCCGCCGTTGCCGTGCTCGGCAAATACTACTATCGGGTGGTCACCATCAACGGGACCACGGTCGCCGATCCATCGTCGACGATCTTCACAGCGGCTCCGGCCGCCGTGGCCCTGCCCGCGCCATGGACTGCCGCCGACATCGGCAACGCGGCCGGCGAAGGGGCGACCGGCTGGCAGTCGCCCAAGTTCGTCTCGGTCTCGAACGGCACCGCCATCGGCGGTCCGGCCGACTCGTTCCGCTTCACATCCCAACCCCTCGTCGGCGACGGATCGATCATCGCCCGCGTGTCCGCGCTCGAGAACACGAATGGCTCGGCCAAGGCCGGCGTGATGATCCGCGAGTCGACCGACGCCAACGCCCGGCAGGCGGTGATGGTCGTGTCGGCAGCGAATGGCATCTCGTGGCAGTATCGGCAAAACGTGGGCGGGTCGGGGGTGGTCGCCGCCGGGCCGACGAGCCAGACAGCCCCGGCCTGGGTGAAGGTGGTCCGGGCAGGCAACACGTTCACGGGCTCGTGGTCTGCAGACGGGATCACCTGGACAGACGTGGGCAGTATCACGATCCCGATGGGGTCGAGCGCCCTGATCGGGCTCGCTTCCACGAGCGCAGCCGTGACGCTCCTCAACCGTGCCGAATTCACCAATGTGACCGTGACGAGCACGTCGCAGGTGGTGACCGTCGCAAGCGGACTCACCGAGACAGACACTGGCGGCCGGACAGGTGTCGGCACGCTCTTCAAGCGCGGGGCCGGCCGGCTCGTGCTCGCGGGCGCGAACGCCCACTCCGGCGGCATCGTCGTGGAAGCCGGTGAACTCGTGATCCGTGATCCCGGCAGCCTCGGCAGCGGCGTTCTCGAAGTGCGCGCAGGTGCCCGGGTGACGCTCGACACGGGAACCCAACGAGTGTCGGTGTCGCGATTGAACCTCGCGGCGACGGGGACCTTCGACATAGCGACCGGCTCAATTCTCCTCGCCGCTGGGAATTACTCCCTCGCCGGGATTCGTGGGTCGCTGCTGGCCGCCCGTGGCAATGGCTCGTGGTCCGGCCAGGGCATCACGAGCACGAGTATTCAGGCGGGCAAACCCTTCGCGGTCGGCTACCGCATGCTGCAGGATGGCTCGCTTGTGGTCGGCTACGCCGCGGTGGGCGATGCCAACATGGACGGCAGCGTGGACAATACGGATCTCACTGCGGCCTCCACCTCCGGGAAGTATGGGTCGGGCGTTGCAGATGCCAACTGGTGGCAGGGCGACTTCAACTACGACGGCGTCGTGAACATCAGAGACCTCGTCAGCATGCGGACGTCCGGCCTCTATGGCCGCGGCTCCTATCTACCCCAGAGCCTGACCTCGCTCTCCATGGCGTCCACGACCGGCTTGATGAGTTTCACGATCTCGGTCGCTGGGGCAGCGGCTCCTCGGCTGACGCTTACGCCACGATCGCCGGGAGTCTCCCGATGAGTTTTCGCACATGCGTCCGCTGCATAGGTTCGCTCGTGGCCGTGGGGTTGACCGTCGTCGCCACGATGGGCGACCCCGCTTCCGCCCGCGCCGAGCAGGTGGGCGACGCGTTCGTCGTGTTCAACGTGCAGACGGGTGAGCTGCGGCTCAACCCCGGCAATGCCGGCGTCAGCCAGGGCAACGGCATCGGCTCCTACCTAATCAGGCCCACTCCGGCCGTGATCCAGTTTTCGAGTACCGCGACGCAGTTCTCGTATCCCAGTGGGTCCTACCTGTTTCCGCCGACGCTCGGCAACGTGACGGTCGCAGACGACAACACGGTCGGGGCGGCCTTCTACACGCTCGGCGGCCCGAACGTGAGTGGCTCGGTGGACTATTTCAATCACGCGAACCTGCTGGCCGCCACGGCGGCCGTGGCCGGATCGAGCGGGGCCACGGCGTGGGGGCCCGGCGCCGGCGGGGTGTTCGCCTCCCAGATTCCTGGTGCGTCGTTCGGCACCAACGAGTGGTCGTTCGGAACGATCGGCAACACAGGGATGTCGCTCGAGGATGCCCTGGTGGCATTCGGTGCGACCGCGCAGGGCGGTTTTTCCATGTCGGCAGACATGATTTACGACATCGATGGCGTGCTCGGTGAGCAAAGCTTCCGGGTGTACACGGTCAGCGTGGTGCCGGAACCCTCGGCGATCGTTCTCGTCGCCGGCGGTGGCATGGTCGTGCTCGGCGTCTTCGCCGGCCGACGTGATCGGAAACGCACCAGGAGGAAGCACCACCATGGGTTGGAACACCCCTGCGCCGGAACCCCGGCGTAAGAACGACAATCGGCCGAGCGAGAGCGACGCCATCGCGGGAAAGGGTGCTATTGGGCCCTTCGCCGCCGTCACGGTGCTGTTTTTCTTCTGGGGATTCATCACCGTCATGAACGACGTGCTGATCCCCTTTCTCAAGTCGAGCTTCGAACTGAGCTACTTTCAGGCGGGGCTCGTGCAGTTTGCATTTTTCGGTGCGTTCTTCGTGATCTCGTTGATCTACTTCGCCTTCTCGGTGAGCGGCGGCGACCCGATCAACCGCGTCGGCTACCAGCGGACCATCGTCGCCGCGCTCGTCATCTGCGCGGCCGGCTGTGGACTGTTTTCACCGGCAGCCGCCTCGAAGTCGTACGCCTTCTTCCTCGGAGCGTTGTTCCTCTTGGCGACGGGTGTGACGCTCCTGCAGATCGCGGCGAACCCCTATGCCGCGATCCTCGGCAGGCCTGAGAACGCGTCGTCGCGGCTGAACCTCGCCCAGGGCCTCAATTCGCTGGGGACGACCATCGCGCCCATCGCCGGCGGGCTCCTGCTCTACGAGGTGTTCGCGAAGGACGGGAAGGTGACGCTCGACGCGATCCAGATCCCCTACCTGATCTACGGCGGCATGTTCCTCGCCCTGGCCGTGGTAATGGCGTTCGTCCACCTGCCGCGGATCCACCCCGAAGGCTCCACGCCGACCGATGGCGCCGTGAACGCGCTGGGGTTTCCCCAACTGAAACTCGGCATGGCGGCGATCTTCATGTATGTCGGCTCCGAGGTGGCGATCGGCAGTTACCTGGTGAGTTTCATCGGCGACCCAGCCGTCATGGGCTGGGGAGAAGGGATCGCCAGCCTGTATCTCGCCTTCTATTGGGGAGGAGCGATGATCGGCCGCCTCTGCGGCGCGATCGCCATGGCCCACAGCGCGAACCCCGCCCGCAAGCCGGTGCTCATGGTGGCGACCGCCGCCGTGCTCTTGGGGCTCGTCTATCTCGTCACCGCGCTGCGGTTCGAAGACGGCCGGCTGCAGACCAGCTTTCTGCCGCTCGTCGAACTATGGCCATTCGTGCTGATGATCACCGTTTGCCTGGGGGCGTTCGCGATCGCCCGCGGCAAGCCGTCGGCGGTGCTGGCGATCTTTTCAGGCACCCTTTGCCTGCTGCTGCTTGTCGCCGTGTGCACGACGGGCAAGGTCGCCTTGTGGGTGGCGCTCGGCACCGGACTCTTCAACTCGATCATGTGGTCGAACATCTTCACGCTGGCGATCGACGACCTCGGCGAGCACACCTCGCAGGGCTCGTCGCTCTTGGTGATGATGATCGTCGGCGGTGCCTTGCTGCCGCTCTTGATGGGGGCCGTCGGCGACGCGGTCGGCATCCGCCTGGCGTTCCTGATCCCGATCCCCTGCTATCTCTACATCGCGTTCTATGGCTGGTGGAGCCAGCGGCGAATCGCCGCCAAGGAGGCCGCCGCATGATCGCGGGTGCCGACCTCGCCCGCGACCCGCGCGTGGTGCTGACGCTCGACGCCGGCGGGACGAACTTCTCGTTCTCGGCGATGCGCAGCGGTGCGCCCGTCGGCGAATCCGTGACTCTGCCAGCGGAGCCGCACGACCTCGACGCGAGCCTGCGGAATATGGTCGCCGGTTTCCAGGCGCTCATCGACCAGATCGGCCAGGCACCCGCCGCGATCAGCTTCGCGTTCCCCGGCCCGGCCGACTACCCGAACGGCGTGATCTTCAACGTCGGCAACCTGCCCGCCTACCGGGGAGGCGTGGCGGTCGGGCCGATGCTGGAGGAGCGCTTCGGGGTGCCAGTCTTCCTCAACAACGACGGCGACCTGTTCGCCTACGGCGAGGTGATCGCCGGCCTGCTGCCGGAGATCAACAAAGAGCTCGAGGCTGCCGGTAGCCCCAAGCGCTATCGAAACCTGATCGGGCTGACGCTCGGCACGGGCCTGGGGGGCGGAATAGTGATCGATGGTCGGCTGCTGACTGGCGACAACTCGGCCGGCGGCGAGTTCTGGCTGCTGCGCAACAAGGTGCGCCACGACTGTTTCGCCGAGGAGGGCGCCAGCATCCGGGCGGTGCGGTCGGCGTACGCCGCAGCCGCCGGCGTGGCCGCGGACGGCCTCTCACCCAAGGACATTTGCGCCATCGCCACGGGCGAGGCGCCCGGCGACCCAGAGGCCGCCCAGCAGGCGTTTGAAACGCTCGGCGAAGTCGTCGGCGACGTGCTTGCGAATGTGCTGACGCTCATCGACGGCCTGGCGGTGATCGGTGGCGGGCTTGCAGGCGCGGCCCCACTGTTTCTCCCGCAGGTGTTGGCGGAACTCAACGGCACGATCGCCAGCTACGGCGGCGGAACGACCAACCGGCTGATCCAAGACGCCTATGACCTCGAAGATGCAGCTCAGCGACGGGCATTTCTGCGCGGCGAGGCCCGCGAGATCGCCGTCCCCCACTCGAAGCGGACCGTGCTCACCGACCCGCGAAAACGGGTCGGTGTCGGCATCTCCAAACTCGGCGCCAGCCGCGCAGTGGGCGTGGGCGCCTACGCGTTCGCCCTCGATCGTCTCTGACACACGTTTCCCCCTCCATCGGGTCTCCAATGATGATTCGTTTTCGACTCGCCGCCTGCCTCTTGGCCGCCCTCGTGGCAGCGGTCGCTGCCCCAGCCGCCGCGGATGATTTCACCAGCCACGTCGACCCCTTCATCGGTTCCGGCGGGCACGGACACGTGTTCGTCGGTGCCAGCGTGCCCTTCGGCGCCGTGCAGGTCGGCCCCGCGAACTTTCACCAGGGCTGGGACTGGTGCTCGGGCTACCACCACTCAGATAACGTCCTGGCGGGGTTCTCGCATTTACACCTCGGCGGCACCGGCATCTCCGACTTGGGCGACATCCTCCTGATGCCATACACCGGCAAGTTGTCCACCGGCCCCGGCTCGCGGAAGGACCCCGACGCCGGGTACGCAAGCCGCTACACCCATGACCAAGAACAGGTCCGCCCCGGCTTCTATTCGGTCGTCCTGCTCGACCACGACGTGCACGCGGAGCTGACGGCCACGAAGCGGGTCGGCCTGCACCGCTACCGCTACCCGGCCGACAAGCGGGCGCACCTGGCGATCGACCTGAAGTTCGAGAACGGCGGCGGGCGTGTCGTCGAGACGCGGATGCGCAAGGTCGACGAGGCAACGATCGTTGGCTATCGCCGGTCGGCGGGATGGGCGAAAGACCAGCGGATCTACTTCGCGCTGAAGTCGTCCAAACCGTTCGCCGAGTTCCGTATCTTCCTGGACAGCCGCGAGGTAGGCCGCGAGTCGGCCGAGGGCCGGGGGCTGCGGGCCGTGGGCACGTACGAGGGTTCGCCGGGCGAGGTGCTGGTGCGGGTCGGCCTATCGCCGGTCAGCGAGGAGAATGCACTGGCGAACCTCGAGAAGGAAGCCGTCGCTGCGGATTTCGATACCGTCGCAGCCGCGGCCAAGGCCGCCTGGAACGATCAACTCGGCCACATCCGGATCAAGGCCGACGAGCGCACCCAGCGTATCTTCTACACCGCGCTCTACCACACGATGATCGCGCCGGCGTTGTTCAACGATCACAACGGCGACTACCGCGGTGCCGACGGGAAGGTCTACCGCAACGCGGAGTTCGATAACTACACGATCTTCTCGCTGTGGGACACGTACCGCGCGGCGCACCCGCTGTTCACGCTCACCCAGCCGGAACGCGTCGGGCAGTTCATCGAGACGATGCTCGCCATCCGCGACCAGCAGGGGAAGCTGCCGGTGTGGCACCTGATGGGCAACGAGACCGATACGATGGTCGGATACCACGCCGTCCCGGTGGTGGTCGACGCCTACTTTAAGGGCTTGCTCGACGCCGACCCGGAGCGGGCCTTCGAGGCGATCAAAAACTCCGCCATGCGCGATGAGCGCGGCCTCGATTCCATCAAGGAGATCGGCTACATCCCCGCCGAGCGGGAAAGCGAGTCGGTCGCCAAGGCGATGGAATACGCGATCGACGACTGGTGTATCGCCCAGATGGCCAAGGCGCTCGGGAAGCAAGAAGACTACGACTCCTTTTCCGGCCGGGCCAAGGCGTATCGGCAGTATTTCGATCCCACGACGAAGTTCATGCGGGGCAAGCTGTCAGACGGCGGCTGGCGAGAGCCATTCGACCCCGTCGCGTCGTCCCACCGCCGCGACGATTACTGCGAGGGGAATGGCTGGCAGTACCTGTGGCTCGTGCCGCAGGACCCCGAAGGATTGATCGAACTGCTCGGCGGCGACCAGCCTTTTGGCGAAAAGCTCGACCAGCTCTTCACGGTCGAGTCGGTCAAGAGCGAGAGCGCATCGGCCGACATCTCCGGGCTGATCGGCCAGTACGCCCACGGTAACGAACCGGGGCACCACACCACGTATCTCTACGCCTTCATCGGCCAGCAGTGGAAGACCGCCGCACTCGTGCGGAAGATCCTCACGACCCTGTACAGCGACCAGCCGGATGGCCTGTCGGGCAATGAGGACTGCGGCCAGATGTCGGCCTGGTATGTCTTCTCGGCGATGGGAATCTATCCGGTCAATCCAGCGGCCGGCGTCTACGTCTTCGGGAGCCCGCTGGTCGACAAGGCGACGATCGCCCTGCCCGGGGGCAAGTCGTTCGCCATCGTCGCCAAGAACAATTCGCCGGAGAACCTCTACATCCAGTCGGCGGAGTTGAACGGCAAGCCCCACACCAAGTCGTTCATCACCCACCCGGATATCGTCGCGGGCGGCGAACTGACCCTCGTGATGGGGCCGGAGCCGAACAAGGCCTTCGGGAGCGCACCGGAAGACCGCCCGAAGTCGAAGGTAATATCGCGTTAGCAGGCCGTGGAATAAGTCCGCCTGAGCAGAATGCGAAGAGCCAACCTGGCAATCCTGGGCATTTCCGCTGAACATCCACGTGGACAAAGGTCGCGGAGGGATTTGTTTACGGACAGCGTGCGGATCTTCTTTGTACTGCGGCGGGCTCCGCCCGTCACGGTGACAGGTCGATCGCGGTCTACGCCGCCACACAAGTGTCAGAAATGCTGATCACAGCCCTCAGTTCCGTGGTGGCCAGCATGGCGCTGGCCATTCGACTCGAGTCCCAGCGGAAAAACATGCCCGGGAGCACTTGAGCCCGCTCCCCTTCTGGTCCCAGATCCGAGGGCGATTGGTCAGGTGTCTCGCCCCCCGAAATACCTCCGCTCAATTGAGCACCCGAAAAGAGCGCCTACAGCGGCAACTGGGCCACCGCCAAGCAAGCATGCGAAGACCAGTTGCCAGAGGAGGCTGTAAGCAAAACCTCCCGACCCAAAAGTGAGGGCGGCATGCACTGAAACGACCACCACAACTGCGAGAAGGCCAATGGCTGCTCCGCGTCGCCCGCCCAACACCGGTTTCTTGCCTGGGAGGCGACTGGTCACGGAAGCGAAGACTGCAAGAAAAACAGTGATGCCTGCAACGGCGCCGAGTGCAGCCGCAGTCCCAAGAACGCCGCCAATACCAACGTCTACAAAAAATCTGATGTAGAGCGTGGCAACCGCCATTGCTGCGAAGGCGAATGCGAGAGCCCCAGTTTCGCAAGCGGCGCGAACCGCAAGATTCATTTGCGGTGCCTCACTTGTGTTCTACGGAACCACGCAACACCGTAACACCCGTTGCTCGCTCCAGAACGCTCAACAGGCATCCGGAGTTGACGGGTTTCACGATGCCGACATCGGCCACCGTGGGGGCGTCGCTCGACACCGTCGCCGCCAGAACATCACAGTCGCTCCAACGGCCAGGAGACTCAGGCTTGCCGGCTCGGGCACAGCCACGAGGAAACTACCCGCCTGCACCTGCGACGTGATATCGGTTCCCGAGGCGGTCCAGATGTAGCCCTCGGTCTGCGGCGCCGTGATCTGATAGGTGGTGTTCACGGCACCGGCCACGAACCTGAACTGGAAATCCCCCAGATACACTCTGCCTTGACTGGCCAGAACGCCGCTTTCCAGGTTTAGAAAAGCCCCGCCCATTTGTCCGGTGGACAGATCGATCAGCTTGTTGCCGGTAAAGTCCGGATTTGGCGTAATGGCCGTCAATTCCGGCCGTAGGCCCGCCAGCGGCGCCGTAGGCTGGACCTGCAGTTCAAACTGGTTGATCCCGCCCTCGCTGCTGAGCGTGACGGTGTCGTTGGTTTGGGACAGAAAAAGACTGACCGTGGTCGTCGTCAGGCCCGATGGATCCAAGACGTAACTCGGCTGGCCCGCCTCCAGAATGATGGCGGCCTCAGCCAATGAGGCGAAGAGAAACATGATGGCGGCCGCGCTGAACATCATACGACGATGCATAGGACTGATACCTTTTTCCAGGGAACACGAACAACGACGTACCGAACGTCGCTTCGGAGACGTTCACACCGACTTACCCATCCGGGCCATGTATTGCCGATTGTCTGCCATGTCGATCCTTCCATCGCCATTGTAATCCAAATACCAACGATACGCGTTGCTACCGCTGGTTGAACCCAGGGCTATGGTCATATGGCGGTTGTCGGCCATGTCAACCGTGCCGTTGCCGGTGACATCACCAAACAAGCGTCTGAAGGTGTGGGTGCGACTGCCTCCAGAAAGCGTCTGGCCATAGGCGTCGACGACGAGGCTGGCGCTGACGGTGAGATCGAACATGCCATCCATCAAAGAGCCGGCGACGATGCCCCCGCCACTGAAGCTTAGCACGTAGGTGCGGCCGTCGGCCGACGGGTTGGCAATGCTGGTGGTGAAGGAAGTCGTGCCCGTGCGGCGGGCGAGATTGATGGCCCCGGTGCGAAGGGTGACGGGCTTGTCGAAGGCGAGCGTCAGGCTGTTGATCATGCTCCGCTGGGCCGAGCCATCGTTGACTTGAAAACTCATGGACGCGGGCGCCGCAGGCCAGACCGTGTACGCCGCCGACCCGACCACACTGCCAACGATCGCCGTCACCTGATAATTGCCAGGAGCCATGCCCGCCGTCAGCAGGCCGGCGGAACTGATCGTGCCGCCGGTGGCACTCCAGTCGAACGTGGCCGCCATAGCCTCCCCGAACTGATCAAGTGCAGCGGCCATGAATTGTCTGGATCCGCCTTGGGCCACGCCCTGGCCGTTGGGCGAGGCCGTGATGCGTGTGACCGTCTGGCTGACTGCCAGCGCAACATTGGCCGTCGTGGATACACCCAGAGGGTCGAGGACCATGACCCGGAAGGAGTAGGTGCCCGCCTTCGTGAACGTCGCCGTCGTCGTCCGCGCGAGGTTGCTCCCGTTGCGGCTGAACGTCACCGCCGCGGGGGGTGTGCCGACACTTGTCCAGGTGTAGGTCAGTTTGCTCTCGCCCAGGTCATCGTCACCGATGACACTCAGCGTCGCGGCTGTGCCAGTCACTGGATTGGGCGAGGCCGCGGCCGCGGCTGCGATGACCGGCACGGCATTGGCCAGGTACATTTCATCGATGTTCCCCAAGTCCTGCCCGGTCGATTCCAGGCGAATGATGTTGGACTTGCCGGGGTTGAGCATGACGGCCACGTTCACAAGAGTCCAGTTGGCCCAGCCTCCTGTGACGGGAAAGGTAATATCTTGGCTCGCACCGTTGATCCTCAAACGACCGATCCGAGGCGTGGTGCCACCGTTGGCAAAACGGATCGACAGGGTCGTGGATCCGCCCAGCCCGCCGTCGATGTTGTTGAATTGGCCGTAGCCGCCGCTCGAAGGGTAATTGATATAGGAACTGCCGTGGAAGCCGGCGTTGGAGGATTCCGTGCTGGTTCCGCCGCCCAAGTCCGACAGTTCGGCCTCCATGATGCTGCGGTAGGCAAGCGTGGTCATGCTGACCGTCTGCGAGAGCGAGCCAAGGGTCACGGTCACCGTGCCGCTGCCGACCGCGGCGGGGGGCGTGTACAAACCACTGCTGGAGAGAGTGCCTGCTCCAATCAGCGACCACGTGGGCAGTGCAGTCGCAGCCTGGCCGAATTGATCCGTCACCAGCGTGGTCAACTGAACGCTGTCATTCAGGCCCAGCCGGGTGGGCGAGGGGTTCAGCGCGAGCGTCTGCGGCGTGGCATCGACGTTCACGACGACATCGCTGGTCACGCTGCGGGCTGTGGCATCCGTCACCGTCACCCTGAAGGTGTAGATCCCAGCCTTGGTGAACGTGGCCGTGGTGCTGTCAGCGGCGTTGGAGTTGTTCTGGCTGAACGTCACCGCCGCGGGAGGCGTGCCCAGCGTCGACCAGCTGTAGTTGAGGCTGGCCGGACCGCCACCGTCGGTCGCCACCACGCTCAGGGTCGTCTGCGTGGAAGTCACCGGGGAAGGCGCAGCCGAGGCCGGGACATCAATCACCGGGGCATCGCTTATCGCCACGCTGCTGAACGTGGCCGTGGCCAGTTGCGTGTTGTCGTGCGAGGTGACGCACAAGCCCGACTGGATGTTGGCGGGCATGCCGGAAATGGTGACCGCCGAACCGATCTGAGTCCATGTCGCCCCGTCTGTGCTGTAGAAGCCGCTGAACGTGCTTCCAACGCGCGTCACCTTCACGAATTTTGCCACCGCCGTGCCGCCCATGCGAGCACCGCTGAGATTGACCGCGGCTCCGGCCGAGGAGCGATACTGGAAACTCACCTCGTTGTTGGGCATCTGCACCACCACGGCAAACGGGGCGTTGGCCGCGGTGCCGGCACGCATCATCACGCCTGCCTTGGCCCAGTAATGCGTGTTTTCCACGCTGTCCACACGGGCGGAGATGAAGCCGTCCCCGGCAGTGGTCTTGC
>CAMDFJ010000055.1 GCA_945897435.1 Candidatus Kuenenia stuttgartensis | reverse complement strand
GGGAATCAGATCCCCCGCAGCCACGCCCACACCGCCAAGCGTCAGCGATCCCACGAGCGGAACCGTCGCCAGCCTCAGAGCCTTGAGAGCATTGGCAGGACTGTCGTTCGGATCCGTAAACCCAAACTCTGACGCAACGAACGTGTGATTCGCGTCCTCGAGAAGCGTGATCCTCCCGTCCGTCCCAGCCGGAGCCTGATTGACAACCAGTGGCGGCGGTGGCGGCGGTGGTGGCTCAACCGGCGGCTCAGCCACATCCGTCTCGGTGAGCGTCACCTTGGCCTGCGAGCTGCCCTGGCCGTCGCTGACCTGGACCAGGATCTCGTGAACGTTGGGCGATGTCTCGAAGTCGTTCGTGAACGCCGCCACACCGGCGGCCGTCAGGCTGATCACGCCGCTCGTCGGATCGATCGAAAACAGCGGGGCCGAGCCGGAGAGCACGTTCGTCAGAATCGAGAACGTCAGCGACTCCGAGTCGATGTCGCTGGCATACACACGGCCCAGGGCGTCTGCGGTCGTCCTGTTCTCCGAATAGGAGAACGCGTAACCCGCCCCGGGATCAGGATCCGTACCAATCGGATCGCCCGTCTCCGTCACAAACACCGGAACGTCGTTCACGCCCGTCACATCGAGCGTGATCCTGTTCGGAGTCGGGTCGAGATCGACTCCGCCATTCGCAGTGCCGCCGTCGTCCTGAACCTGGAACGTGAACGAGGCATACCCACTCCCAAACCCGTTCGCAGCCGGACTGAACCGAAGGCTCCCGATCTGGGCAACGGGAATCAGATCCCCCGCAGCCACGCCCACACCGCCAAGCGTCAGCGATCCCACGAGCGGAACCGTCGCCAGCCTCAGAGCCTTGAGAGCATTGGCAGGACTGTCGTTCGGATCCGTAAACCCAAACTCTGACGCAACGAACGTGTGACTCGCGTCCTCGAGAAGCGTGATCCTCCCGTCCGTCCCAGCCGGAGCCTGATTGACAACCAGTGGCGGCGGCGGTGGCGGTGGCGGCAACACGTCATCATTCGTGATCGTGCCAATACCGGTGGCGTCGCCGATCTTCCCGGCCTTGGCTTTCGACAATGTGACCTTGAAGGTTTCGTCTGACTCGACAAGCGAGTCTTCGAGGATTGTCACGGAGACTGTCTTCGACGTCTCGTTTGGGCCGAACGACAAAACGCCCGTCGCGGACGTGTAGTCTTCTCCCGCAACCGCGGTGAGGTTTGAAGTCGCAAACTGCACCGTCGACTTCCCAGAAAGCGAACCCGTCCGCGTCACCGTGAATGTGGCAAGGCCCGCCGACTCACTGACACTCACGTCGTTTATCGCAAACGCAGGCAGCGGGTTATAGTTATTCGAGTGATCTTCATCCTCGTCCGACGAGTGATCTTCATCCTCGTCCGAGTGGCTGTACTCACTCGATGAATCCTCGACGTTGCTCGCAGTCGAGCAATCGCAGGAATCCACGCCCGAACTGCTGTCGTGGCCCGAACTGCCATGAGAGCAATAGAGTTCGTAGCCTGCCTGCCCGTACTCCGATGACGGATCGAAATCCACAATCGAGGAATCCGCCGGCACTCCGCTGAGGACCGTTCGGCTCTCCAGCGATTCGGCACGCAACCCGATGATGCTGCGGCCCCGTCTGGCGGCGACAGACCGCCGGCGACGGGCGGGAAACAGGGTTAGCCGGACGGAATGCTTCATGGGGATCGAGATACCGCGATTCCGCGGCAGCCGATCATTTCAATGTTGTAGAGACTGCTCGGATACACCTCGGGATGCCATAGCCCCGGCAGGGCTAGGGTACACAGACATGCCGTAGGGGGCAACAAATGGGTATCGACGGAATCACACAGAAACTTATGCACCTGCACCCCCGATTCCCCCCAGATTCTCAGCGATTTGGGGGTTTTTCCGGCCCTGTGTCAGGGCCTACCAGCGGGCCTCGGGGCCGAGGTGCACCCGAGACCTACTCCCTGTCCCTCAAACTGCCTCACGAACGGCGGGGCCTTTTCGGCCAGTGGTAGTTTTTATGGAACGTTCGATCAGGACGGGAACGTGCAGGAGTGGAGCGCCGACTTCAGGGGCGGCCTGAACCGCTGCGCCGCAATTCGTCAACGATCTCGCCCTTGAGCGTCGCCTCGAGCGCGGCGAGCGCCCGGGCCGCAGGCACGCCGTCGAGCAGCCGGTGGTCGGCCAGCAGCGTGACCGTCATCTGGCCCGATTCATCGAGCGGCGTGTAGCTCAGGCTCGAGGTCAGAAACGTCGGATGCATCCGGTTGGCAGCACCCTCTCCGGCGAGGGTCGAGAGGCTGAAGGTGCCGATCCGCAACGCCCGCTTGGGGGATGTGGAGTGGAGATTCGCCCGCAGGACGATCCGCCGAAGCAGCCGCGGCAGCATCGCCAGCTCCAGCTGCCGCTTGAAGACCTCCTCGGCCGGGGCCGTGGCATACCTCTGGATCTCCGCCTGCAACGCAGGCAGGGAGAGCGCATCGGGCTCCCGGATCCGGGCCCACCAGATCGCCTCGGAGTCGAGGTCACCAGCCGCCTCGGGAATCGTGGCGTCGCCCCGGGGCCTGCTGATTGCGAGCGAGGCCACGCTGACGGGGCTCGTCGCCCAGCGGGGCCGTCTCCAGGGCGCAAGCAGCCGCCGGGGCACAAACCAGCTTCGCAGCGCCGGCCTGTCACGGGCCACGATCGCGTAGGCCTTCATGAAGATCGCCGCCCAGCCGATCCTCGGCAAGGCGGCACGCCGCAGCTGCTCGAGGTCCGCCAGATGCATCACCCGGTCTACCGGGAAGATCGGCACCCGCCGCGAAAGCCGGACGATGTCGCAGACCAGGAGCCGCTGCCGGTCGAGCGGCAGGGTGATGATCTCGAGACGCTCGCTTGATCGCAGGCTGGGCATTTGGCTCGGCACCTGACTTGGGGAACTGATGGCCCCGGAATTAGACTGTTCGAATGCGACTTCAGCCAACCTCGTCCCTGCTCGCGGTGGTCGACATCCAGGAGCGGCTCATCCCCGCGATCCCGCAGGCCGCGACCGTCATCGAGCGGACGATCCGGCTGGCCCGGGCTGCCGGCCTGCTCGGCGTTCGGTCGGTCCTCACCGAGCAGTATCCGAGGGGACTGGGGTCCACCCCAGCCGATCTTGCCAGCCTGCTGCCGCCGGCCCAGCCGAAGATGAGTTTTAGCTGCTGCGGCTGCGAGGGGTTCGAGCATCTGGTCGCGCCGGCCGAACGTGGGCCGCTGCGGTCGGTCGTGCTCTGCGGATTCGAGACCCATGTCTGCATCGCACAGACGACGCTCGACCTGCTCGCCGGCGGGCTGATGGTCTTCGTCGCGGTCGACGCCGTGGCATCCCGGCACCAGATCGACCACGATGTCGCCCTGCGGCGGCTGGAGTCGGCAGGGGCATTTCCGACGACGACCGAGGCGATCCTCTTCGAGTGGTGCCGCACCGCCGAGCACCCACAGTTTCAGGCCATCCGCCGGCTGGTCCTCTGACGGACCGGGGCTGCCGGGGCTCAGTGCGGACGACTCCGGACTCAGGAAAACGTCACGTCGCTGACCGTGACGAGCCCGGTGTTTCTGCCCGACACGGTGATGGAGAAGACATTGTTGACCACCGTCAGCGGGCAGTTGACTGTCACGTTGCGCCACTGCAGCCCGATCGAGCCCTGACCGCCGTCGAGAAACTGTCCCCCGCTGAGAAGCGACGAGTTGCTGGCCGCGTTGGAAGAGCCCGACGTCGAGGATCCGGGAATCGACGATCCGGGCGTCGACACGGTCAACGCCCGGCCCGCGGCCGGGGTCAGGAAGAGTAGGTCGGACATGCTTCCCGAGCCGCTCAGGCCACTATTGAACTGAACGTTCGAGACCGTGATCGGGCCCGTGCCGACCGCATCGCCATCGACGTTGATCGAGAAGGAGTTGTGCTGCACGTTCACGGATCCGTTCACCGTGACGTCCTGCCACTGCATGCCGATGTCACCGGTGCCGCCGTCGAGAAACTGGTTGGAGAGGATCGTGCCGCTGTTCGTGGCCGAGTTGGTCGACTGCTGCCGGGGGGCGGGTGCGGCCGAGCGGACAGGCGCGGGCTGGCCCAGCAGCCTGGCTGACCGGAGGGCCAGCGGATGCGGCGGCCGACGGACCCCGACTGTCGCCGCCGCCTGCGTCGGCGGGAGGCTGCCCGGGAGGGTGATGTTGTTCAACTGCACCGCGGGTGTCTTCGAGCCGTTGTCGACGCTGACCTTGAGCACGTTGTTCACGATCACCAGGCCCGTCGAGGAAAAGCTGACGCCGGTCGACTTGAGCGAGGTGGCCGTTGCCGGACTGCTGGCGAACTGCTCTCCGATTCGGGGCGTCGAGTTCGGATAGCGGGTCAGCGCAGGATCGGGAACGAATGGCGGCATGCCGCTCTGGCCGAAGGTGGCGGTCGCCAGCGTCCTGCCCGCCAGCCGTGGATCGCCCCCGGTCGCGGCCGTCGGCGAGCCGAAGACGATGTCCTTGACGGTCACCCCCGCGAGGCGGCTCCCCCCGGGCTGGATCGAGAGCGAGTTGTGGGTGATGCCGACGCTGCCGTTGACGACCACGTTGAGCCACTGCATGCCGACGTCGCCGAAGCCGCCATCCGCAAATTGACTTGCCGAGACGATCCCGCTGTTGGTCGCGGAGTCGGACACACTCGGGCTGCCGCCGGAGGTCGGGGCGGTGGGCGTTGGAACAGTCGGAGTGAACGGCTGCCCGCTGATGATCGTCGGCGGGCTCGGCTGCTGTGGCGCCGGTGAGTTGGCGGTCATGCCGGAGAGTGCCGGAGCGGCCGAAGCGAAACGCACATCGGCGACCGTGATCAGTCCCTGGCCCGGATTCTCCGGCTGGATGGAGAGAGTGTTGTGGACGGCCGTCACGTCGTTCGAAACTCTCACGTTCATCCATTGCGTGCCGATGTCGCCGAAGCCGCCGTCTGCGAACTGGCTGCCGGTCACGTGGCCACTGTTCGTGGCGTCGTTGCCAACGCTGGGCGTGGTCGGAGTGGGCGTGGCGGGCGCGTATGGCGGGCCGGCAATCGATGACCCAGGGAGTACGCCCGGGCGGGTCTGTGCCGTGGGCAGCCCGAAGTTCTGGCCGCCGGTGGTGATCGGGCCATGGCCCGAGATTTCGGGCTGAATCTCCAGACCGGCATGGAGCGTCGCGACCCTCCCCCCGACATTCACCTTCGACCACTGCATGCCGATGTCGCCAAAGCCGCCATCGACGAACTGGCTGTTCAGGACGGCGCCGGTGTTCGTTCCGGTGTCATTGGTCGAGGCGTAGAGCGGCGCTATTCCATTCGCCCTGGCCGGCTTCGAAAGGAGGATCTGCCTGGCACGTGGTTTGATCGACTGGATCGTCGTCTTGGCCGCGATCCCCTGGCCGAAGACGTACATCCCCGGATAGAGCGTGTCTGTCGGTTTCTGGCCGGGGCCGAGCCTGCCGCTGGAGAATGCGACGACCCGGGAACCCTTAGTGACCTTCCAGAGCAACGTCGGCGGACCGGCGTTGCCCGGCGTCGGCTGGACGACCACCTTCTTCGCCGCCACGTCGACGGTCTTCCCGACGGTGACCCTGGACCATTGCAGTCCGGTGTCGCCAAAGCCGCCGTCGACGAACTGGCTGCCTGTGATTGTGCCGCTGTTGACGCTCAGCGCCGGCTGGGGAGGGGTGTACGGCACGACGTCGCGGTTGATCGCCGTGCCGAGCTGGGTGTCGGCGAGGATCGTCACGTCGCCGCCGACGGTCAGATCCCTGGCCTGCACGCCGATCTGGCCGAAGCCCCCGTCGACGAACTGGCTGCCGCTGACGATCCCCGAATTGACGGGTCCGCCGGGCGACCCGGGAGGCAGAACTGCCGGCCGGGCATTGGCACCGGCCGGGCCCGGCTGCGAGCCACCGAGAGAGGGCAGACCAGCCGAGGCATCGGAATTCAAAACATTCAGCCCACCGCCGGTAATGTTGACGCCATCCAACTGGAGGCCGATCCCGGTGGCTCCTCCTGCGATGAACTGGCTTCCGTCGATCCGTCCCGAATTTACCGCGGTCGATGGATAGACGTAATTCGACGGCACCGAGACGGAGCCGGAGTTGTTCGGGGCATCGACCCCAAGCGACACCCCGCCGGACGCCGTCACTCCCTGCAACTGCCCTCCGAGAAGGGCCGTGCCATAGGGACTGAATTGGCTCTGTTCGATGGAGCCGCTGTTCGGATCGACCGGCTGGAGCGACGTGGTCGCGTCGGCTGCCATCGGCAGCCGACGCTCCAATTGCTCGGTCACGAGCCTGAAGCCAGTGGGCTGATGGCGGCGGGTCGGAAGCGGACGTCCTCTGCGGATCGACATCGAACACCTCCGGCCTTGGATGACTCCTGTCTCCATACTGGATCGCGGCCCCGCAGACTGCAAAATGCCGCACACCGGCTCGAACAACCGGGTGTTTCTACGCTTTTGGAACGGCCCCGGTTCGGGCGAAGAACATCTGCCTCCGGGCAGCCACCCCCCTTCACCCCTGAGAAAACAGGCTTCCCGCCGGGAATGAGAGACCAGCTCCACCATCGGCGGGTGCCGTCAGATCGACGCCTTCCTTCGGAATCGGCTGGCCGACGAGACCCTTGAGCCTCGCGATCCGGGCGGCTGTGGAAGGCTCGTCGTCACGTTCCTGCCCCGGCGTCGAGCCGAAGACAATGATCTGGGATTCTGGGCCGAGAAGTTCCCATGAACGCGCCTCCCGCGGCCCCCGTGGGCGGCACTCGACGAGACCGAGCGACTTCCATTCGGGGCCGATCAGAGCGGCGAGTGCCGCACCCTGTTCGACCAGCGGATCGCCCCAGCGTGAGCCCTCGGGCCCCTGCGGACTCGAATCGATGCCGACGATTCTGGGATAGTGCGCCGCAGCCTCCGGACTGAAGTCGGCGCTCGGCAGCACGACGCCCTCGGCATCGACGGCCAGTGTGCCCCCCTTCACAGCGACCACGGCGACCGGTTCGCGGCAGGCGATCTCGACGGTCGCGGCGGCCGGATGGCGGGCCTCGACCCGGACGACCTGCCGCACCCAGGGGTGGGTGTCAAATGCCCGAGCCAGCCGGTTGGCGAGTTCCGGATCGCCGATCGGAAGACCACCGTCGAGGCTCGCATTTCGCAGGGCCTCCGCCTTGAGGTCGCTCGTCACCCACGGGGCGATCCCGCGGACCTCGATCATCGCCGGGGTGAGCAGTGAATCCTCCCGCCAGAGCACCTGATCGCCCACCCGGGACCAGACGAGGGCTCCGGCGGCGACCGCGGCGAGGACGACGGCAATCGCCCCGAGACCGGCCCGGCGTCGCACGAGAAACTCAGCCAGCCTGCCACGACTGGCTGGCTCCTCGATCGGCGGCCTGCGTCTGGCGGTGGGGTTCATCGGGCGACCGCTCACCACATCTCGATCTGCGGCGTGAGATCGACGCCAAAACGCTCGCGAACCTTGCCGCGAACGAGCTCTATCAGGCCACGGATGTCGTCGCTTGAGCAGCCCGGCGACGCGACCACATAGTTGGCGTGCGTTGGATAGACAGAGGCCTCTCCGAGCCGAAGTTCCCGCCCTCCGGCCTGCGAGACGAGCGACTCGGCTGTCGTGCCGAGCGGATCCTTGAACATCATCGCCACCGCCCTCGTGCCCGAGGGCTGCGACGACCGTTCCACGATCCACTGCTTCTGCATCCGCTTGGTGAGCTGATCGGGATCCTCGGCGTCGAGTTCGAAACGGCAGCCGATCACGATCCCGTCGTCGAGGTTGCTCCAGCGGGATCCGAAGGCCAGCCGCGGACCACTGCGGAGATCGATCTCACCGCTGGGCAGCATCAGGCTCACCTCGCGAACCCGGGCGCCGATGTCGCCGCCATGTCCCTCGGCATTGCCGACGAGCGCCCCGCCGACCGTGCCGGGAACGCCGACCAGATTTTCAAGGCCGGAGAGCCCCGCCTGAACGGCCGCAGAGACGAGGTGCACGAGCTTGGCCCCCGCCCCAGCCACGATCGCCGGCCGCTGAACGTCGATCCCGCCGAAGGCCGGCGCAGAAAGCCGCAGGACGAGCCCCGCGAATCCTGCCTCCGGGATGAGCACGTTCGAGCCGCCGCCGATCACGCGGAAGGCGATTCCGGATTCGTGGCAGCGCCTGACGAGCTTGGCGAGCGCATCGACATCGACCGGCTCGCAGAAAAACTCCGCCTCGCCTCCGATCCCGAGCCAGGTGTGGTGCGAGAGCGGCTCGCGGCATGAGACCGCGAGGCCGAGATCGTCGAACGGGGTGTTTATGGCACTCGGCCTGGCAGATTTCGTCATCGGCACTCGAACTTCTCTTCGGGACTGGACGCGGACCGGTATTGTGCCGCAGCCGGAGGCCGTCCGTCTACGTTTTCCGATTTCGCATCGGCCTGCGGCCTTCAGGCTGCGCGGCGGTCCTCAGCCCAGACGGGCGGATGGGCAAGCTGCAGCCAGCCGTCGACCAGCGCCACGAGGGAGGCCTGGGGCTCGCCGCTGTCGTCCGGGCCTCCCTCGGAGCCGCGGATGTCGCCGAGCACGAGCAGGCAGTCCCCCGCCCCGAGCGACGCCATCAGCCGGTCGAAGCGGGCATAGGCAACCAGTGCCTTGGAGTTGCCGCTGGCTTCGGCAGCCTCGTCGAGAATTGATGCCGGCACGACGAGCGTCTCGTCGCTCCAGCGTGCGGCGCGACGGCCGAACCGCCGACCACCGAGGTCGTTCGCCAGACTCTGCTCCGCCACCACGACAAGCCTGCCAGGCGTCAGTCGGCGGAGGCTCGAGAGGCTTGTCGCAAGCGAGTGACCGCTGGTCGGATTGTCGAGAAAAACGGCGGCGTCCTGGCCGCGGTCGAGCCGCTCCATCCTGCCCGAAATGCTCCCCGCCGCCTCGATCCCACGGGTCACCCGCTCGAGAGGCATCCGCTGCCGCAGGCCGACGGCGGCGGCAAACAGCGCATCCCGAACGAACGAGGCCACGGGGGTCGCAAGCGAGAGGGGCGAGACGTGACCATCTGCCTGAACGAGCACCATCTGACCAAACAGGCTGCGCTCGACCGGAATCCCGCTGATGTCAACGCCGATCTCCGCGCTGCGCTGCAGCCCGACCCGCATCACCCGACCGGCCCGACCTGCCGCATGACGGTCTGCCAGAGCCCGCACCCGCCCATCATCGACGTTTGCGACGAGGCAGCCGTCGGCACCGAGCGTGTCGAGGATTCGGGCCTTGATCGTGTGGTAGGCCTCGGCTGTGCCGTGGCAATCGAGATGGGCGACCGCGAGATTGGTGACCACGACCGTGTCGCAGGAGACACCGGCCAGAACATGATCGGCGAGCATCCGGCTCGAGACCTCGACAACGGCGTGGGTGCAACCGCTCTCCGCGAGCCGGGAGAGCCAGACGGCGAGAACGCCTGGCTGTCCGAGGTCGGCCGCGACCGGCTCGGTCGCATCGGCATCGAGGCAGCCGAGATCGGAGAGCACACCCACCCGCAGTCCTGCCTCCGAGAGCACCGATGCGGCAAGCCAGGCCGCCGTGGTCTTGCCGCTCGTGCCCGTGATCGCGATCAGTTTGAGCCGCCTTGCGGGATCGCCGGCACAGGCATGGGCCAGTCGGCCGAGCGCCCAGGCGGCGTCGGGCACGATGCACAGCGGCGTGCCGAATGTCGGGATCATCTGCTCGGAGATGATCCCGGAAACACCGCGGGCGATCGCCATGGCAACGAGATCCTGGCCCTCGCCCGGGCCGTCCATTCGCAGGACGAAGACATCGCCCGGGCGACAGTCGCTGGGGTCGTCGTGGCAGCCGCCGGCGATGATGTCGTCGCAGGCCACGAACCGGGCCCGGTCGAGCAGGGCTGAAAGTCTCACGCTCTGGCGGCCGGGGGGGATCGCAGCCGGCCGGGCGAACGCCTCCCTGGCATCGTCCCGCTCACCATCCAGCCAGCTCGCACCCTCATCGCATGCATCAAACATCTCGGGCCTCCTGCCACGCAACGGTCATCCAACTCATCCCATCGACGTCCATCCTTGGACGTGATGGAGCGGAATTGTGCGTGGCACCGGAAGACGGTCAATCCCGCAGAGAGCGGGTTTTTCGGAAATTCGGAATCAAGACCAAAATCTGCCGCCGCAGTCAGCCCGGCTTGCCGCAACAGCGGGGTTCAGAGCGGTGCCAGCGACGCAAGATGGTCGCGGACCATCGCCTCGCATTCGACCTGAGGCCCATCGAGGTGGGTCAGGCGGACCGAGAGCGGCGCGGTCTGGCCGTCCCGGCGCAGATCGGCGAGATAATCCTGCAGAACCTTCCGCCGGGCGGGTGACGAGTGGAGCATCCAATGCACCCAGAGCCAGGCCTCGGCATAGTGGTCCTGGGTGAGTTCACCGGCCGTCTGCAGCGATTCCAGTCGGAGGAGGTCGATCCGCCAGGTGCCCTCGAGGAGGCGGCCTGCGAGCTGGGCGATGTGGTCCTCGTGCCTGCCGTGCTCGCCGCGGGGCAGTTCGAAGTATTCGGAGATTCCCTCGTCGAGCCAGAGCGGCACCGTCGGCACGACGGCATGGACGTAGCCGTGGGTGGTTTCGTGCCGCAGATCCTCGGCGATCCTGTCCTGCCATGGCGCGAACACCGAGAGCGTGGTGTCGGTCTGCAGAAAGAAGGCCCGGCGGGTCGGAAAGGCCGGAAACCGGCTGGCGACGAACGATTCGTAGCGGGCTGGGCTCTGGAACAGATAGAGATGAATCGGCTCGTCCGACACCGGCAGCCCCAGCTCCTGGCTCACATCGAGCCTCAGCGACTCCAGGTCGCGAACCATCCGGTGCTTTTCCGAGAGCGGGAAGTCGGCGTGGATCACGAGCTGACCTGCCACCAGCTCCGCCCTGTCGGGCAGCGCCTCCGAATTGGCGTCGAGCCGACCCTGCACGAGCTGCGTGGCGGCCAGATGAGCGCAGCCCGCCATCGCGCAGAGACAAAGACAGCCGCAGAGGCTGACAGAGAGGGCGGGCAGAGCGAGTGAATGACGCATCGGGGCTCGGTCGTCCGGCGGGATGGCCGCGGATGCTAGCGTGCCTCCGAACGTCGACCAAGGGCAAAGGCAGGCCGCATCGGGGCGGCATCGAGCCCGGCGAGTGTTCCAGCGAGCGATTCGAGCGACACAGGCCGTCCGAGGACGGCCCGGGCACCCGCCCGCAGGGCGGCCTCGGTCGAATCGCCTCGCGGAAACGACTCCAGCAGGACGACCGCAAGCCCCGGCCGATTGGCGATCAGCATCCGCAGCCAGTCGAGGGCGTCGCCATCGAGGCTGACCAGATCCCAGACGAGCACGGGAGCAGGCTCGTCGAACCGCGGCCGGCCGCAGGATCGGCTGACCACCCGGCGGCCGGTCAGCCGGAGCAGATCGACGAGCGGTTCGAGGTCCCCTTCGCGGGCCGCCACGAGACTCACCGCCAGGCCGCCATCGGAGCGTGCGGGTCTCGTGAATCCCCCCTCCAGCAGACGCTCCTCGCGTCGGGCCGTGGACGGCAGGCCGAGCGGCCCCGGCCGACCGGCATCGATCTCCCCGAGCCAGTGCTCGAGCCTGCCGGGAAGATCGTGCCAGACGACGTCCTCGACACCGGGAAGCGGAGGACCGCTCCGCCGTCGGCCATCACCGAGGCTCGTCAGCAATGAGACGATTGGCGCGAGCGGCCAGCGTCTCCCGAGGCAGATCGTGTCGTCGATCTGCCAGCGGCCGGGCCTGTCGGTCGCCAAGAGCACGAGCGCTGGCGTGGTGCCGGTGGGAAGCCCGTCAGCCGCGATCGCTGCATCCCAGATCGCCCCGGCGGAACGGGCATCGGGAGCCTCGACGACCGCCATCCGCTCGGCCAGACGACGCCCTGCGATGACCAGCTCGACGTCCCTCGCCTCGCCAACCCAGAGAGCCCGCCGTCTGCTGGCTTCGATCGTGACCGGTCGCAGGTCGTTGCTCGGCATGGCGTGGACCTCGGGAATGGCCTGCCAATGGAAGGCCCGGTACGAAAAAAACGTCGTGGTTCAGAGCAGTTCGCTGGCCAGGTCGGCGAGGGCGGAACGCTCCCCCTTCTCAAGCGTGACGTGGGCGTAGATCGGCTGTCCCATCATCCGGTTGATGACGTACGACAGCCCGTTCGAGAGGGCGTCGAGGTAGGGCTGGTCGATCTGACAGACGTCGCCTGTGAAGACGATCTTCGTGCCCTCGCCGGCCCGGGTGATGATCGTCTTGATCTCGTGGGGCGTCAGGTTTTGGGCCTCATCGACGATGAAGAAGATCCGCTGCAGGCTGCGGCCCCGGATGTAGGCCAGCGGCGTGATCATCAGCTTCTCCGACTCCCGCATCTCCGTCACCCGCTGGGCGGCCTGGGTGTTTTCGCCGAACTGGTGCCGGATCACCGTCAGGTTGTCGTAGAGCGGCTGCATGTAGGGATCGAGCTTGTCGGAAACGTCACCCGGCAGGTAGCCCAGATCCTTGTTCGAGAGCGGCACGATCGGCCGGGCGAGGAGAATCTGCCGGTATTTCTGCCGGCATTCGAGCGCAGCCGCGAGGGCCAGGAGCGTCTTGCCGGTGCCAGCCGTGCCGGCCAGGGTGACCAGCTTGATGTCGTCGTCCGTCAGGGCCTTGAGGGCGAACGACTGCTCGGCATTCCGCGGCGAGATGCCGTAGCAGGTGTTCTTCTCGACCCGCGAGAAGGATCGGTCGGTGGCCCGGTAGGTGGCGAGCGCCGACTTGCTGCCATTGCGAAGAATGAAGTTTTCGTTGGCCCTCGGCTGGACGACCGACGGAAAGGCGTCGGCGGGCACGCTGCCATCGGCGTAGAACCGGTCGATCGCCTCAGAGGCGATCCCCTCGATCACGCGCTTGCCGGTGTAGAGCTTGTCGAAGCTTTCAACCTTGTCGGAGGTGTAGTCCTGGGCCCGCAGGCCGAGCGACTTGGCCTTCATTCGGAGATTCGTGTCCTTTGAGACCAGGATCACCGGCTGCGGAGAACACTGCCGCTCGAGCGAAAGCATCGTGTTGAGGATGCGGTGGTCGGGCGTGTCGCCGAAGAAGGAGTCGTGGAGCCGGCTGTCGCGGCCGCTGCCGAGGACGACCCGGATCGAGCCAAGCCCCGGGCCGAGCGGGCAGCCGGCACCGCAGAGGACGTCGCCGGTGAGGGCATCGATCCGGCGGAGGAACTCCCGGGCCTGGAAGTTGATGTCCTCGTTGCCGCGCTTGAACTGATCGAGTTCCTCGAGCACCGTGATCGGAATCGCGATCTCGTTTTCCTCGAAGTTGTGGATGCAGCCCGAGTCGTGAAGGATGACGTTCGTGTCGAGCACGAAGAGTTTTGCCGGTGCTTCCTGCATGGCTGTGGATGCCCTCCTTGGTGCCCGGGATCGTACACCCCCAGGCCGCACATCAGCGATCCCGATTTGGCCATCCGAATGTGAGAATGCCGTGAAATCGTGGGCTATGGCCTGCGGAACAGGGTTCCGTATTCGACGACCTCGAAGCCGAGCTTGTCGAACAGCTTCATGGCCGCGAGGTTCGTCGCCGAGGCGTGGGTCTCCATCAGCGTGATTCCCTCCTGACCGAGGTCGTGCATCGCCTCCGCCAGGAGGTAGTGGGCCAGCCCCTGTCGCCGCCGTTCCCCCTCGATCGCCACATCGACCAGCCCGGCGGCCTGCACGCCCCAGGCCCCCGCCAGCGGCTGCATGTCCCAGAACGACGCGCTGCCGAGCAGTTCGTCCTGGGTGCCGGTTCGGATCTCATATCGTCGCAGCGCGATTCCGGTGGTGGTCGCCGCCTCCCACCAGGTTCGCCGGGCCGGCTCGTCGATCACCCGAAGCAGCGTGTTTCTGCGGATCGAGAGCTGCATCCGATTGACCGGCGGCCGAAATCCGGAGAGCGAACGCCGCAGCACTGCAATCCGCTCCGAGGGCTCGTAGCCTCGGCGCTGAAACGCAGCCTGCATGGTCGCCGATGAATCGAGGATTCCCGGCAGGTCGGAGCCGCCGTAGAGCCCGAGATAGAAGCTGCGCATCTCTGCGGAGCCACCGCCGAGCAGCACCTCGGCGCCGCGGCTCCGCAGATAGGCCTCTGACCGCTCCAGAAGCGCATCGGCGATCACCTCCTGGGCTGGATGGGGGATCACCGCCACCAGCAGCGTCGTGCCCACCCGGTGGTCGATCGCGGAGCGGCATTTCGTCGGGCCGAATGCCGCATGGGCGAAGCCGACGACACGGTCCGAGTCGACCGCCACAACCAGCCCGTCGCGTTCGAAGTAGGGCTTGGAGAAGACGCATGCCTCGAGCAGAGACGATGTCATCGGCTGCATCGCCGCCGGTCCGAGGTCAGCCCAGCGCCAGACATCGGCGAGCTTCGGCGGATCGTCGTTGCGGAAACAGCGGATCTCGATCACGGGAGCGATGCTCCCGCAGACCCGTCCGGGGCGAGCCTGACAAACAGTTCACCGTCGCGTTCGACGACCTCGTGGACGGCCTGGCGAACGGTCGCCGAAAGCTTGTGTCGGCCGGTCGCGACGTCGAACTGCCAGCCGTGCCAGGGACAGGTCAGGGTCGTGCCGCAGAGGTGCCCGGTACCAAGCGGACCGCCCTGATGGGGACAGAGACCGTCGATCGCGTGCCAGCCGCCATCGACGTTGGCCAGCGCCACCATCCGCCCCTCGACCACCCGCTCGATGCTCGTCCCTGGAGGGCATTCTCCGGTCGAGGCGATACGGATCCAGTCGGGCATGAGGCGGGCACCGCGAAGGCTCTGCCGTCTGGCTCAGGCGGCGGAGCGTTTTACTTTAGCCGCTGCGGGCTGTCCCCGCCATCGCCGGTGGACCCACCAATATTGTGGCGGGGCCCTTCGAACCGCCCGTTCGAGCAGATCGGTGTACCACTGCGAGACGGCCGTCAGGCTGGCGGTCTCGCCGCCGCCGGCAGCAGGGTCGGCGACCCCCTCGATCCGCAGGTCGTAGTCGAAGAGCCTGCCACCCCGGCGGGTGGCCGAGCAGACCATGATCGGGGCATTCGAGGAGAGTGCAAACACGCCGATCGCCTTGTGAACGCTCGCCGGCTTGCCGAAAAACTCGATCCAGCAGCCCTTGGCTCCGGCCGACTGGTCCCCGAGCAGACCGATCGCCCCGTTCTCCTCGAGCACGATCGCCACGTCCGGAGCGCTCCCCTTCTTGGGGAGGATTCTCTGGCCACGGGATTCGCGAAATCTCGTCACGAATTCATCGAGCAGAGGATTGTCGAGCTCGCGGGCCACCGAATAGATCCGCAGCCCGAAGACCCCGAACAGGTAGGCCGCGAGTTCGAAGTTGCCGTAGTGGCCGGAGAGGATCACCTTCGGCCGGTCGAGCCAGAGCGTCCTCACCATCGTCTCCATGTCGTGGATCCGGAGATGCCTGCGCCAGGTCGTCTTCTGGATCACACGGGATGCATGGGCGATCTCGATCACCATCAAAAGCAGATGCTCCCACATGCCTCGGGCCACCTCGCGGCACTGCTCGCTCGACCACTCGGGAAATGCCAGCCTGAGATTGTCGCGGACAACCCGCCGCCGGATCCTGACCCGATTGGCGAGGAAGTCGGACCAACTGCGGGCGCACCGCTCGCAGGTGCTGCGGGGAAGCGACTGCACGACGCAGATCAGCACCCGGACCGCGGCATAGGCCGCGACATCGACGGCGCGAGTGGCCAGAGGGCGAAACACGACGGGCACCAATCCTTTGGATGCACGAGGTAAAAATATAGATCGGCCCAGTCCGTGGACCGCTGAAGGATTCTCGCCCGGCAGGCCTCCCCGCCACCAGATCATTTTCCGGCCTTGCGCTGGCTGGTGGGTCTTGGCGATGAGAGGCGAAAGCCCGTCATGATCCGGTCGCTGACTGACCTGCCATCTGGGCGAGGACGAGCAGCAGGCTGGCGGCGTTGAAGAGGGCGTGCAGCAGGATGCCGGGAATGATCGACCCTGTCTGCCGGGCGAGGTAGCCGGCCGCCGCCCCGAAGAGCACCAGCGGGATCCAGGCCAGCCCCTGCCCCATGTGGGCCAGACCAAAGGCGAGCGACGAGACGGTGATGGCGATCGGGCCGCCGAGGTCCCGCTCGAGCCAGCCCTGGAGCACCCGCCGGAAGAAAAACTCCTCCGCCACAGGCGCGACGACGACCGCCGAGACGCTGACGAGCAGGATCGCCTGCAGGCCGTCGTGCGCATGGAGAAAGTCGATCACCGGATGCTCGTATGGAACGAGTCGGTCGAGCAGGCCGGCCGTCGCGAGAAGGGGGGCGAGAATCAGCACGAGCGTCGTCAGGGCCAGCCCGAGGTCGCGTCGCCATGAGCCGATGCCGAAGCCGAGCGAATCCGGGGCCGCACCCCGCAGCAACAGATAGGCCGCCCCGAGGCAGGTCGCAGAGGACATCGCCACCGCATGGGTGGCGATCTGGTCGAAGACGGCAGCGGGCCTCGGCACCGCGGCGGAGGCCACGGCCTGGCAGATGATCCCGATGAGGAACACGCTCAACAGGTCGCTGCCGTTCCAGCTGACGGCTGGATGAGGCCGGACATCGACGGCATCCGCCCCGCGAAGCACCCGTCCAATCACGACAGCCCCGATCGAGGCGCTTGCCATGCCCATCACACCGAACAGGATTCCCGCCAGGATGCCGTCGTCCAAGAATCTGCCTCCAGATGCAGTTTCGAAACCGTGCAGCGCAGGTCACTTCCCCGGGCCGAGCAATGCCGGCCGCGCGGCGATCAGGTATTCAAGCCCCGAATGAATCGTGGCGACCACGGCGGCCCAGGCGACGAATGTGGCGGCCGGCCGCAGTTCGAGGCCCGCCAGCGTCATTCCCGGCCAGGCACGGGCGGCGAGTTCGAGGGCCACAGCTCCGCACTGCAGCACCATCTTGAGCTTGCCGGAGAGCCCGGCGGAGAAGTCGTGGCCGGCCCGCTCCATCTCCGCCCGCACGGCCGTCACGACGAGTTCCCGGAGAACGACGACGACCGCCATCCAGGGGAGAATCGCCGACGCCCCGCCTCGGGCCGCCAGCAGGATGAATGCACCGCAGACGATCACCTTGTCGACGAGCGGATCGAAGATCCGGCCGAGCCGGCTCACCTGATGGAACCGGCGGGCCCACCAGCCATCGACCCAGTCGGTCGAGGCCGCAAGGAGAAACAGCCAGAATGCCGGCTGCCAGGCTGTCCGCTCGATCGCCGCGAAAAGCACGAGCGAGAGTCCGAGTCGCAGCGCCGAAATCAGGTTTGGCACGGTCAGGACGCGGTCGAGGGCGGGTTCAGGCGGCATGCGTTGCGTAGTCAGGGCCTCGGAGCCGGGGATTGTACTGTACATTGCTCATTATCCGCCGCGGGCCCGCGGCAACCTGAGGCACCGCATGGCAGACACTTCCTTACACGTCGGCGATGATCCCCACGACGAACCGGGCCGCCGGATCGCCGATCTCGAGCAGCTTCTCGATGTCGCCGGACGGCTTGGGGCGACGGTCGAACTCGATCCCCTGCTCGAGGCGATCGCAGCGGCGGCCACGACCGTGCTCGACTGCGAACGGGCCACGGTCTTTCTCCTCGATGCAGGTTCGGAGGAACTCTACAGCCGGGTCGCAACCGGCAGCGCCGGGTCGCCGATCGCCGAGATCCGGTTTCCCGTCAGCCGGGGAATCGCCGGAGAGGTGGCCCGTACCGGCAGCGTGGTGACGCTGCCCGATGCCTATGCCGACCCCCGATTCAATCCGGAGTTCGATCGCAAATCGGGCTACCGCACCCGCACGATCCTCGCCTGCCCGCTGGTCGGCTACGACGGCACTGTCGTCGGCGTGCTGCAGGTGCTCAACAAACGTGGCGGTCCGTTCGGCGGACGCGACGGGGAGATGGTGCGATTCCTCGGCACGCAGGCCGGTGT
>CAMDFJ010000054.1 GCA_945897435.1 Candidatus Kuenenia stuttgartensis | reverse complement strand
CCTGTCCTGCGGCTCACTGCACGGAATACCTCGGCGGTGGTCTCTAAACCGCTACAATTTCTTTCACTTGGATCGGTCCCTCGGAGTCTCCTGCCGATGCGGGTTCGCAGCGTGAATGCGTGGGCCGTGGCGGGCATTGCGGCCGCAGTTGGTGCGGCGGTCGGCGGCGGTTCGGCGCTGCTCGAGGCCTCTTTGAAACCCTGGCAGGTAGGGGACTTCAGCGCCGACATGCTGTCGCCTCCATCCGCCGATGCGGCCGAGGTGGACGTTCCGGAAACACGGCATGACTTTGGAACGGTCGGCGCCGGCGGCAAGGGCTCGCATGAGTTCGTGATCCACAATCGCGGCAAGACCACGCTCGTGCTGACCCGCGGGGCGACAAGCTGCAGCTGCACGGTGAGCGATTTCGATGCGACCGACGGCGGCGATGAGACCGGCCGCAAGGAGGTTCCCTCCGGCGGCAGCACCAAACTGCGACTGACCTGGAAGGGGAAGGGGGCAGGGGGGCCGTTCCGTCAGCAGGCCACGGTGTTTACAAACGACCCACGCCGCCCTGAGATCGCCTTCGTGCTCGAGGGCACCGTGGTTCCCACGTGGAAGGCAGTTCCCGACAGACTGGTGCTCTCAAAACTGTCGGCCACCACGGGCGAGCGGGCCAGCCTGAGGATCTTCACCTACGGTAGCGAACCCCCGGTCTTCGAAAAGTTCGAGGCGACCGACCCGGAGACTGCCCAGTTTTTCTCACTTTCCACGGCGCCCCTCGATGCCACCGAAATCTCTGCAGAGGTCGGGGCGACGGGCGGGGTGGTTCTTGCGGTCGATGTCCTGCCAGGACTACCGCTGGGCCAGTTGCGACAGACGCTGCGGGCCACGGTGCGGATGCCCGAGGAAATCCTGCTGGAGTTGCCGGTCGAGGGCACCGTCGGCGGTGACCTTGCCTTGGCAGGCGGCGGATGGGATTCATCCCGTCAGTCGTTGATGCTCGGATCGGTTTCCAGCAGAAACGGCAGTCGCACACAGGTGTTCCTGATGGCCAAAGGCCCCCATCGATCGAGCGTCAGGCCGTCGGTCCGAGAGACAGAGCCCGCGAGCCTTGTCGTCGAGGTCGGCGCGGGGGTTCCCGTCGGGACCGGCGGCACGATCCGAATTCCGATCTCGATCTCGATTCCGCCCGGAAGCCCGCCGGCAAACCACCGTTGCTCGCCCCAGGCCCCGGCGGGCAGGATCGTCCTCGAGACAGGCCATCCCGACACGCCCATCCTCACGATCCCTGTCTGCGTGGCAATCGAACCTTAGATCGCCAGGGCAGTTCGCCATCCTCAACCACTTCCTCAAGGACCGCATCTCCGTGATCATTCGCCTCCTCCAGGTGTTGCTGGCAGTGGTGCTGCTTTCCTCGCTTGGGGTTGCCGAGACCGCGGCCCCGGACCGCGGCCTCGACGTTCCGGCTGCGACCGTCGACACGTTCACGGAGCGGAACGGGAGGGTGTTCTCCGACTGGCCGACCCCGCAGGCGGTGGTCATTCTCAGCGGCGAACTCGACGGCTACATCGAACCCTGCGGCTGCACTGGCAAGGAGAACCAGAAGGGCGGCCTCAGTCGCCGCCAGAACTTCCTCCGGGCAGTCCAGTCGGCTGGCTGGCCGCTGTTGGCCGTCGATCTCGGCGGCCAGGTGCGACGGTTCGGCCGCCAGTCGGAGGTGAAGTTTCAATCGATCGCCGACGGACTGAGGGCGATGGGCTACTCGGCGGTCGGCCTCGGCCCCGACGACCTGCGGCTTCCCGCCGAGGAACTCGTGGCTGCCGTGGCGCCCGTGGGAGACCAGCCGACACCCTTCCTCAGCGCGAACGTCGGCCTGCTCGGCCTCGACGCCAACATCACCCCCCGATATCGCGTGGTCGAGATCGGCGGCCTGCGGATCGGGATCACGAGCGTGCTCGGAGACAAGGAGGCCGAACAGATCCGCAACGATGCCGTCGAGGTGCAGCCCGCGGCCCGGGCACTCGAGGTGGTTGCCGCCGAACTCCAGAAGGCGGCCTGCGATCACCAGATCCTGCTCTCCTGGGCTTCGGCGGATGAGACGAAGACGCTGGCCGCCAGGTTTCCGCAGTTCGATATCGTTGCCACGGCCGGCGGCGCGGACGAGCCTCCCGCTCAACTGCCTTCTGTTGCCGGGGGTTCCGCAAAACTTGTGGAACTCGGCCATAAGGGCATGTTCGCCGTCGCGATCGGGTTTTTCGCCGACCCGAAAACGCCGCTTCGATCCCAGCGGGTTCCGCTCGATGCCCGCTGGGGCGAGTCGCCCGACATGATCCGGCTGCTCGCCGCCTACCAGAATCAGCTCGAATCGCTTGGGCTCAACGGACTGGGACTCGTCGCGGTCCGCCATCCGACAGGACGCCGTTTCGCCGGCAGTGCCGCCTGTGCCGACTGCCACAAGGAGGCCTATGACGTCTGGATCGAAAGCGGCCATGCGAAGGCCCTGACGACCCTCGAGGAGCAGTCACCCCGGCGGGACGGCGACCCGGAATGCCTCTCATGCCACGTGGTGGGATGGGCACCGCAGCGTTTCGAACCCTTCGAGGGAGGCTTTACCGGCATGCAGTCGACGCCGCACCTCGCCCATCAGGGCTGCGAAAACTGCCATGGCCCAGCCGCTGCCCACGCGGCCGTCGAACGTGGCGATGTCCGGGCGAGCACGACCGAAAGGGATCGGCTTCGCACCGAACTCGTTCTCTCGATCGACACGCCAGAGGGGAAGCAGAAGGCCGTCAACAACTGCCTCGAATGCCACGACCTCGACAACAGTCCTGAGTTCGACTTCGACACCTATTGGCCGCAGGTCGAGCACTCGGAGAAGTGACCGCTGCCGGCTCCGCGGGATCCGATCAGGCGGAGAGTTCAGCCATCGCCGTGTCGGGGATGTTGAAGTTGGCCGAGACGCTCTGAACGTCATCGTGATCGTCGAGCCGCTCCATCAGGTTCAGAACCTTGCGGGCGGTTTCGACATCATCGACGTCAACCGAATTCGTCGGAATCCGGATGAGGTCGTTGGACTCGACGGTGATTTTGGCGGCCTCGATGGCAGCGATCACGGCGGCCATCACGGTCGGCTCGCAGGTCACCTCCCAGCGATCCCCGGCAAGTTTGACGTCATCCGCACCGGCCTCGATCGCGATTTCCATCAGCCGGTCCTCGTCGCAGGCTGCCTGCGGCACCCGGACGAGCCCCTTCCGCTGGAAGAGATAGGCGACGCAGCCGGTTCCCCCGAGTTTGCCGTCGTAGATCTCGAAGATCTTGCGAATCTCGGGGGCGGTGCGGTTCTTGTTGTCGGTCAGAATCTCGCACATCACCGCCACGCCACCGGCCGCATAGCCCTCGTAGATCGATTCCTCGAGGTTCCCGCCCTTGAGTTCGCCGATGCCCGTCTTGATGGCCCGCTGGATGTTGTCCTTGGGCATGCTCACGGCCTTGGCCGCATCGATTGCATACCGCAGTCTGAGGTTTGCGTCCGGATCAGGACCGCCGTGCTTCGCAGCCACGATGATCGCCTTGGCGAGCTTGCTCCAGAGCTTGCCGCGCTTGGCGTCGATCAACGACTTCTTGCGGGAGATGTTCGCCCAATGGGAATGGCCTGCCACGTCGTTCGTCCCCGTTCTCTGTGCCGCTGTTGCCCGGCGGCGTCATTCGCCGCCCACGATTCCGCCCTCGCCGCCCCTGTCACCTCGGCTTCCGCCGGGCGAGCTGTGCCGAATGCCTCGAGCCATCGGCGCCTCGCGCCGCCGGCTTGGCCCCGCCTCCCTTGGCAACCGGTTTGCCCGAGGATGGCTTGCCGGATGACGGCTTGCCGACGACGGGCTTCGCAGCAGAAACCTTCGCGGCAGCGCCGGGCTTCGCAACCGGCTTTGCAGATTTGGCCACTGGTTTGGCCACTGGTTTGGCTACCGGTTTGGCCAGAGGCTTTTTCGGCTCCACGGTCTTCCGTTCCTCGACTTTTGCCGCCGGGGGTTCGCCCTGCGGCTTGATCGTGATCGGCTTGCCGGCGTTTGGCTTGACCACGAACGGCTTCGGCCCGGGCTTGCTTCCAGGAATCGGCTTGCCGTCGGCCGTTCGCTTGGGTCCCGATCCCGGGGGAGGCAGCGGCGTCTTGCCGGCCGGCCGGGCGGCGGCCTGGGGACCCGCCGGGCGATGCTCCTCTGCGGCCGTCCGGGCCGCCTCGGCAGCCCTTTGTCCCTGCTTTCCAGTCGCCGGAGGAGGCGGGCTGGGAATTGGGAGCGGTTCTCCCCGTTTTGGAAAACGATCCTTGGCCGCGGGATTCACTGCCTGCAGCACCTTCTTGACGGTGGTTCCATGGAGGTTGCCGAGCACCTCGACGCCAAACTGGTGAAGCAGGGAACTGAATTCAGGTCCGGCCTTCTTGGTGACGAACCGCTCCAGTCCGGCCGCCTTTTCCGCGTTGTATTCATCATCGGAGACGATGCCCGTCAGATAGAGCGCCGACAACGCACCGCGGTCAATCGGGATGAAGTGCCCGCCCAAGGCCGTCGAGGCCACGAAGTGCACGGCGAAGGGGGGGATGCCATGCAGATGTTCGAGAGTCTTGATCCCATGGGCTATGGAGTGCTTCTTGGCATTTTCGAGGCTGAAACTGTAGCTCGACTCGAAAACACCCTGCAGCACCCGTCGCAGTCCGAGGGCGGCATGAGGCGGATCGGGCAGGTCGGCCATGTGCTCGGCCAGTTCGGCGACCGTCGTCACGCGAACCTCGTTGAGATCGAAATAGCCCTGGAGCAATTTCGCCAGTGCCTTCTCCGCGGCCTCGTACGATGCGTTTTCAAGACAGCAGGCGTAGAGAACCTGTTCGAGCACGGGCCGAGCCGTGTTGGGTGTGACCTGCTTGTAACTCGACTTCAACGCCTTGTGGAGTTTGGCGACGAGTTGCTGGCGATTGGGCTGCTGGCTTTTCGATGTGCTCATGCCTGATCCTGAGGCTGTTCGCGAGGGTCGTTTTGCCCATTGCCGGACGACTGCTGGCCATCATTCGGGTCGCCTTCGGGCGATTCCCGGGGCAGCACCTCGTCGAGCATCCTGGCTATCTCGATAGATCGCTTCACGCCGGCATCGAGTTTGAATGCCAGCCTGGGCGTGTAGCGGGTGTCGATTCGTTCGGCCAACTGGGCCTGGAGAAACCCAGCCGAACTGGCGAGGCCGCGGAGAGCCAGTTCCTGCTTCGCCGGACTCCCCATGACTGAGACGTGCACCACCGCATTCCGCATGTCGGGCGCCATCTCGACAGAGGTCACAGTCACATCCTGCACCCGCGGATCGCGCACCTGCGTCAGGATGGCCATGCTGACCACTTCTCTCACTGCCTCGGCAGCCTTCAGTTGACGACGCGTGCTCACGACAGCGTGCGTGCGACTTCCTCGATCCGATAGCACTCGAGGATGTCGCCCTCCTTGATGTCGTTGAATCCGGCCAGTTTGATGCCGCACTCCAGTCCGTCCCTGACCTCACGGGCGTCGTCCTTCTCCCGCTTCAGAGACTCGATGCCGTACTCACCGATCACACGGCTGTCCCGGATGATCCTGAGCCGTCCATTGCGGGCGATCACACCACCGATCACGCGGCAGCCCGCGATGACCCCGATGCGACTGATGGAGTAGGTCCGCTGGACGACAGCTCGGCCAAGTTCGGTCTCCCGCTTCTCGGGAGCGAGCATGCCCTCCAGGGCATTCCTCAGGTCATCTGTGACCTGATAGATGATCTCGTAGCGGCGCACCTGCACCCCACGCTCGTCGGCCAAGGCCCGGGCACGCTCGTCCGGCACCACATTGAATCCAATGATCACCGCGTCCGATGCATCGGCGAGGGCCACGTCCGCCTCGGTAATGCCGCCGACGGTCGCCTGCAGCACCCGGACCTTGACCTCCGGATGATCGAGTTTCGTCAGTTCCTTGAGAATCGCCTCGATCGAGCCACGAACGTCGGCCCGGAGGATCAGATTGAGCGTTGGCGCCTTCTCCGCTCCGAGTCGGTCATGGAGGTTTTCGAGCGTCACATGCACAGGCGCGCTGATCAGATTGCTGTGCCGCCGGATGTCGGTTCGCTTGAGGGCAACCTCTCGGGCCATGGCGATCGAATCGACGGCCTGGAAGCGGTCTCCGGCACCCGGGGCCACGTCGAGGCCGTTGACGAAAACCGCCTGCGCCGGGCCTGCCTCGGTAACCTTCTTCTTGGTGAGGGTGTCCTGCATCGACTTCACATGGCCGCTCGCCTCGCCACAGACCAGCGGGTCGCCGACCCGCAGCGTCCCCTTCTGAACGAGCAGACAGGCGATCACGCCGCGGCCCTCGTGGATCGAGGCGTCGAGGCAGACGCCGGCCGCGGCCCGTTCGGGGTTGGCCCGCAGATCGTGGAGTTCGGCGATGGTCAGGAGCGTGTCGAGAAGGTGATCGACACCTTCGCCGTTCAGGGCGCTGGTCTTCACGACCTCCGTCTCCCCGCCCCACTCGGTCGGAAGCAGTTCGTTGGCGGCGAGTTGCTGGTAGACCCGCTGCACGTCGATACCCGGAAGATCGATCTTGTTGATGGCCACGACGATCGGCACGCCGGCAGCCTTGGCATGGCTGATCGCCTCCTCAGTCTGCGGCATCAGTCCGTCATCGGCAGCCACCACGAGCACCGCACAGTCGGTGACATTCGCCCCGCGGGCCCGCATCTGGGTGAACGCCTCGTGGCCGGGGGTGTCGACGAAGGTGATCGGGTGATCATTCCGCTTGATCGTGTAGGCACGCATGTGCTGCGTGATGCCGCCGCTTTCGCGCGAGGCCACGTCAATGCCCAGAATCCGATCGAGGAGCGAAGTCTTGCCGTGGTCGACGTGGCCGAGGAACGTGACAACCGGCGCCCTTGGCAGCCGCAGGGCCGGATCCTCGTCGACGGCGTCGAAGCCGGCGAGCAGTTCTTTCTCCAGATCCTCTGCAGTCTTGATGTCGAGCTGTACGCCGAGTTCGGCGGCGAGCAGTTCGACGGTGTCGCGGTCGAGCATGGCGCCCATGCTCGGCATCGTCTCCATGCCGAAGGTCAGGAGTTTCTTCAGGACCTCGCTTGCAGCGAGTCCGATCGCCTCGGAAAACGCCCGCACGGTGCAGGGAACCTGGATCGAGGCATTGGCCTTGCGTGGCGCGGCCGTCGAGACCGAGGCACCGCGACGCTGGCGGGGGCCTCGACGCCGACGGGAGCCATCGTCATCGTCGCCGATGCCCCGGGAATCGACCCGCTTACGGTTGAGCTGACGGGCATCACGGCCGCCGAGGAGATCGTCGGGCTTGCCGGGCGTACCCTTCGACGGGGTTCGCCTTGGGCGAATGCCAGGCTCCATCGGCGGTGGCACAGGCGCCATGCCCGGTCCGCCGCGGGTGCCACCCCGCAACAGGCCTCCGGCAGGCCGCAGGCGGGCCGCCTCGGCCTGCCGCTGCTCGTGCTTCCGCATGTGGTCAGCCAGCGGCTTTGCTCCGCCAGCCTTTGCCGAACGGATCGCATCAAGCGGCAGTTTGACGTCGGGCTTCTGGGCCACAGGTTCCTGCGGCGGCCGGGCCAAGGGGGGCTGCTTCGACGCGGGCAGCGGCGCCAACTTGAACGCCGGACGTGGAACCGGCCTCGAGCCCTCGCCACCCGACCGCTGCACGGGAGGCCGTGCGGCCGTGGGCCTCGGCCGCTGTTCCGCGACGGGCGAGGGGGGGGCCACTTCCGGGGGCCGCCCACGGGCGACGCCTGCCGGAGCAATGTAATCCTCCCGCTTCAGCGTCGACGGTGCCGACGGCGGCTTGGGAGCAGCAGGCTTCGGCCCGGCGACCGGAGGCCTTTCGGCGGGCCGCGACTTGGCCGCGATGAATTCCTTCAGCTTGGCGATCTCTTCGTCGCTCATGCTGGCGAGAGCCGAGCCCTTGTCGTGGATGCCGGCGCGGGTGCACAGCTCGACCAGCTCCTTGCTGTCGATCTTGAGTTCTTTTGCCAGTGTGTAGATGCGAACCGCCACGCAAACCTCATGACCCGAGCCGAATCGTGCTTCCTATCCTCGCCGCCGTGCCCGGAGGAATCAAACCTTCCGAAACACCGCCCCGAGGGAATCGCCAGGTGACCGTCAGGAGCTGCCCTCGGGTGCGGCCACGCTGTCGCCCGGCGCCGCAGCCTCGGCTGCGTCGGCATCGGCCGTGGCCTTGTCGATCCGCTCCTGCTCACGCTGCTTGCGGCGCTCGTCGGCGGCAGCGACCTCGGCCATCGCCGCCCGTTTTTCGGCCTCGGCGACGATCGCATCGACCGTCTCCGCCGTAAGCCCACCCATCTCCATCAGGTCCTCGGGTTCGATCACCGAAAGGTCGTCGTAGGAGAGGAACCCCTCACCGACGAGACGTTCGGCAACCGACTCATCCAGGCCCTCGATCGACGAGAATCCGGTCACCGCCCGCTCGATCTGCTGGTCGAGTTCGTCGCGGGTCATGATCTCGATGTCCCAGCCGCAGAGTTTGCTGGCAAGCCGCACGTTCTGGCCGCGGCGGCCGATGGCCAGAGAAAGCTGATCCTCGCGAACCAGCACAATACCGCGGCCGAGCATCTGACAGAGGATCACCTCATCGACCTCGGCAGGCTGCAGGGCATTGGGAACGAGCACCTGGAGATCATCGCTCCAGCGGACGATGTCGATCCGCTCGCCGCCGAGCTCTTCGACGATGTTCTTGATGCGGTTGCCGCGGACGCCCACGCAGGCTCCGACGCAGTCGACCCTGGAGTCGGAGCTGATCACGGCAACCTTGCTGCGATATCCCGGCTCGCGGGAGATGGCACGGATCTCGATCACGCCGTCGGCAATCTCGGGGATCTCCTGCTCGAAGAGCCGCTGAACGAGCTGCGGCCGAATCCGCGAGAGGATGATCTTCACCCGGCTGCCAACCTTCCGGACCTCAAAGATCGTGGCCCGGATCCGCTCGTTGGGATGGTACGACTCGCCCGGGATCTGCTCGCTGCGGGGCAGGATCGCCTCGGTTGCGCCGAGCGAGACGGTCGCCGTCGCCCCCTCGAAACGGGTCACGACGCCCGAGATCATCTGGCCGATCTGTTCCTCGAACTCATCGTGGATCGAATCCCGCTCAGCCTCGCGGATCTTCTGGATGATGACCTGCTTGGCTGTCTGGGCGCCGATTCGGCCCGAGAGTTCCTGGGTGTCGATCTCGACACCGTCCCGGGTGCCGGAAAGCCGTCCGTCCTCACGATCGATCACGATCTGGATGTCGGAGGTCTCCCCGAACTGCCTAGTCAACGCGGTGACAAGCGCCGACTCGATCGCCTGAAAGACGATCTCCTTGTCGATGTTCTTGTCGCGGTGGATCGCGTCAACGATGCGAAGAATTTCTTCTGGCTTCATGGGGTTCTCGGACGACGCTTCTCGAATCTCGGCGGCAAATCGATCGGTGGCCTGCCGGCGAACCGACGCCAGAACCGACCAGGGCGCCGAAACACCCTCATGAGTGTTTGGAAGCGTATTCCGTGAACCAGCAGCCACGACCTCGTGACGCAACCCGTGGAAGGTAGGGCACCTGCGGCAAACTGTCAAGCAGCCCACGGCCACCCGCTAGGCATCGAGGTTCCAGCCGCGAATCACAACCGATCCAGCCTGCCCCTGCGGCGTCACGGAGGACGACAGAAAGACATCTCCGGCAGCGTCGCCAGCCTTGGCGGCTCGGATCGGACAGTCGGGATCTGCTGTCTCATGATTGAGCAGCGGAAACAGCCGCCCATGCCGCATGGCCAGAAGGCTGCTCACGCACTCGACCAGCCCGCTGCCGCCGCCGAGGTTGCCGAAGTGGCTCTTCGCGGCCACCGTCGGGATCGTCTCCGCAGCCTTGCCGAGCACATCCTGCATCGCGGCCGCCTCGTCGCGATCCCCGGCGACGGTGCTGACGCCATGGGCATGGAGGTGCGACACGTCGCCTGGTTCGAGGCTCGCCACCTCCAGTGCCCGCCGCATCGCCAGCCCCAGGGCCCGCCGACGAACGCCAACCCCCGCCGAATCGCTGGCATGGCGGGCCGCATGGCCGACGATCTCGCCGTAGATCCGTGCACCACGGCCGCGGGCATGCTCCAGGTCTTCGAGCACGAGCACGGCAGCCCCCTCGCCGAGAACCATGCCGCGGCGGCCTTTGTCGAACGGCCGACTCCAGCGGGTCGGGTCGTCGTTCTGTCCTTCAGCGAGGGCCACCTGTTCGCTCTGGAGGGCGTGCACGGTCTTCATCGGATGAACCCGGGTGCCTGTTGCCCCGGCCAGCATCAGGTCGGCCGCTCCCCGCTGGATCGTCATCGTGGCCTCGCCGATCGCCAGATGACCGCTCGCCTCCCGCAGGGTGATCGAATTGCTCGGCCCGCGCAGATCGTTGTAGATCGCGATGTGGCTGGCCGGCATGTTCGGCAGATACTTCAGGAGCCAGAGCGGGTTGAGCAGCGGCATGCCCTCTCCGGCCCAGCGGTCGAAATCAAACCGCCCCTCGGCGTCGCGGCAGGCGGCGACGCTGGAGGTGAAGTCCTCTGGCAGCGTGAGCATGTAATCGGAGCCGAAAACGCATCCAAAACGCTCCGGCCGATGCTGCTCCGGAGTGATCCCGCAGTCGTGCAGGGCTCGCTGCGCGGCGGCCACGGCCATCTGGCTCTCGCGACACATCACCTTCAGTCCCTTGCGAATCGCCTTCTTTCGCTCGCCGTCGAGCGGCCCGAAGTTGTCGATCTCGCCGGTGAACTCCCGGGCCTCGGCCGCATGCCGCAGCGGCAGCCCATCGGCGGGAAACAGTTCGATCGGCCCGACGCCACTGCGGCCCTCGATGAGGCCGCTCCAAAGCGACTCGAGTGACAGCCCGAGCGGGCTCACGACACCCATCCCGGTGATGACGACGCGACGATCGGGAACTTCACGCATGCAACGATTCCTGCTCTCGAATGAAAATCGGACTGTTCTTGGGATGGTTGTCGTCTGGGATGATTCTTGGAATGGTTTTGGTGCAGGCGGCCAGAGGACGAGGCATTATGGCGGGGTGCCGAGCCGCGGCTCCACCACCACGATCACGTCCGTCCGCCTGGCGGACGCCACCAGGGCCGAAGCGGCCGCGGGATTCTGACCGGGAACAGGCCACGGCACCAACCCCAGACCGACGATCAGTGTCTGGTTTGCAGGCCAGCGGAAACGCTCCCCGATACGAACCGCCGAAACCTGCGGCACCTCGACCTGGACCCGCTGCTGCCCCGTCGGCAGACTCACGACGAGGGGCGCCATCCTTTCGATCTGATCGATTCGGCAGCGAAAAACTGCATCGACAGCGGTCCCGTCGAGCGAGAGCAGGGGCTGCAGATCGATCGCCATCCCCTCGTCGCAGGCTCCGCCCAGCATCTGCCAGCCCGGCCAGGCGTCGGTGCGGGGGACGACGTCCTGCACGTAGGGGAGTTTTCTTCCTCCCGAAACGACCGCCGGAACGCCATTGCCGGCCAGGACCGCCCCGGTCGGAAGCTCCTGGCAATCGCTCCGCCGCCGCAGGTTGGCGAGCAGCATCGCCCCCTCCTCCCGCGACATGATCCAGGCCTGCACGCCGGGAGTGGCGGCGGGGATCGGCCGCAGCATCCCCCGGGCATCGGTCCGCCATGACGGACTGCCGATGCCCAGCACCCGCACCGAGAAGCGGTGCATCGCCGCCGCATCCTGATTGAACCGGGCAGCGATCTCGGCCACCCTTTTCTGCATGGTCGGCGTGTGATAGCAGCGGAGCGACGCCTCATCGGCCGAGAGGGATGCCACCACGTCGCCATGCCAGCTGGCATAGCCCGTTTCCTGAAGCACCCAGTCGACGACATGTTTTTGGGTGCCGGGTCCGGATTGCCGGACGAACGCCCCGATGTCGTAGGTCTTCCAGACCTGCCCGGCGTCGGCAGGCAGCTGGCCAGAGACGGGAGCCGGCAGCCAGATCAAGGCTGCCAGGGCCACCAATCCCACAGGGATCCGAGGCAGGAATTGCACGAGCGGCTCCCGTGATCGGTTCAGGACTTCACGCCTGGCAGCAGACTCGGCTTCGCGCTCGGTATCAGGGGCGGACTCGGTGTCGGCTGCCGCTGGCTCCAGCCACGCGGCCACTACCGCAGCCGGCCGAGAACGAGCGAGGCGTTGTGACCGCCGAATCCGAAACTGTTGCTCATCGCCACTTCCACCCGGGCCTCGCGGGCCACCTTGGGAGTGTAGTCGAGATCGCAGTCGGGGTCGGGGTTATCGAGGTTGATCGTGGGGGCGATCACACCCCGGGAAATCGTCAACGCGCAGACGACAAGTTCGATGCCGCCGCTGGCCCCGAGCGTGTGTCCGAGCTGGCTCTTGGTGCTGGAAATCGCCAGCCTGCGGGAATGCTCCCCAAACACCCGCTTCATGGCGACGGTCTCCGCCTTGTCGCCCAGAGGCGTGCTCGTGCCGTGGGCATTGATGTAGCCGATGGCATCTGGATTGAGGCCCGCATCCTCGAGCGCCATCGCCATCGCCCTGGCGGCACCGCGGCCCTCCTCGTCGGGCTGGGTGATGTGCCCCGCGTCGCCACTGGCACCGTAGCCCATCAGCTCGCCATAGATCCTGGCACCACGGCGGCGGGCATGCTCCATCTCCTCGAGCACAACGACACCCGCCCCCTCTGAGAGCACGAAGCCATCCCGATCGACGTCGAACGGCCGACTGGCCTGCTGCGGGGCGTCGGTGCGGAACGAAAGGGCCCGCATGTTCTGAAACCCGGCCAGACCGATCGGGGTCAGGGCGGCCTCGCTGGCGCCCGCGATCATCACGTCGGCGTCGCCATACTGGATGGCCCGCAGCCCGCTGCCGATCGAATTGGCCGCACTTGCACAGGCCGTGGCGACGGCGAAGTTGGGCCCCTTGGCACCGAACAGCGCCGAAACATGGCCGCTGGCTGAATTGACCATCAGTTTCGGGATCGTGAACGGCGAGACCTTGTCGATGCCCTTGTGCAGCAGCCGCTCCTCCTGCACCTCAAACTCCCAGAGCCCACCGATGCCGGAGCCGATCACGACTCCGCAGCGGTATGGATCCTCCTGGGCGAAGTCGAGCCCCGAGTCGGCGACCGCGTCCTTCGCGGAGGCGATCGCGAACTGGGTGAACCGGTCGAGCCGCTTCAATTCCTTGGGACTGGCGATGTTTTCGCTCTCGGCGTCCCAGTGGACCTGCCCGCCGAACTGGACTCGGTAGCCGGCAACGTCGAAGAGCGTGATCGGCCCGACGCCGCTCTCACCGCGCAGAATGCGATCCCAGAACAGGTCAACAGGCCGGCCGAGAGAGGTGACAAGCCCGAGGCCCGTCACCGCAACGCGTCGCTTCATGCTGTGCACCGTCACGCCAAGGGCCGGTTAGGACTGGTGCTTTTCGATGAACTCGACCGCCTGACCGACGGTCTGGATCTTTTCAGCGGCATCGTCGGGGATGTTGATCTCGAACTCTTCCTCGAGTTCCATGACCAATTCGACCGTGTCGAGCGAGTCGGCTCCCAGGTCGTTGATGAACGACGTCTCGGGGGTGATCTGTTCCTTGCTCACACCCAATTGGGACGCGACGATATCGATCACGCGGTCTTGGACTGAAGCCACCGTTTGAATCCTCCTGCTATCGCCGGTGTACCGGCTGAAGTTCCTGAAAAAACGTCGTCATCGAACGCAAATTGATATACCCGCTGGCCCTGCAGACTGTCCAGACCGCCCGGGATGCCGTCAATCCCGGTCTTTCGCTGCCAACGCTCCCGGAGGGCGAATGACGCGGCGGTCAGCCGATCAGACCTCCGTCGACCGTGAGAACCTGGGCCGTGATGTATCCCGAGGATGGGGCCACGAGGAACAGCACCGCCTCGGCGATCTCCCAGGCCTCGCCGAGCCGCTTCGCCGGAACCCGCTTCTTGACCTCGTCGAGCAGAGCGGGGCCGAGAGCGGCGGTCATGTCGCTGGCGATGAACCCCGGGGCGACGGCGTTGACCGTGATTTTCCGTCCGGCGAGTTCCTTGGCAACCGTCCGGGTCAGGCCGACGAGCCCCGCCTTCGAGGCGGAGTAGTTGGCCTGCCCAGGATTGCCGATCAGGCCCGAGACACTGGCCACGTTCACGATCCTTCCATAACGCTGCTGCATCATCGGCCGGCTCGCCGCCCGCATGAAGAGGAATGGGCCGCGGAGATTCGTCGTCAGCACCTCGTCCCACTCCTCGTCGCTCATCCGCGGCAGGAGGGTGTCGCGGGTGACGCCGGCGTTGTTGACGAGCACGTCGATCCGACCGAACTTCGCATGGATCGTCTCGACGACCGCAGTGACGTCCTCGGCCTTGGAGACATCGCAGGGGAAGGGCTCGGCGGTTCCGCCGGCCGAGCGGATCGCGGCCGCCACGTCGGCGAGCTTCGATTCGCTTCGGGCCACGAGTGCCACGCTGGCACCGTTCGCGGCGAGTGTTTCGGCGATCGCCCGGCCGATGCCCTGCGAGGCTCCGGTGACGATGGCGACCTGCCCCGAAAGGTCAACCTGGACCCGCCGCGGCACCGCGTTCGACTGGGCTGTTTCAGACATGCTCTCGTTCCTCCGCTGGTTTTCTGGCGGGCCAGCGGCTCAGTCGAGCACGCCATGGCAGGCCAGACTTCGATCAATCCGCTTCATGAGTCCGCGCAGCACGCGGCCCGGGCCCACTTCCCAGACTTCCCGGGGCCCGTGGGAAAGAACCCGCTCCACCGACGCATGCCACTCAACCACTCCCACCACCTGCCGGGCGAGCAGTTGGCGGATTTCGTCCGGGTCGTCATGCGGCCGGGCATCGACGTTGCTGACGACCGGAATCCGCGGCGGCCGGATCTCGACCGCCGCCAGCGCCTGACTGAGTCGCGAGACCGCCGGCTCCATCATCCGGGTGTGAAACGCACCGGCAACCTCGAGCGGCACGCACTTCATCGCCCCGGCCGAGGTGGCCGCTTCGGCAAGGCGGAGGCAGGCTGCCGACGAGCCTGAGGCCACGATGTTTCCGGGGCAGAGCACGTTGGCGATCTCGAGCACGTCGCCTGCCCGAACCTCGTCGCAGAGAACCTGAAGCCGTTCGCGTTCGAGGCCCAGCACCGCCACCATCGCTCCCGGACGTGCCTCGGCGCACTCCTGCATCGCCCGGCCACGGACGTCAACGAGCCGCACTGCATCGTCGAAGCGGATCGCCCCGGCAAACACGAGTGCCGTGTACTCGCCGAGGGAAAGGCCGGCGGTGATGGTCGCCCGGTCGAGCGGACGCCCACCCTCTTCAGCCGGCCGCGCGGCGAGCACCTCGAGCATGGCCAGACTGGTCACGAGGATGGCCGGCTGGCTGACGGCCGTCGTGTTGAGCCTCTCCGCCGGTCCGGTTTCGCAGACAGCGGCGAGATCGTAACCAACGATCTCCGACGCCCTCAGGAAGAGGTCCCGGGCAGAGGGATGTTCATTGAGCCATCCGCCGACCATGCCGACGGTCTGGGCGCCCTGGCCGGGAAACAGCACTGCTGTCGGCCCGTCAGTCGCCAAGGCTTATTCCTCGGTCTTGATGACGGCCCGGCCCATGTAGTGGCCGCAGGTGCCGCAAATCCGGTGCGTTGGCACGGCCTTGCCGCAGTTCGAGCAGAACGTCAACTGGCGGGGGGTGAGAAAGTCGTGGGCGCGGCGGGACCGGGTTTTCTGATTCGACTGACGTCGTTTGGGAACGGCCATGGGGTCACCTGAGGACTGGTCTGGGAAGCCCGAAAATGTAGCCGCTGCGGCAAGACGCGGTCAATCGAGGCCTCAAAAAAGCCGGGTTTGGCCACCCGTCCGCGGAGCCGCCCCGAGATGTTCTTCCCCCTTGGCAGTGATCCGACGCCCGCGGGGCGTGCGGATCACGAGTTCGCACCGCAGCAGGAACGGCTCCACATCGTCCTCCAGCGTGTCGGCCGCGGAACTCATCGTGTGGGCGATCGCCTCGATCCCCACCGGGCCGCCGCCGAAGACCCGCTGGATCGTCTCCAGATACTTGCGATCGAACCCGTCGAGACCGAGCTCATCGATCCCCTGCATCTCGAGGGCGGAGCGGGCAACGCCGATGTCCATCGTTCCCTCGGCACGGCTGGTGGAGTAATCGCGGATCCAGCGGAGCCGATTGTTGGCCAGCCGGGGCGTGCCGCGGCTGCGCCGGGCGATCTCATCCGCCGAAATGTCATCCATCGGCATGTCGAGTTTGACGGCGGATCGGCGGACGATTTCCGCGAGCTCGGCCGGAGAGTAGTAGTCGAGGTGCTCGCGGATCACGAACCGGTCCCGGAGCGGCGCCGAGATCAGGCCGGCCCGGGTCGTCGCCCCGACCAGCGTGAACGGCCGCAGCGGCATGTTGATCGTGCGGGCGGCCACACCGTCCCCGAGGGTGATGTCGATGCGGAAATCCTCCATCGCGGGATAGAGAAACTCCTCGACTGCGATCGGCAGCCGGTGGATCTCGTCGATGAACAGGACCGATCCCTCCGAGGCGTTGGTGAGGTAGGGGAGAAGGTCCTTTGGAGCCGCCAGCGCCGCACCACTGGCGATCTGCAGCGATGTGCCGAGTTCCCGCGGGATGCAGGTCGCGAAGGTCGTCTTGCCGAGCCCGGGCGGGCCGTCGAGGAGGATGTGCCCCAGCGACTCCCCGCGCTTCCGGGCCGCATCGATCGCGATCGAGAGCCGCTCGTAGACCGCCCGCTGGCCGACCATCTCCGACATCCGCTGGGGCCGGAGGGCCCGATCCTCCGGGGGCGGATCGGCGGCGGCCTGGATGCTGGGTTCGCGAAAGGATTCCATGCAGACAGGGTAGACGATCCGCCCTCAACGCGCCGACATGCCGTCAGCGCGGCTTGTGCATCTGCCGGTAGATCGCCTCGAGGGCCTCCTGAACGTCCTTCGGTTTTTTCTTTTCCGCCCGCAGGGCATCGACCAGTCGGCGGGCGTCGGCATCGGAGTGGCCCAGTGACCGCAGCACCTCGAAGGTCTCGGCAAGCACGTCTCCTGCCACGGCGGCCTCGCCCGGGGCCTCGCGGGCGACGAGCAGGGCGAACTTCGGCATCCGCCGGCGCAACTTGGCGATCATCCGCTCCGCCGTGGCCGCCCCGATGCCGGGCAGGGTTGAGAGGGCCTTCGCATCCTGCTCGTCGATTGCGGCGGCGATCTCGCCGACCGGACGGACGATCGCCCGGAGGGCCTTGCGAACGCCGACCCCGTCGACCTCGCAGATCAGTTCGAAAAACTCCCGCTCCACCTCGGAGAGAAACCCGACCAGTCGCGGCACCAGATTGCCACGGGTGGGATTGCCCTCCAGAAACTCGAGCGTGTGCAGCGTCATCGGCTGGCCAAGCCTCTGCTGCAGGCCACGGCGGACGAGTTCGGTGACGAGGACCTCGTGGACGACAGGACCGATGCTGAGCTCAATGCAGTTGCCCGTGGCATCGACCCGGTCGAGCACTCCCGAGATGCGGGTGATCATGGTCTGGCACTCCTGATGCGTACGACGCCCGTACCGAAAAACAGTGGTCGCAGGCGGATGTGGTAGTCGGCCAGGGCGACGGCGAGGGCATCTGCCGCGTCGGCCGGCTCGGGCCTGGAGGCGAGGGCGAGTTCCCGCTGGACCGCCGCCTGAATCTGTTCCTTGCCCGCATGACCGGAGCCGGTCAGCGTGCTCTTCACGCGATTGGGCAGGTAGTGGTGGACGCCAAGCCCGGCCTGCGCCCCTGCCAGGCAGATGACGCCGCGGGCGTGGCCCAGCAGGATCGCCGTCTTGGGAAATCTGGCGTGGGAGAAGACCTGCTCGATCGCCATCGCCGTCGGCCGGAAGGCCGCGAGCACCTCGCTGATCCCGGCGTGGATCGAGAGCAGCCGCTCCTCGAGAAGTTCGCCCCGGGAGCGGACAGTTCCCGCCTCGACCAGCCGGACTGACGATCCCTCGCACTCCACGACACCGTAACCGGTGACGTTCAG
>CAMDFJ010000053.1 GCA_945897435.1 Candidatus Kuenenia stuttgartensis | reverse complement strand
GCGCGGATCGTCGAAAGCACGTGGTTGTCGGTCTTCTTCCCAGCCTTGCCCGACCGCGACGTCGTTCGGTCCGAAGCCGTGCGGCCCGGCCATCCATCGGGCCGGGAGACTGGGTCTGGCACCGTGGGCGTGAGCTTTGGCGGCTCGATCGGCTGTGGCTCGACCGGCTCGCCTGCGGAGGCCGTCAGCAGTCCCAGCCCCAGGAGCGAGCTCACGATCAGGCAGACCGTCGCCAGCGCTGCCTGTTGGAGGATGCGTTTCGGCACGAAGGTATCACGAGGGCGGAAGCCCGGCTTTGTCATGGGCGGCGACCTTGGAAGGGCGGGGACTATAGGCCCGCTCCCCAACCGGTCGCAAGAGCGTCCGCAGACCCTTCAAGAGCCTCGCCGGATCCTCGAAAACAGCCTTTTCAAGCGGTATGTAGGCTGTCCGTTCATCGACAATCCGGAGTCGTCGTCCGGCCGTTCCCGAGCCCTTCAGGGCCGCCATCGCCCGCGGGTCGTGATGCCGCAGGGCGATCATTCCGGCCTCACGGGTGATCGAATCGATGCCCTGCGAGGCGGCGTTGACCCGCAGGCGGGCGATCTCGAGCAGTCGGACGGTCTCCGGGGGCAACGGGCCGAAGCGATCGACGAGTTCGGCCGCAAGGTCGTCGATCTGCGACTCCTCTCCCGCCCGCGAGAGCCGCCGGTAGACGTCGATCTTGGCGCGGAAGTCGGCGATGTAATCTCGGGGCAGCCAGGCCTCCCCCGGCAGGTCGATCATCACCTGGGGAGGCTCCGCCGGGGGCATCGCCTTGAGGCCGCGGACGGCCTGTTCGAGCAGCCGGCAATAGAGCTCGTAGCCCACCGTCGCAATGTGGCCGCTCTGCTGCGTGCCGAGCAGGTTTCCCGCGCCGCGAATCTCGAGGTCCCGCATCGCCAGCGAGAAGCCGGCACCCATGCTGGAAAACTCCTGGATGGCCCGCAGCCTCCGGGCCGCCGTGCTCGTCAGGTGGGCCGTCTCGTCGACGAGCATGTAGCAATAGGCGCGGTGGTGGGAGCGACCGACGCGACCGCGCAGCTGGTGCAGGTCGGCGAGACCGTAGGTATCGGCCTCGTCGACGAAGATCGTGTTGGCATTGGGGATGTCGAGGCCGCTCTCGATGATCGTCGTGGCGAGCAGGATGTCGGTCCTGCCGGCGACGAAGTCGAGCATCACCTCCTCGAGTTCGGTTTCAGAGAGCCGGCCGTGACCGATACCGATCGTCGCCTCGGGAACGATCTGGGCCAGCCGCTGGGCCACCATGTGGATGTCGTGGATCCGGTTGTGTACGAAGAACACCTGCCCGCCGCGGGCCAATTCCCGATCGATCGCCGTCTTGATCTGGGCGTTGTTCCAGCGTGCAACCCGGGTCTCGACGGCGATCCGGTTGGCAGGCGGCGTCGTCAGGTTTGAGATGTCGCGGATGCCGAGCATCGACATGTGGAGAGTTCGCGGGATCGGCGTCGCCGTCATCGTGAGCACATCGACGCTCGCCCGCAGGGCCTTGAGCTTCTCCTTGACGTCGACGCCGAACCGCTGCTCCTCGTCGACCACCAGCAGGCCGAGGTTGGCGAAGTGGATGTCCGACTGGGCCAGACGGTGCGTGCCGATCACGATGTCGACCGTGCCACGGGCCAGCCCCTCGAGCGTGTCCCGTTCCTGCTGCGGCGATGAAAACCGGGACAGTCCGCGGATCGTGAAGGGAAACTCGGCGAACCGTGCCGTGAAGCTGCGTCGATGCTGTTCTGCGAGCACGGTCGTGGGCACGAGCACGGCCACCTGATGGCCCGCCTCGACCGCCTTGAACGCGGCCCGCATCGCCATCTCCGTCTTGCCGAAGCCGACATCTCCGCAGAGCAGCCGGTCCATCGGCTTGGGTGATTGCATGTCGGACCTGATCGCCTCGGTCGCCGTCAACTGGTCGGGCGTCTCGTCGAAAGGAAACGATTCCTCGAAGGCCCGCTGCCAGGGCGTGTCGGGGGGAAAGGCGATGCCGGGCCGCTGGGCACGTCTGGCCTGCAGCTGGATCATGTCGGCGGCCATGTCGGCCACGGCCTGCTCGACCGCGGCCTTCTGTCTGGCCCAGAGGGTGCCACCGATCTTGGCGAGCTTCGGCGCAAGCTTGCCACCGCCGACATATTTCTGCACCAGCTCGATGCAGGTTGCCGGCACGTAGATACGCGTGCTTTCGGCGAACTCGATCTCCAGAAACTCCTCCGTCCGATCCTGCTTCTCGAGCAGCTTCAGGCCCTTGTAGCGGCCGATGCCGTGGGCCACGTGGACGACATAATCCCCGTCGTGGAGATCGAGGAAGGTGTCGATCGCGCGGCTCAGCCGGTGCCGCGGCGCCCGAACCGTGACATCCTCGCGGCGGAAAAGCTCCGCGCTCGAGACCAGCACGAGCTTCTCCGGGACGAGGCGAAAGCCGCCCGAAAGCCGGCCTTCTGCGAAGTGCAGCCGGCCAGACTTCGCCGGCCCGCTCTCCGCCAGCAGTTCGGCGAGTCGCTGCCGCTCGGCCTCCGTCGGGGCGACGACCCAGACCTCCTGATCCCGGCCCACGGTCGCCAGTTCGTCGCAGACCCGGTCGAGCACTCCAGTGAATCGTTCCACGCTCTCGATGGCGAGCGTGGCCGAGGCCTCCATGCTCGTCTGGGCGATCGAGGAGAGCGTCACCGAAGGGAAGCGATAGATCCTGGCAAACACCTCCTCCGGGTCGCAGATGCCGGCGGCGTCGGTGGCCGCTGCGTCGCGGAGTCTGTCGTAGGCACGCCTCGCCTCCTCGGCGATTTCACCCGGCTCGACCAGGGCCCACCAGGAACCCGGCGGCACGATGTCGGCGAGATGCGTCCGCCGGCCTCCACCGGAGGAGACCTGCAGCAGGGCGGTCAGATCGACCGCGTCGAGGGCGGCGACGCTCCGCTGGGTGACCAGATCGAACGTCCGCAGCGACTCGATCTCGTCGCCGAAGAGTTCGACCCGCACAGGCCGGTCCCAGTCGGCGGCAAACAGGTCGACGATCCCACCCCGCCTGGCAAAGGAACCGGCCGCGTCGACCGCATCGACGGCCCGCCAGCCACGAGCGGTGAGCCAGTCGGCGAATTCGACCGGGTCGAGCCGTCCGCCCACCGCAAGTCGTCGCGTGCCGGCCTCGATGTCGCGGGGATCGGGCAGTGTCGTCAGCAGGGCCTGGATACTGGTGACGAGAATCGCGGGTCTGGCGGCAGCCGCGTCGTCACCGGCCAGGGCCACCATCCGCACCGTCGCCAGTCGGGCTGCCTCGATCGGATCGTCGACGTCATCCCCCGACTCAAACCGCTCGGCTGCCGGGAGCAATGCCACCGGGAGTCTGGTAAAAAGCCCGGCGTCGTCGAGGAAGGCATCCGCCTCGGAGGCGTGCGGCAGCACGACCACGAGCAGCCCGTCACCCCCCTGCCGGAGCGTCCTGGCCAGGGCCGCGGCCACCAGCGCAGAACTCGATCCCCAGGTTCCGCCGATCGTGCCGCCATGCCCCGCCCGGAGGCTGGCCACAACCTCGGCGAACCCCCCGTGGGTCTCGAGCGTGGCTGCCAGACCGGTCAGCCGGTCGGCAGAAAGTGAAGTTTCGGACACTCCCGGAAAGTGTACGTCATGGCCGCCGTGGGCACCCCCTGCCCCCGGCCCCCGTTCATCGTGTATTTTTGAGGGGTCGGGTTTCCCCTTCCCGGGCATGCAGCCCGGTCCCGATTCCAGTTTCAGGCCCACATTCAGGAGCCCATCGATGGCCACAGCATCCCGCCCCTCAACCTCCGCGGCTTTTGTCTCCGGGGCCGATGTGGTCGTCGAATCGCTGATTCGCCATGGCGTGGACGTGATCTTCGCCTACCCGGGCGGCGCCAGCATGCCGTTGCACCAGGCCCTGACCCATGCCAAGGATCGGATCCGCACGATCCTGCCCCGCCACGAGCAGGGAGGCGCCTTCGCGGCCCAGGGATACGCACGCACCACCGGCAGGCCGGGCGTTTGCATGGCAACGAGCGGCCCAGGGGCCCTCAATCTGGTGACGGCGATCGCCGACGCGAAGATGGACAGCATCCCGATGATCGCACTCACCGGTCAGGTGGGGACGAGCGTCATCGGCACCGATGCCTTCCAGGAAACGCCGATCGTCGAGGTCTGCCGCGGCATCACCAAGCACCACTATCTGGTCACCGATGCCAACGACATCGCCCGCGTGATGCGGGAGGCCTTCCACATCGCCACCACCGGCCGTCCGGGCCCCGTGCTCGTCGATCTTCCGAAAAACATCCAGGTGACCCAGCTCGTACCCGACTACGAGGCCCCGATGAACCTGCCGGGGTATCGGCCCTCACCGCGGGCGGTGCTGCCGGAGCAGATCGCCCAGGTGGCCGCCGAGATTCGGCGGGCCAAGCGGCCCGTCATCTACGCGGGCGGCGGCGTGATTACGGGCAACGCATCCGACGAACTCCGCGAGCTCGTTCGCAAGACCGGCATTCCGGTCACAACGACCCTGATGGGGCTCGGCGCCTACCCGGGCGATGATCCGCTTTCGCTCGACATGCTCGGCATGCACGGCAGCGTCTACGCCAACTACGCGGTCGATCAGGCCGACCTGCTGCTGGCGATCGGCGTTCGATTCGACGATCGGGTGACGGGCAAGGTCTCGGAATTCGCCCAGCACGGATTCATCGTCCACATCGACGTCGATCCCTCGGAAATCAACAAGAACAAGGTCGTGCACATCCCGATCGTGGCCGACGTCGAGGATGCCTTGCACGCTCTCAACAAGATCGTCGAGAAGCCGACGGCGAGCCTCGAGCCCTGGCACGCCCAGATCGCCGAATGGAAGAAGGAGGATCCATTCTCCTTCGACACGACCTATCCGGGCATCCTCGCCCAGGAGGCGATCGCGGAACTCTCGCGACTGACGGCCCAGCAGGACACGATCATCACGGTCGGCGTGGGCCAGCACCAGATGTGGGCCGCACAGTTCTACAAGTTTCGTCGGCCGCGAACCTGGCTCTCCTCGAGCGGCCTTGGCACGATGGGCTTCGGACTGCCCGCCGCGATGGGGGCGAAGGTGGCCCATCCCGAGTCGCTCGTCGTCGATATCGACGGCGACGGCAGCATCCTGATGAACATCCAGGAACTGGCCACCTGCACCACCGAGAACATCCCCGTGAAGGTCCTCCTGCTCAACAACCAGCACCTCGGCATGGTGGTGCAGTGGGAGGACAGGTTCTTCAAGGGCAACCGGGCCCACACCTACCTCGGACCCGTTGGAAATCCCGAGGCCAGCGGCCAGGGCGACGGCATCTCACCCGAGAGCCGCTACCCGGACTTCGTCGCGATCGCCAAGGGTTTCGGCTGGCAGGCCGAGACGGTCTCCGCCAAGTCTGATCTCGAATCCGCCCTGCGACGGATGATCGATGCCAAGGGACCCGCCCTGCTTGACGTGCAGGTGCCCTATCAGGAGCAGGTGCTCCCGATGATTCCATCAGGCATGACCGTTCGCGACCTGATCAAGAGATAGCCCCGGCCCTCCGGGCCTGACGCCGCCCGATGTGGGACAGGCTTCAGCCTGTCATGGCTGCTTCACGCAAACACACGGCATCCTGCCGTTGTTTGCTTGGCCGGCTCCGCCGGCTGGTTCTTACCCGGCCCTCCGGGCCTGACGCCGCCCGATGTGGGACAGGCTTCAGCCTGTCATGAACGTCAATCGAAAGGTGAGGCGTTGGGATTCGGTTTCGCGGGCTCTTGGGCCGCCGGCTTTGCCCCTGCGGCCGGTTGCCCCGCAGCGGGCTCGGCCGGAGTTCCCTCGAGTTTTTCGAGGGCGTTGAAAACTGAGTCTTCGTTCGGTTCCTCATCGATTTCTTTGGCCGACTGCCGGAGAGATTCGGCGAGATCCTTGGCCGGACCAGCAGCATCGCCGAGTGCCATCGCAAGGCCGCTCTTGCCGTCGGCCGAGAGCAACGCATCGGCCAGTGTGGCGAGCCGCCATGCGGCTCGGCGGCAGGACTGCTCTGGAATCTCGAGCGGCGGTTCGACGGCAGGCTGCGGGCCACCGGGAAAGGATTCCCCCTGCGGCTGATACTGCTGTCCGGCAATCAGGCGGCGGTAGTCGCGTGCGAAGCGTCGGTTTTCAGCCAGCGCGGCCTCGGTGTCCAGCGACTCGACGGCGAGCGACTTGATCGAGTCGATGAGTTTGACGGCATCGGCGGCCTGTCCTGCAGAACTGGCGGCCAGCGCCGTTGCCGCCCGGATCCGGGCGTCGAGGGGCAGCGACTGATCCGCGACCATCGCAGGAAGGACGGAGGCCACCTCTGGCGGCAGCGGCTTCAGCACCGCGGGGAGAAGCGTCAATGCCCGAGTCAGCAGCCATGAACGCCCCGTATCGACCTGCTCACCCACCGGCTCGAGCAGGATTGCCGAGAGCGGCGGGCCGATCGCCTCCGACGCCGCAGCCCGTGCCGCTTCGTCGTTCTTGATGCCGTCGAGATGCTTGCCGAGGGCGGAGATGGCGGCGATTCGAACGCCCAGAGGCAGCTTCGCATCGCCCGTCACCGCGGAGAGCAGCGGCAGGGATCCGGGCCATGGCCTGCTGCTATCCTTCGACTTCATCTCGCCAAGCAGGATCACGGCGTTTACCCGCACAACATCGTCGGCTTCATCGTCACGGGCCAGCCGGGTCATCTCGGCCGCAAAGATCTCCGAAAGCGAGGCAAACGCCTTCTCGTCCTTGATGTCGGCCAGAAACAGCTCCTTGAGCCGCCGCCGAACCTTCAGAATCTCCGGCCGGTTCTCCTCGATCGCAAGCTGCGGCAGGACGGTGTCGGCGAGATACTGCCGATCGGCCTCGTCGAGAACGCCGCCTTCCTCCCGCATCTTCTCCTTGAATTCCTTCGTCTCCTTGGCCCCTTCGACCTTCGACCAGCCCGCATATCTGGGTTCTGCAACGGCGTCTGCCGGCATGCTGGTGAAAACGATGATCGTCCCGGCGAACGCGGCCTTCCAGCCGGCCGCAATGCGGCGGACATCGAAGGCCAGCCGGAGAGGGGATCCGGGTCGAGTGCTCGATCTGCTACCCAATTGGCTGCTCATCGATTTGGAAAGAGGTTTTCGGGAGTCGGCTCTGCCGGATTGGCCGGGGGCTTCTGTCCGTCGCCCAGGGAGAGCGTACCGATGAAGCGATCGACGTTCACTTCGGAATCGGCCGTCGAAGCGACTGCAAACGATCCATCGGCCCGCATCAGCAGCACTTCGAGCGGCTCGGGGATAGCCGACTGCTTGGAGCTGCCTCGGGTCTCGGCACGGTCTTCCTGACGTCCGCGAACGTCGACCAAAATACCGTTTGTGGTCACGTCGGCGCCCCGGGTGGGGTTTGCCCCAGGCTTGTTGAGCGACTTGTCGATGTTGACGAGCCCGCCCGGCTCGGTGACGAGACTCCGCAACGACTGCATGCCCGTCACGGGATCCTCGGCCAGAATGAGCACCTCGGTGGCGAATACGGGCTTGAACCCCTTCCGCTCCGCCTTTCGCAGCGGCCGAACCGCAAAATCGATGCCGTCCGGAATCTGAACGGCGGCTGTTGCCTCGCTCGCCTGGGAAGGCAATTTTTGATCTTTTGCCAGGACGGGGTCGGCAAGGTACTGGGCCGCGAGGTTGAGGTTGGGATTCCAAAGCGAAAGCCGAACCCGATAGCGATACGACTTGCCCGGCTCGACGGTCGTGTCGAGGAAACGAAACAGCCGGTAGTCGAGATCGACCATCGGCCGCCCCATCCCATCGAGCATCGGCACGTTCGGATCGAGGCCGGGCGGCGACTGCTCGGGGCCGAGCGGCGACTGAAATTCCGGGCCAGCAGCCGGCATTCCCATGGCCATTTCGGTCTGCTCCGCCTGTTGCCTGGTCGCATCCGCCTGCTTCTCGAAAGCCGTTCGCGTCTGCTCGACGAACCAGGGATGGATTGACTCCGGACCCCAGGCATCGCCCACCAGTTGCGGCAGCGGACCGCTGTAGCCCACCGCCCCGGCCCCGGGGTTTTGTTCCGGGGCGAGCAGAAATCCGGCCGGCAGCAGTTCGGCCTGAACACCCTGCCATTCCTTGACCATCTTCTTGGCGACCGTTTTGAGGTCGATTTTTTCCCAGTTCTCCTTGCCACCGGGCGAGACGACCGTCCGTTCGACGAGAAAATCGCTCCAGAGGGGCAGATCCCGCCTCGGGTCGCGGAGGGTCGAGGATGAGTACCGCTGCTGGTAATCGGCCGTCTGCTTTGCGAACGGAATCAGGCCCGTCACAAGGCAGTAGGGAACGAGCCTGCCACGAGTCGGATTCAGCGGATTTTCCGGATTGAAACCGCCCTGCATCATCTCTGGAGAAGGTGCGAACTCTGGCGGCGGCGCGGGAACTTCGGCCTGCCGTCCGCGGGCCCCACGTTTGCCTCCGCGTTTTCCCGGTGCCGGCTCTGCCGGATCGACATCGACCGGGTTGGAGGCAGGATCGGCTGCCGCGGCCGGGAGCGCGGGAAGCACGGCGACGCCCGCAACGGCCACGAGTTGTTCGATTGGCAGCACGTTCGGTCGTGATCGCTTCGATTTCTCGGCAAACAGCGGACTGTTGAGCCCGGCTCCCTCCGCGAGCGGGGCAATCTCCGGAGCCCGCCATGGCTCCAGGGTTTTCCCGAGTGATGTCTTTTTGAGCACATCGGCCGGGGGCTGCTTGACGGTCTGGATGTGCCCTTCCACCCGGCCTGCCTGCTCGACGACCTTCTGCGGCTGCAGTTCCTGGGAGGCGGGCAGAGTCCGCACCGCATTGACGCCGCCCCAGATCATCCCCAAAGCGATCAGGCCGATGATGCCGACGACAAACTTCTCGCCATGACGCAGGAAGAAGTCCAGCATGGCGTCCTTGTCAAACTTGATGCTGACCGATGGCCGCTTCATACCGACACCTCCCATCTGCGGTCAGGGCCGGTCGCGGCACCGGCCGCCGGCTGTCCCTCGGCTGCCGCGGGCGCCGCACCATCTGGCGAGGCGGGGTCGGGTGGAGATCCGGCGTCGTTGGCCTCGAAGCCGATCTTGGCCGGATCCGGCTGGGTCGCGAGTCCGACAGTGCCGCGGAGCTCGACCGTCACGTCGTGCGGCCTGGCGGAGCCTGCCGTGGCGACCATTCCCTCGGAGCGGAATTCGCCTCCGGGCAGCCCGCCGGCCCCTGTCTGCGGATTGACACGCACCTGCCGGACATCGATCGGGATCGCCGACCTGGCCAGATCGATGAGCCAGGCGTCGAGCTTCCGCTCATCGACGACAGCCCGGATCACGAACGGCATCAGATGGGTCATCATTGCGTCCGGTGAGGTTGCGACTTCGGGGCCAGCCAGCGGCTTGCCCTCGAAGTTGACATAGATCCAGTTCCGCAGGGCGTCGTCGGAGGAAGCGACGGGAGCCTGTGCCGCCGGTTCCTCCGGCGATACGCCGAACGCCGGCCCCACGCCACTGAAGCGTGGATTCGGGGGCCTGCCGCCGGCAGCGGGATCACCAGGCGCAAAGGATTCCTGCGGCGGCAATTCACCGCCACCGGCCTGGACCTTCGGCAGGAAGATGCGGCCGCCACGCGACGCCCCGGGATCTTCCTCCGCTGCCGGATACCCCACTGCCAGCTGTTCGACGAGCGGAATCGCCGCGTTGTACTGGCCCGCCGCGCCCTGATTCATCCGCGCCACGGAATCGCAGAGCACACCGTAAACCCAGAGCTCCTCCTGAGCGAGCATGACCTGAAGCGTCGATGGCGGCTTGTCCCAGTTGAACGAGGCATAGACCTTTTTCTGGTCTTCGGCCGACCACTGCACCGGAAGCCCGGGCCTTGGCTGCTCTCCCTCCATGAGCGGCCGATTGGCGTTGGGGTCAACGGTTGCCACGCCGTCCACCATGAAGTCATCCCCGCCCATTCGCTTCGGCAGTTGGCGAACCAGCGGTCGGACACCATTCTGGTATCGTTCGAGGAGTTTCCTCGGCAGCTTGCCATCTGCTTTGAGTGTTTCCGCCCGCTGGACAAAATCGGCTCCCAACGCTGCCGGCCAGGACCGCAAAGGCTTCTGTTCGTTCCAAAACCGCTGCCACTCGGCGAACGTTTCCCGTTTGACGGCCTTGGTGCTGCGATCGATCTCGGCCGACCAGTCGTCGTTCGGATGCGGCTGGATTCCTTCGACACCCCGGAGTGCGGTGGTCCGGCCCTCGATCTCTCCACGTGCTGCTTTGATCTCGGTGACGAGCCGACCGTTGGCCATCACCACCAGGGGAATGACGAGCAACGGCACCAGAGGCAGCAGCATCCAGAAGTGGTGCCGCAGCACGATGTCGATGGCGGGGCGGACGTTGTCGGGGATTTGGATCATCGATCTGGCTGTGCGAGTCGGTGCGTCAGGATTTCCAAAGCTTTCGGGGCCACGAGGGGCTTACGGGGCGGGGGGTTCGGTGGCCGCCGGTTTGGGCATGCCCGGAGATATCGGCTGCCAGCAGAACTGCAGGATGAAATCGTATCGACGCAGTTCAAGATCGGGCACGGCTGCGACAGGTCCACCAAACTCGTTGACCGGAGCGGCCGTCGGAGCCACGTCGGGCCTCGGAACCCGTATCGTCTGGACCGGCGACGATGCCACGATCACCGGGAAGCCGATGCCGAGTTCCTTGACCGGTACCTGCTGGCCGGAAAGCGGCCCGGCCGAAACGGTCACCGGATCACCCTCACCGAGGAGCCCCTTGACGATCGTCGAGCGGACGAACTGGGTGCTTTCGTCTGGTTTGTGATGGTCTTCGTTGTGGTAGTGGTGCCCCTTCAGCTGGATCACCCAGCCCGGCCCCTGTGGACCGCTCACGGCCGGGACGGCTGCGTCCTGCGGCGGCAGTCCCTCGGCCGGCGGCGCGGCTGCCGGATCGGCTTGGGCGACCTCTGCGGTTTCCTCCGCAGGATGGGTTTCTGCCCAGCGGTCCTTCACCCCACCGAACCACGTGGCCAGATCGGGGAAATACTGACAATCGATCGCGTCGATGTGGAGCTCGTTTCGATCCGCCGGGTTCTCCGGCACCTGCCCGGGCTGGTCGTGCGGCAGGAGTGTTCGCACGGCCCGGAGCATTTCGAGCACCTGGAATCTCCGCTCCTCGACCCGCACCAGGCCCTGCTGCTGTCCGATCGCCTCCTCCTGCTTTCGCTTCGCATCCTCGAACGAGCCGATTGCGGCCTGGGACCTCTGCTTGACCTGGTCGGCTCGGGCGAATGCTGCGGCGTAGAGGCTTGGAGCGTAGGTCGTCCAGGCGAAGAAGACTCCGACGAATCCAATCGCGGCGGCGGCGAGCAGGCCGGAAAGCGCCCCGATCGCCCAGGGCTTCTTGGCCTCGATGAGCCGGTCACGAACGATCTCCCTCGGGAGCAGATTCGTTCGCACCGAACTGCCACCAGCCCCCTGCAGGGCGAGGCCGTAGGCGGTGCCGAACGCCAGACGGTTCTCCCGAAACGGCGCGGCTCCGACCACCGCTGCCCCCTCGAGCCCGCGAAACGACTCCAGCCTCTGGACGTCGAGCTGCAGCTGCTTGGCCACGTAGTCTGAGAGCCCCTTGAGCTTCGTCGCGTTGCCGAGCATCAGCACCTTGCCGATCGTGGCCGTGCGATCGGCGCCGGTGAAGTAGTTGAGCGATCTCTGGAGTTCGGACGTGAACTCGTTGAAAACCGGTCGCATCGCCTTGTAGACCGCCTGCGGATCCTCCGCCCGCGTGGCGTTGCGTTTCATATGCTCCGCCTTGGCGAACGTCTGCTTCATCCCCTGCACGAGCGCCTTGGTGAAATTGCTGCCGCCGATCGGCATGCTTCGCTGCCAGATCCGCAGGCCGTTTGTGATCACGAGGTCGGTCGAGTCGACTCCCATCGACACGAGCACGGTCGAGGGCGGAGGACTGTCGGGATCGATGGTGGCAGGGTCGGGCAACTGATCGAACACCAGCATGTTCGCCAGGGCGATCGGCGCCAGTTGCACGATGTCGACATCAACCCCGGCCCGCGTCAACGGCGCCAACGCCTTGAACACCTGCTCCCGCTTCATGGCGAAGACCGCCACTTCGGCGTCGATCACGAAGCCGCTCTCCTCCATACCCCCAGCCAGCCTCTGCCAATCCCAGACGACCTGTTCCAGCGGGAACGGAATCTGCTGGCGGGCCTCGTACTTGACGATGTCGGGGATCTTCTTCGCCTCGATGGGGGGCAGCTTGATGAACTTCGAGAGCCCCGACTGCCCCGGCACGGATACGGCGATTCGGGTCCCTGAGAGGTCGTTCCGGCCAACAAACTCGGCCAGAGCCGCCCGGACCAGTTCCACGGGATCGGCGTCGGGCTGGGAGAGAAGCGTCGGGTATTCGACGTAATCGAAGGCCTCTGCAGTCACCATCCGAGGATCTGCAGCCATCCGGCAGCGCAGAGCCTTGATCGCGCACTTGCCGATGTCGATTCCCCAGCAGGACTGACTGCGCGCCATGGACGATCCGAAGTGTCGAGAACGGGTGACAACGGCGGCAAAAGACCGAAGATTCGACCGGAAGGGCGACACCCATGCCGCAAAAACCGCCCTGCATTCACTTTACGAACGGCTGTCGCAGGGTGTCAAACGGTCGCCATTGTGGAAAAAGGCCCGGGATGCCTTTTCCGACAGACGGCGAACAAGAGAAAAAGGCCATGCCCGGAGGAGGTCCCTCGGCAGCATCCGTGCTCGTGGGGCCCGATCCGTGGCGTTCGTGTTTCCTGACCGGATGAGACCGACAGGTCAAACCGCTCCTCTCATCCGGGCATGGCCGCAATCCATCAATTCGTCAGTTCGTCGATCCTGCGTCGGAACTCGGGCATTTCGCTGGTCACGAAGGCATTCCATGCGTCTGGTCGCCAGAGTTCGACGCAGACGGCCGCTCCCACCACGAGCAGATTCCCACCCGGCTCGACCCCCAGAAAGTCGCGAAAACCCTCCGGCACGACCAACCGATCTCGGGCCGCAAGCGAAACCACGCGATGCCGGGTCGAGAGCAGCCTGCCGAGGTCCTGCACCTGGCCAACCCGCTGGGACAACAAACCTGCCTGCAATTTGCTGCGAACCACATCGATTGCCGCGTCGATTCGCGGCTTCCAGATGGTCGCCGGCCAGAGCGAAAGGCAACCGGCCCGCTCCTTGGCGAGCACGAGCCTTGGCCCGGACGCCATCAGTTGCTCCGAGAATTCGGATGGCAGACTGAGCCGAAAACGCTCGTCGAGCGAACGGACATGCTCGCCAATCAGCAGATCGGGGGCGGCAGTCATACATTGCGATCGATTACAGAGGGTAAATAACCCACAGAAAACTCTTTTTTCATTATCTCAGTGGGCAGAATTCCCACAAGAGGCCGGATTCTAACCCGCGACCCACAAACCGCAAGCAGCCCGCCGCAGTGAGCCTTGAGGCGGCTGCGCCCCGAGAAAATCTCGCCGTTTTCTGCCGAGCAGAAAGCACAAGAGGCCTTCAACCCCACAGCCTGCTGGCGGCAGGGCAGCTGGGCTTCAAGCGGCAGTTGCGGCGATTGGGGATCGGGGCCGCCCTCTCCGTGCTGTAGCGAACCCATCTGCCGAGACAGTTACGGCGGCCAGCACCCCGAAAAACCTTGGCTTTTTTGGGGGGGTGTCTCGAGTGGGAAAAGGTCATGGATGACTTTTTCCACGGGCAGCTAGTGGCAGGTGTCGCAGTTCTCGTCCTTGTAGGCCTTGAGCGCCGCGGCCTCCTTGGAGAGCTTGAATTCCGGCCCTGCAGGAAAGTATTGGACGTCGTCTTGAAGGTAATACGCGCTCGGCAACGTCTGCCCACCCACATCGACCTGACAACCGGTGAGCGTGAGACCACACAGCCCGACGCCGATCAGCATGGCCGCGGCGGTGCGGCCCTGGATGAATGTCGCCAACGTCGTCTTGCTTCCTCGCATGGCTGTCATTCCTGTCTCTGAGCCTGAGTAGTACCCGGGACCAATCTCAGTATCGGCCTGCACGACCGGCAAACTTTGAAGAACCGGATTGATCGGAAAAACCGGCCACCGAAGACCGCCACAAACTCACCCCCGTCGACCCAAACCTCCAAAAAGACGCCGCGGGGTCACCGTCCGTCGAGGCCCGTATGCCTGCTGGAGGTCCGCCAGAGGATCCCTCGCGGCGTCGCGATCCGTGGCGGTCGTGTACAACACGGACGTATGAGCCGTTTCACAGCGTGCTGCAGTCGCGTGCTGGCCGGGCTGTGCATGGCCGCAGCGGCCGTATCGGCGAACATGAGTTCGGCACAGGTTGTTCTGCCGCCAGGCAGCGGAACGCTCGCCGGTGGCAAAACCTTCCCCAGCCCCGCCTACGATGCCGCGTTGGCAGCGATCGCGGCTGGAGATTTCACGGCCGGACTCGAGCTGGCGAACCGGGAATATCAGGGAGGCATCCGGGCTGGCACCCAGCGATGGATCGACTCGGTTCCCGGGGCTGCGCTGATCGGCGAGGCCTCGTTCGAACTCGGCAGGCTGAGGGAGGCCGTCACTGCGTACGACGAAGCACTGTTGCTCGCGGCAACGCACGGTGACTGGCTGCTCGCGGTTCAGTTTCCGCAGCAACCGCTCCGTGGATCCCCCCAACCGCCGGCCGCAACATGGGGACGGAGCCAACGGAACCTGGCCGCGGCTGCCATGCCTGGAACGATGTCGATTCGCATGGGCGGGGCGGATCCGCAGCAGGTTTTGAAGCAGGGCGGCGTGCTCTCTGCCCCCGTCAACTATCCGATCCGGCCCCAGGAGATCATGCGGTCACTCGTGATCGCCATCTACCGCCGCGGCGACATCCTCGGCGAACTCGGACGGGACGGCTCCGCCATCGACGAGGTCGGCAAGGCCCTGCTCCGCCGACCCGCACCGCCCAACCACTATTCGCAGTGCTGGATCGACGTAGCCCTCGGCTGCGTCTGCTGGTCGCAGGGGAAGGACAATCAGGCGGTGCCTCTCTTGAACCGCGGACTGATTCTGGAGAACCAGTTCGACCATCCGCTCGCGGCCTGGGCGTTGATCGTGCTGGGCCGGATCGCGCTGACGAGCGACCAGCCAGCCGCAGCAGCACGGTATTTCGAGGAGGCGTCCTACACGGCCGCCAACTTCGGCGACGCGCGTGCCCTCGAGGAATCGCTCCGCTGGGCATTTGCGGCACACATGGCGACCGGATCCCGGGAACCGCCGACATGGCTGGCAGCCGCCTGCGATTGGGCCCGGCAGCCATTGAACGCGCTGCATGTCAGGCTCCATGCCCTGCGGGCGGAGGCTCTGGCGACTGGAGGCAATGCCAAAGCTGCCGCCGCCGCGCTGGCCGAGATCGATCCGCGGCAGTTGCGTGGCGAACTCGGTCGCGGCAGCTGCGGCGCCCAGGCGTTCTATGCAACGGCGCTCACCAACTACGCGAAGGGGGATCAGGCCGCCGCGGAAGCCGACCTCGGCCGTGCATTGTCTGTCGCCCGCCCCCACACACCCCGAATCTTCCAGACCTCGAGGCTGCTGGAGATGGTGCTCGCAGGTTCTTCGACGGTCTCCGATCGGCAGGCCGACGCCTGGTTTGCACGATTGCTGGGAGATCCTCCGCCCCGCGATTTCACGATCGCTCCGCTGGCCACGCTGGCTTCCATGACGGCCCCGCGTCAGGATGCGTTCGACGCCTGGATGCCCGTCGCCAGTCGCCGAGGCAAGGAGGCGGTCCTGAATGCCGGCGAGTCGCGGCTGCGTGGCCGCTGGCTCTCCGAGCAGGATCTCGGCGGACGACGGACTTCCATCGACCGTCTGGTGGCGTCGGATCCCGACGAACTGCCACGCGAGGCGGCCACCCGACGGGCCGCGCTCCTGGCCCGGTATCCAGAACTCGCCCGGGCAGCTGACGACCTGGCCCGGGTCCGCGGCCGACTGCTGACCGGCCTTCCCGCACGGCCCCCGGCGACGGACCCAGCCGACTGGAAGGCCTATGCAGACGCCTCGTCGCGACGGGCACAACTGCTGGCCTTCATCGCCGCCGGCCGCGATCCGACCCTGCTCGAATTCCCGCCGCAGTTGGCGACGGCTGAGATTCAAAAACGCCTCCCGGCCCGGCACCTGATCCTCTCCTTTCAATGGACTGCCGCAGGCCTGATGGGGGCTTTGGAGTCGAACTCCCAGACAGCCATCTGGGAGGTCCGGCAGCCGGCAGCCGTGGCCCGTGAGCTGGCGTCTCTCGCACGGTCGATCGGACTCTTCGATCCGCTGGCGCCAGTCTCGACCGAACGGCTCCTGGAAACCGACTGGCGGCCCGCGGCCGAGCGACTCGAACGACTGCTGTTCGAGAACTCGAAGATCGTGCTCGGAGAGAATATGGACGAGCTTGCGATCGTCCCCGACGGACTGCTCTGGTACCTGCCTTTCGAACTGCTCCCCGTGGGCTCGGGCCGCAACCTGGCCGTTGACGATCCGGCAGCCGATCCAAACGCCACCCGTTCCACGCTGCGGGATGTCTGTCGAATCCGCTACTGCCCCACCCGCAGCCTCGCCGTTTCCGAGGCGACTTCGCGACGGACGGGGGCCGCGGTCGGATTGCAGATCGGGAAGTTGTTTCGCGGCGATACGGCCGATGTGTCGCAACGACTGAGAGACGAATTCGAAAACTCCGTCGATCGTGTCGTTTCGCTTCCGCCCAATGCGGGCATTCCGACAGCACTCGCCGGCTCCCTCTGCGATACGGTCGCCATCCTGGAAGAACTTTCAGATGACGGACCGATCGCCACTCGGTCACTGCTTGGAGGACCCCGCGGGCGAGACGTCGTCAGGTTTGGCGACTGGCTCGCCTCGCCGCCGAAGCGGCCATCGGTCGTGATCTTGGGTGGATTTCAAACCCCGATGGCTGGCGGTCTGACGAAACTCCCCGCCCAGCCAGGCATGGAGATGTTTCTTGCGGCCACAGACCTGATTGCAGCGGGCGCCCGGACTGTCGTGCTCAGCCGCTGGCGAACCGGGGGCGAAGTCGGCTTCGATCTGGCGCGGGAATTCGTCCGGGATCTCTCCTCGCCTGAAGCCGTCAACGAGACGCCGCAGGAGATCTGGGAACGGGCCGTTGACGTGGTCACCAGCGAGCAGCCCGATCCGGCCTCCGAGCCACGACTCAAGCAGACGCCCTCGGACATTCTCCCCGACGCCAAGCATCCGTTCTTCTGGTCCGGATACGCCCTGATTCAAACCGGTCGCGATCGCCCGGCAGCCGAACCGGCCATTGACGCGGCCCTCCCGGCGGCAGATCGAGCGGCAGCGGATGGAATACCCAGGGCGGCCCAATGAGCGACCCGTTCCTTGCACCAGGGGCCACGGGCATGCTCGCCCTGGCCGCGGTCACGTTCCTCGCCGCCGCGGTGAACTCCGTCGCCGGGGGCGGGACGATCCTCACCTTCCCCGTGCTGGCTGCGATCCTGCCGGCGATGCCGCAGCGGATGGTGGTGGCCAACACGACGAGCACGATCGGCCTTCTACCGGGGTCCGTGGCGGCAGCCTGGGCCTACAGGTCGGATCGCAAGAGCCTGCCCTCGTGGAGTCGCTGGCTGATTCTGCCGAGCATTGCCGGGGCCGCCGTCGGAGCGGGGCTCGTACTCGTGCTTCCACCAGACTGGTTCGCGGCACTCGTTCCCTGGCTCGTGCTCTCGGCAGCCGTGCTGTTCGCGATCCAGCCGCGACTCATGTCGCAGATCCACGGCCGTGGGGCTTCCGCAGGCGTGACACGAGAACTGCCGCAGCAGTCCGGAGGCCTGATGCTCGCCTGTGGGCTGCAATTTCTCGTCGCCGTCTACGGCGGCTATTTCGGAGCCGGCATCGGCATCCTCATGCTGGCGATGCTCGGAATGCTCAATCTCGGCGACATCCACCGACTCAACTCCCTCAAAAACGTGCTCGGCATGATCGTCAATGGCGCAGCCGCCGTGCTCTTCGCCTCAGGGTCGCTCCTCGGCACGAGCGACGTCTCCTGGCCGCATGCCGCCGTGATGGCCGCCAGCGCCATCGGCGGCGGCCTAGCCGGCTCTCATCTGGCCCGCAGGCTTCCGGCCGCGACGGTACGTCGCGGTGTGGCCATCATCGCTTTCGCGCTGGCCGGCTATTATTTCTTCACCTGACGCCCGATTCTCCCGCGGCCGCATCGTCGGCC
>CAMDFJ010000052.1 GCA_945897435.1 Candidatus Kuenenia stuttgartensis | reverse complement strand
CCGAGGGCCGAACTGGCCGCGTCGGCACAGGCATCGATCGAGTCGGGATCGGTCGCGTCGACGAGTCCGAAGGGCATGCCCAATTCGGAGCCGAGAACGCCGAGTTTCTCGGCATCACGTCCGGCCAGAAACACGCTCCAGCCACCGGCCACGAGCCTACGGGCGAGAGCCGAGCCGATTCCTCCCGCAGCCCCGAGAACGAGACAGCGGCCGCGGGACGGGATGGTCTCGTCGTTCAGATGGCTCACAGCCAGTCACCGACGGTCTGCTCCAGCCGGGCATCGGCCGCCATCTCTCGAAGCTTGTCCATGGCCCGGGTCTGAATCTGGCGGATCCGCTCCTTGCAGACGCCCATCGAACTGCCAAGTTCTCGAAACGTCCGCGGGGGTCTGCCGTCGAATCCGAACCGGGCCACGACGATCTGCCGCTCGCGTGGCTCGAGTTCGTCGAGGAAACCGGCGAACAGGTCCTTGAGCGTCGCGATCTGCTCGGCGGAGCAGTACTCATGCATCGGTTCGCCCGCTGCCCGGTCCTTGAGCGACTCATCGCTGGCGACGAATCGCTTCCGCAGTTGGCGTCCGCGGTGTGACATCCGAAAGAAGTGTCTCTGGATGGCATAGGTGGCGTAGGTGCTGAAGCGGTTGCCGAGGTAGAAGTTGAACTTCTCGACGGCCCGCATCAGTGCCACGTTGCCGTCGCTCACGAGTTCATCGAACGAGTTGCTCGGATCGACGAACTTCTTGGCGATCGAGACGACCAGCCGGAGGTTCGAGGTGATGATGATCGCCTTGACTGTTTCCGCCTCGGCAAGCCAGCCTTCGACCTGCTCGATCTGCCGAAGCGTGGCCCGCTTCCGGTCGAGTCGGCCGCGGCAGGTGGCGGCGCGAAACTTCAGCCAGTTCATCCGTCGGAAGTAAAACTGCTCCTCATCCTTCGTCAGCAGCCGGGTCTGGTAGAGGCTGGCGAGGTAGGGAGAGAGCGTCTGCGAAGCCACCGGACCCTGATGCTGTTCCAGCGGCAGGGCCGCATCGGCCGGAGGCACGCAGGCCAGTGCCTCCGCATCGGCTTTGAGAAACTGCCGGCAGGGGACGTAATCGATTTCCCGGTCGAAGAGCTGCTGCCGCCGCTGCTGGAGGATCGCCCGACGCCGGGCAACCGTCTTTGCCGAGACCCTCTTGCCCGAAGCCTTGGAAATGCGATTCCGTTGTGCCGGTCGTGCCGGCTTCATGCGAGCGATCACGAGATGCCCTCCTCGTCTGGATGCGGTCGATTGTTCAGTCTGACAACCGCAGCCGCTCTCCAGGACTAACCGGCAACCAGGAAGATTGCCCGCAGGGCCGGAAAAACCGTCACATGGGCAAAAAAGCGGATTTGCCCGAGTTTTCCCGGGAACGGCAATCCCGTTCGGCAGGGCACGTGCCCGCGGATCAGAAAATCCACGGCCCGCTAAGGCTGGCTTGGGCCGGCCTCGCCGCCGGCTCGCGTGCTGAGTCCGTGGTAGACCGTCTCGTCGATCGATTCGTTGAGAAAATGCGTCGATCCATCGGCGTAGACGAAGTGGACCCCACCCGGGTGCCCGCTGGAAAAGTCGTCGAAGTGATCGCTGCCGTTGGGGGCGTGGTCGCCGACGCCCACCACCCGGGCCCGCATCGACTCAGCCCCGACCGGCACGCCGGCCCAGAGGCTCGAGCCCATTCGCGATCCGCGTTCGCCAAGCATGATCGTCTTCGACGTGCCATCCGAAATATGCCGGAAGCTGATTCGGCTGTTTCGAAAGAAGATGCCGTCGCCCGCGGCCGGCTTCTCATCGATCTCGTACTGCCAGCCGAACATCCCCACATAGTTGCTCTTGGCGGCAAGGCAGAGTGTGTGCAGGCTGCCTCCATCGACGGCATGCGAGGCATGCTCATCTTCTGATTCCGCTTCCTCCTCATGCCCATGCTCCTCATGGCCGTCCTCCTCGCCAACGCCAAACACACCCGCCGTCTCGGTTGGGCCGGCCGTGTCGGAAGGGCAGAGAAAAGCGCTGACGACGGTCTGGCGAATGCCCGCCATCGGATCACTGCCGTCGGCATCGAATACCTTGGCGGCCAGGTCGATCCGGTCGTGGAGCGGGCCGGCATCGAGCTGAGGCAGCAGTTTGGAGCCCCATCCCCAGCCGGGCTGTTCATCCTCGTCGCCAGGAGGGACAGACCCCGTCGGCGCCCCGAGCCAGCCCGACGGAAAACGCCCGGTGTGGTCGTGGAAGTGGTGCAGTGCCAGCCCCAACTGACGGATGCCATTGGCACAGGCGGTCCTCCGGCCGGCCTCTCGGGCCGCCTGAACCGCTGGCAGCAGCAGCCCAACGAGAGTGCCGATGATCGCAACGACCACGAGCAGTTCGATGAGCGTGAAGCCGGCCGGATGTCGGGTTGATGGGAGAGTCTTGTGGCCGCCCTGAAAGACGTCCGGGAAACCGCGTTGAGGTACAGTTTTGGGAGCGTCCATGATCTGGGAGTCCTGTCTGCTTCGCATCTGTCTGGGTTTCCCCGGCGGTCAGTGGTTCCAGACCGACGAATTTCAACTGCCCTGGATTTAAAAAATATGCGGCGGCTCGGCGGATTGCAAGCGGCCAAAGAGCCTCGTCATCGCCTCGACCTCGGCAGTATGCACGCTGACGGCCCGCCGCGAGGCGGCGGCAACGCAGGTTTTCAGCAGCAGCCCGGGATCGATGCCGGCAAGACCCCGGAAGCGGCGGACGTGGGTGCCGGGATGATCCCGGTGGGCGGCCGCCAAAGACTGAAACTCGGCATCTGAAAATGCCAGCAGCGGCGAGGCCGCGTCGGCCGCGATGATCTCGCCCCATGGCGGCCGCACCATCATCACCCGACCGCTGTCGAGCAGCGGCAGCATCCAGCGGTGAAAAAACATCAGCATCAACACCCCGCAATGGATTCCGTCGGCGTCGGGATCCATCAGAAGCAGCACCCGCTCAAAGCGAAGCTGGACCGGATCGAAAGCGACGCCAAGCGGAGCACCGAGCGCGTCTGCGATCAGCCGAAACAGCGGATGGGCGGCCACCCGCCTCGGGCTGGCACGTCGTGCATTGAGCGGCTTGCCCTGGAGGCAGAGGACGGCCTGCCTGACCGGATCGCGGACGGAGACGACGGAGGCGGCGGCCGAATCGCCCTCGACGAGCAGCAGCTCGGCGGCCGAGCCCGGGCCGTGCCGTTCGCAGTCGTCCAGCTTGAATTCCGGCTTCACGGGGGGCCTGCGTCGCGGTTGGATCGATCGAGCCGTATATAACTGATCACACATGGCTGGCAACCTCGTCATCGTGCTCGGCGACCAACTCGATCGGGCGAGTGCGGCCTTCGACGGATTCCGCCAAGGCCACGACCGGGTCTGGATGGCGGAGGTTGCAGAGGAGTCGACCCAGGTCTGGACCCACAAGGCCAGGATCACCGTCTTTCTCGCCGCCATGCGGCACTTCCGCGACCGGCTGCAGGCCGAGCAGATCGAGGTCGACTACCGGGAACTCGCACCGCAGTCCGAGCCACTCGAGCCACGGTCGCTTGCCGAGGCCCTGCTCGCGAGTCTGGCGGCATCTGGTCGGGCCGGCTGTCCGCCGGAAAGACTGATCCTCGTCGAGCCTGGCGAGTGGCGGGTGTGGCAATCGCTCGAGGCCGCCGCGCGGGAGGCGGGCATCCCGCTCGAGGTGCGTCCTGACAGGCATTTTTTCACCACCCGTGACGAGTTCGCCGCCCATGCCAGGGGGCGGAAGCAGCTGCGGCTCGAATATTTCTACCGGCCGCTGCGGGAACGATTCGGCGTGCTCATGGACGACGGCGAGCCTGCCGGCGGCCAATGGAACTACGACGCCGAGAATCGTGGTGCCTTTCCAAAAACCGGCCCCGACAGTCTTCCGGCACCGCGACGGTTCGAACCCGATGCGGTCACGCGTGCCACGATCGATCTCGTGAACGTCAGATTCGCCACCCACCCCGGCAGCCTCGATGCCTTCGACTGGCCGGTCACACCCGACCAGGCCCGGCTCGCACTCGAAGACTTTCTCGTCCACAGGCTCGGACAGTTCGGCAGATACCAGGACGCGATCTGGACCGGCGAGCCCTGGCTCTATCATTCGCGACTCTCGCAGGCGATGAACATGAAACTGCTCGACCCGCGGGATGTCGTCGCCGGTGCCGAGCAGGCCTGGCGAAAAGGGCTCGTGCCACTCGAGGCTGCCGAGGGATTCATCCGCCAGGTGCTCGGCTGGCGGGAGTACGTCCGCGGCGTCTACTGGCAGTTCATGCCGGAGTATGCCAGCCGCAACGGGCTCGCCGCCGACCGGCCGTTGCCCAATTTTTATTGGACCGCCGCAACCGAGATGAACTGCCTCAAGGATGCCCTCTCGCAGACACTGCGATACGGCTACGCCCACCACATCCAGCGGCTGATGGTGACCGGACTGTTCGCGATGCTCGCCGGCGTCCGGCCCGACGAGGTGCACCGCTGGTATCTCGCCGTCTATGTCGACGCCGTGGAATGGGTCGAACTGCCCAACACGCTCGGGATGAGCCAGTTCGCCGACGGCGGCGTGATGGCCTCGAAGCCCTACTGCGCCACCGGGGCCTACATCGAGCGGATGAGCAACGCCTGCAAGGGCTGCCGCTACAAGCCGAAGGTCGCGAGCGGCCCCGACGCCTGCCCCTTCACGACCCTCTACTGGGACTTCCTCGCCCGGCACGAGAAACTGCTCCGGAAAAATCCCCGGATGACGATGCAGCTGAAAAACCTCGACCGCAAGCAGGCCGACGAACTCCGCGGGATCAGGCGTCAGGCGGACGCATTTCGCGACGGCCTGTCATGAATCAGCTCTGGCGACGGGCGGTCGGCGGCGAGCCTCGGGAGTGCGATTGTGGCGATTTCCCGGTTTGACCTAAAGTGTTGGCGTCACCCCACGCCCCCCCACCAGCCCGCGATGACGACCTACAACCTCACCCACCTCCGCCAGCTCGAGGCCGAGAGCATCCAGATCATCCGCGAGGTCGCGGCCGAGTTTGAAAACCCGGTGATGCTCTATTCGATCGGCAAGGATTCAGCGGTGATGGTCCGCCTCGCCGAGAAGGCCTTTTTTCCGGCGAAGCCCCCCTTCCCGCTGATGCATATCGACACGACCTGGAAGTTCCGCGACATGTACGCCCTGCGGGACAATTACGTCGCCAAGGAGCTCGGCTTCAGGCTGATCGTGCACGTCAACGAGGAGGGCCGTGCCAAGGGGATCAACCCGATCACCCACGGCAGCAAGGTCCACACCGACGTCATGAAGACGCAGGCCCTGCGGCAGGCGCTCGACAGATACAAATTCGACGCCGCCTTCGGCGGCGCCCGCCGCGACGAGGAGAAATCCCGGGCCAAGGAGCGGGTCTTCTCCTTCCGCGACGAGTTCCACCGCTGGGATCCGAAGAACCAGCGGCCCGAACTCTGGAGCCTCTACAACACGAAGGTCCGCAAGGGGGAAAGCATCCGCGTCTTTCCACTCTCCAACTGGACCGAACTCGACGTCTGGCAGTACATCCACCTCGAGCAGATTCCGATCGTGCCGCTCTACTTCGCGGCCGAACGGCCGATTGTCTGGCGGGATGGCGTGATGATCATGGTCGACGACGAGCGGCTGCCGCTCGAGCCGGGTGAGCGGCCGGAAATCCGCCGGGTACGGTTTCGCACGCTCGGCTGCTATCCGCTCTCGGGGGCGGTCGACTCGAATGCGACCACGCTCCCCGAGATCATCCAGGAGATGCTCCTGACCACGTTTTCCGAGCGGCAGGGCCGACTGATCGACTCCGACGAGGCGGGCTCGATGGAGAAGAAGAAAAAAGAGGGCTACTTCTAGGCGATGTCCCACCAATCGGCCCTGATCGCGACGAACATCGACGAATACCTCGCGCAGCACGAGCGCAAGGAACTGCTGCGGTTCATCACCTGCGGCAGCGTCGACGACGGCAAGAGCACGCTCATCGGCCGGCTCTTCTACGAGTCGAAGATGATCTACGAAGACCAGCTCGCCGCCATCAAGAAGGATACGTCGCGGTATGGCACGACGGGCGAGGAGGTCGATCTCGCCCTCTTCACCGACGGCCTCGAGGACGAGCGGCAGCAGGGGATCACGATCGACGTCGCCTACCGCTACTTCTCCACAGAGAAGCGGAAGTTCATCATCGCCGACACCCCGGGCCACGAGCAGTACACCCGCAACATGGCGACCGGGGCCTCGACGGCAGATCTGGCGATCATCCTGATCGACGCCCGGCACGGCGTGCTGCCGCAGACGAAGCGGCACTCGTTCATCGTCTCGCTGCTGGGCATCCGCCACATCGTGGTCGCCATCAACAAGATGGACATCGTCGGCTACGACGAGGCGGTGTTTGAGCGGATCAAGGCGGAGTACATCGATTTCGCCTCGCGGCTCGAACTGCCCGACGTCCACTTCATGCCGATCTCCGCCCTCAAGGGGGACAACGTCGTCCGCCAGAGCCAGAACATGCCCTGGTTCACCGGCTCCCCGCTGATGCCGCTCCTGGAGACGGTCTACATCGGTTCCGACCGCAACCTCGAGGACTTCCGTTTTCCGGTGCAGCTCGTGCTGCGACCAAACCTCGATTTCCGCGGCTTCGCCGGCACGGTCGCCTCGGGAATCATCCGCCGGGGAGACGAGGTGATGTCGCTCCCTTCGAGGAAGAAGAGCCGCGTCAGGTCGATCGTCAGCTTCGACGGCGAGCTCGAGGAGGCGTTTGCACCGCAGTCCGTGACGCTCACGCTCGAGGACGAGATCGACTCCAGCCGCGGCGACATGCTCGTCCGTCCCGGCAACGTTCCCAAGGTCGACCAGAAGTTCGAGGCCACGCTGGTCTGGATGAGCGAAGAGCCGCTCCTGCCCGGCAGGCAGTATCTCTTCAAACAGACGAGCAAGCTCGTCAGCGGCACGGTGAGCAGCCTGCGATATCGCGTCGACGTCAACACGCTCCACAGGCAGCCGGCCCCGACCCTCGCGCTCAACGAGATCGGCCGCTGCGGGATCACGCTCACGAGCCCGATCGCGTTCGACGCCTACCGGCGGAACCGCTCGACGGGCGGGTTCATCATGATCGACCGCCTGACCAACTCCACGGTCGCCGCCGGGATGATTCTCGACCGTGAGTCTGACGGCGGTTCGGCCGACCACTGGGGCGAATCGCCGACGGCTGAGCATCTTCATGCCGAGTCGAGCGGCGTGACCGCGGAGGAGCGGGCGGCCCGGTTCGGACAGCAGCCGGCGACGCTCCTGCTCACGGGCCTCACCGGCTCGGGCAAGTCGACCCTCGCCAGGGCACTGGAGCGGAGGCTCTTCGATCGCGGCCGCGCGGTCGTGGCCCTCGACGGCCAGAACATGCGGCTCGGAATCAGCAAGGATCTCGGCTTCAGCGCCGCCGAACGCAGCGAGAACCTGCGGCGCAGCATCGAGGTTGCGAAGGTTCTCAACGACGCCGGACTGATCTGCATCGGGGCGTTCGTCGCCCCCGACGAGGAGGTCCGCCTGAAGGCCGCCGAACGCATCGGCCCCGCCCGCTTCCTGGTCGTGCATCTCTCGGCCCCGATCGAGATCTGCCGCGAGCGTGACAGCGACGGTCACTACGCCCTCGCCGATCGCGGCGAACTGGCGAACTTTCCGGGCGTCTCGGCCCCCTACGAGCCCCCCGTCAAACCCGACCTCGTGCTTCCCACGCACGAGTGGCCCGTGGCGAAGTGCGTCGATGCGCTGGTCGAACTGCTCGAATCGCGTGGCATCTGCTGACGAGGGCGTTCGGATGCCGGCCCACGATCAGACCGCCATCATCGGCATCCTGACAGTCTCCGACCGGGCGAGCCGCGGCGAATACGCGGACGAAGGCGGCCCTGCGATTCGCTCCTACCTCGCCGAACTGCTCACCTCTCCCTGGGAGCCGCGGGAGCGGATCGTGCCCGACGAGAGGAGCCAGATCGCGGCCGCGATCCGGGAACTTGCCGACGAGGGCTGCTGCCTCGTGGTCACCACCGGCGGCACCGGTCCAGCCCCCCGCGACCTGACGCCCGAGGCGACCGAGGACGTCTGCACGCGGATGCTGCCGGGTTTTGGCGAACTGATGCGGCAGGTCTCGCTACGGCACGTGCCGACGGCGATCCTTTCCCGACAGACGGCGGGTGTCTGCGGCCGGAGCCTCGTGGTCAATCTTCCGGGGCGGCCCCGCAGCATCCGCGAGTGTCTCGACGCCGTCTTTCCGGCGATTCCCTACTGCATCGATCTGATCCAGACGGGAATCCCCGACGCACCGCGACTCGAGACAGACCCCGCCCGCCTGACGGCATTCAGGCCGGCCTGACGCTGCCCGATGTGGGACAGGCTTCAGCCTGTCATGGATGCTTCACGGAAAATCTCGGCATCGTGCCGAATTTTCCTTGGCCGGCCGCAGGCGAAACTGTGGCTGCCTGCGGAGCTTTGCCAGGGCCGACGGCGACGCCTTCCGCAGGCCGGCCAGGCTTACGATCCCCTGGTGGTGGGCCAACGCCGTGACAGCCTCGTCGCAGAGTTCGCTGACGCCGTCGAGATTGAGCCAATCGAGATGCCGCGAAAGAGCCGTGGCCTGATCGGCCGAGAGGGTCTTGAGGCCGTCGAGCAGCAGGTTGCCGCGGTGTGCCGCGAGACGACCACAGGCGATCGTCGAAAGCGAGGTCAGGCCATTGAGTGAGAGCGTGCCGCGGTGTCGTGAGAGGATCCTCGCCACCTCGTCGCTGATCTCACGGACCGAGTCGAGTGAAAGAACGCCCGGCTGCCGCGCGAGAATCTCCGCCCTCTCCGGAGTGAGCGCTGCCAGCGAGGCCGTTGCCGTTTCCATCAGCCGTCATCCTGCCGTGAAACCCGATCAAGGGACGGATAGAAGCCGGGCCTCCGAGCCCTCAGGAACGGCCGCCAGAATACCACCCGAGTGGGTGGTGGACGCCAGACCCTCAGTTCTAATATGAGGATTTCGTGAGGGCAAGAAATCGGGCGATCGCAGGTGCGAAATAGGTCAAAACCGCGTCTGCCCCAGCCCGACGGATGACCAGCAGGCTCTCGAGGGCCGCCCGCCCGCCGTCGATCCAGCCGTTGGCCGCCGCGGCCTGGATCATCGCGTATTCGCCGCTCACCTGATAGGCGAACGTCGGCACCCGGTATTCCCGCTTGACCCGATGGATGATGTCGAGCGCCGTGCCGGCCGGCTTCACCATCACCATGTCGGCTCCCTCGGCGAGGTCGAGCCCAACCTCGCGGATCGCCTCGTCCGAGTTGGCGACGTCCATCTGGTAGGTCTTCTTGTCGCCGCTGCCGAGGGCGGCGGCGCTGCCGAGGGCGTCGCGGAATGGACCGTAGAAGGCCGATGCATACTTCGCCGCGTAGGCGAGGATGCAGACATCCTGCCGTCCTGCGGCATCGAGTGCCCCACGGATCGCCCCGACGCGGCCGTCCATCATGTCGGAGGGAGCGACGACATGGCAGCCGGCCTCGGCGAGCAGGAGTGCCTGTCGGGCGAGCACGACGACCGTCTCGTCGTTGAGGATTCGGCCGGCCTCGAGCAGACCGTCGTGGCCGTGGCTCGTGTAGGGGTCGAGGGCCACGTCACAGATGATGCCCACCGCGTCGCCGCACTCCCTTCTCACTGCCCGCACGGTCCGGCAGACGAGATTCTCTGGATCGAGAGCATGGGCTGCATCGTCCGACTTGTGGGAGGATTCGACGACCGGAAACAGGGCGATCGCCGGGATCCCGAGCGAGACGGCCTCTGAGGCTGCCTTGACGACGCCGTCGATGGAAAGCCGCTCCACTCCCGGCATGCTCCCGACAGGCATGCTGGCCTCATGGTCGTGGACGAAGATCGGCCAGATCAGGTCGGCCGGGGCGAGCAGCGTCTCGGCGACCAGGGCCCGCAGCCAGGCGTGCTGCCGGGTGCGTCGCAGCCGGGTCGTGGGAAATGAGCCTTCGATCATCATCTCGGTTCTCAACGCTGTCTTTGCTCAACGCGCTGCGATGGCGCACGACTCTTCAGTCTCCCAGACAGTCACCCTGCGGGCCACCACGCCGAGATCGCCGAGCACCTCCGGGGCGACGACCTCGAGCAGGTAGCGGGCCATGTTTTCCGCCGACGGATTGAAGGGCATCAGGAAATATCTGGTCGGCTCGACGGCCCGGATGGCGGCGAGGGCGTTCGCGTCGGCATCCCAGATCAGGAATGCATGGTCCCAGTGCTCGTCGAGCCAGCCCAGCATCCGCCGCTTGACCAGCGAGAAGTCGACGATCCGGCCGACACTGTCGAGACCCGCGTCGCCGACCCCCTCGACCTCGATGTCGACCCGATAATTGTGGCCGTGGAAAAAGGCGCACTTGCCCTCGTGCCCCAAAAGCCTGTGCCCCGCGCAGAAGCGGAGTTGCCGAACGAGCGAAAGACGTGTTGCAGGTGTCGCGGCCATGCCGTCGTGGGTCTGTCGGGAATCAGGCATGGACGACCGCATCATCAATCGTCTCGACCCGGATCGGCCGGATGTCGAACTTCGGGTTCTGGCCGAGGAACCGGCAGGGATTGTTGTGGAAGACCTCGATCGCCTCCTGCAGCGAGTGGCCGCGGCGGCGGTATTCGAGGATGCACTCCTGGAGCGTGAACGGGTCGCTCGGCCCCCAGTCGGCCGATGAGTTGACGAGAATCCGCTCCCTGCCGTACTTCTCCAGCATGTCGACCGCCCGCCTGGGCGAGCACTTGGTGATCGGATAGAGCGTGAAGCCCACCCAGTAGCCGGCGTCGAGACAGGGCTTGATCGTCTGCTCCTCGACATGGTCGATCCAGATCCGCTCGCGGTCGACGTTCATCCCGGCGAGCACCTCCAGCACCCGCCTCGTGCCATGGGCCTTGTCGGCGAGGTGGGGCGTGTGGATCAGCACGAGCTGGCCATGCTTCATCGCCATCTCGACATGGGCCTCGAGCGACTCGCATTCGTTCTTCGTCGACTTGTGCAGGCCGGTCTCACCGACGCCGAGCACGGTGGGCTTGGCGAAGAACTCGGGGAAGTGCCCGAGGACCTCGCGGGTGAGCGTCGGGTTCTCGGCCTCCTTGGGGTTCACCGCCACCCAGCAGAAGTGGCGGATGCCGTACTGGGCGGCCCGGGTCGGCTCGAACTCGCTGATCTGGCGGAAGTAGTCGAGAAACGTCTCCGGATAGAGCCGATCGAAGCCGGCCCAGAATGCGGGCTCCGCCACGGCGACGACGCCGCTCATCGCCATCCGCTCGTAGTCCTGGGCGGTCCGGGCGATGGCGTGATAGTGGGGCTGGATGATCTGCATGGCAACCGTTCCCTGGGCTTCCGAGGCTAGACCCTGGCGAAGAGTTCGAGCAGGGCGACGGTCCGCTCCTGCGTGGGCTTCGTCTCGGCGACGATGGCCAACGCCTGGCGGATCAGGGCAAGCTTCTTCTCGGCATCGACAGGGCCGCTTTGACCACCATCGCGGGCCACGGCGGCGTCATAGCGATCGAGGTAGGCGGCGATCTCGAGCAGTTGATGCCGCGACTCGAGGAAATAGGTTTCGGAGATTTGTGCGGGGGTCAGCATCGGGATCGTTCCAGTGTGGAATCCCTGAATCATACCCTCACAATCAGCCGCGGGCAGGGCCTTCCGTTATTGCCTGATCACAGCTGGGTGGGGTTCGGGGCGTCGCCGTAGACGGCCTTGGGATCGAAGGCCTTCTCGTGTTCGAGAAACTCGAGCGCCGTTCCCTGGCGTCGCTCCGCACCCACGGGCACCTTGCGGTAGAAGCAGGAGCGGTAGCCGACGTGACAGCTCGCGCCACCGGCGATCTCGACCCGGAGCCAGACGCAGTCCTGATCGTCGTCGATCCGCATCTCGACCACCTTCTGCACGAGGCCGCTGGTGGCCCCCTTGTGCCACAGCTGCTGCCGGCTGCGGCTCCAGTAGTGGGCCTCGCCGGTTTCGATCGTCCTGGCGAGGGCCTCCCGATTCATCACCGCCACCATCAGAACCTCGCCCGAATGGAGGTCGGTGGTGACGCAGGGGATCAGGCCATTTCCATCGAACTTCGGGGCGAGATCGTGCCCCTCCTCAACCTGCTCGACGCTGACCCGCTGCCCGAACAGGTTTTCCTTCTCCTTCGCCTCGTCGTTCGACACGCCCTCATTCCTCCGATCAGCCAGGTCGAGTCCACCAATTCACCACCACTCGAATTGGTACTATACCAGCCTGTCGTTCCTCTTTTTGAGCAGTTTTCCAGCATGCGACGTTCAGCTCCCAAGACCATCCGCCTCGCCTCCCGACCGCTCTGGCTCGGCATTTCGCTCGCCTGCCTGGGCTGCGGCCGGCCGACGCCGACGCTGGTCGAGCCGCCGCCGCCGACGGTGACGGTCGCCAGGCCTGTCTCCCGAGGGGTCACCGAATACGTCGAGTTCACCGGCAACGCCGCCGCCGTCGAGACTGTCGAGATCAAGGCCCGGGTCTCGGGGTTCATCACCAGGATCCACTTCGCCGACGGCCAGAACGTCAAGGCCGGCGACCCGCTCTTCGACATCGACGACAGGCCCTACCGCATCGCACGCGACCAGGCGGCGGCCGAGGTGGCGAAGAACCTCGCCGAACTCAAGGAACTCGAAAACGAGGTGATCCGCAATCAGGCACTCGTCCCGCGGGGGGCTGTCACGCAGGAGCAGTTCGAGATCGTCGCCGCCAGGCGTGACATGGCCAAGGCGATGCTCGACAAGGCCCGGGCCTCGCTCGCCCAGGCCGAACTCGACCTCGGCTTCTGCCAGGTCATTTCGCCGCTCGACGGCCGGATCAGCACGCGGCGGGTGAACGTGGGGGATCTCGTCTCGGGCATCTCCGGTTCGGCGACGCCGCTGACGATGGTGGTGAGCACCGACCCGATCCACGTCTACTTCAATGCCGACGAGCGTTCGCTGCTCGTGTCTCGGGAGCGGGCGATCAAGGATTTCCGCGCCGACTCGGCAGCCGGCACCAATGTCGAATGGCGGAACATCAAGGACCTCGCGATTCCGGTCGACCTGGGACTCGTCACCGACGAGGGCTATCCGCAGCGGGGGGTCCTCGACTTCGTCGACGTCGCCGTGAAGGCCGCCACGGGCACCGTCCGCTGCCGGGCCGTCCTCGCCAACCACGACCGGCTGATCACCCCCGGGATGTTCATCCGCGTCAGGATGCCGTTCGGGAATCCGACGCCGGCGCTGCTCGTGGCCGACCGGGCGATCGGCACCGATCAGGGTCGGAAGTACGTCGCCGTCGTCGGCCCCGACGGGCGGGTCGAGCACCGCACCGTGACGCCGACCTTCGTCGACGGCGGTCTGCGGGTCATCGGCAGTGGAATCACCGCCTCCGACCTGGTGGTCGTCGGCGGCCTGCAGCGGGCCCGGGATGGCGCCACCGTGCGGCCCACCGAGGCCCCGATGCAGCCCTGACCCAGGTCGGATGCAGCCCCGATGTCCCACTTCTTCATCGACAGGCCGATCTTCGCGACGGTGCTCTCCGTCGTGATCCTGATCCTCGGCGGCGTCGCGCTCCTCGGTCTGCCGGTGGCGCAGTATCCCGATGTCACGCCCCCCACGATCTCGATCCAGGCCTTCTATCCCGGCGCCAGCGCCCAGGTGGTGGCCGACACCGTCACCACGCCGATCGAACAGGAGGTGAACGGCGTCGAGAACATGCTCTATCTGTCGTCGAAGAGCACCAACGACGGCCAGAGCCTGATCGACGTCACGTTCGCGCTCGGCACCGACATCGACCAGGCGCAGGTGCTGACGCAGAACCGGGTCGCGGTGGCGCTCGCCAAACTGCCCGAAGAGGTGAAGCGTCAGGGGGTGACGACCAAGAAGAAGGCCTCGAGCATCCTGCTCTGCGTCAACCTCATCTCGCCCGATGGCCGCTACGACCAGCTCTATCTCTCCAACTACGCGCTGCTCCAGGTGAAGGACTCGCTGGCAAGACTCGACGGCGTTGGCGATGTCTCCTTCCTCGGAGGACGCGACTACGCGATGCGGGTCTGGCTCGATCCCGACAAGCTCGCCAGCCGCGGCATGACTGCGACCGATGTGGTCCGCGCCCTCCGAGAGCAGAACGTCCAGGTGGCGGCGGGGCAGTTGGGCCAGCCTCCAGCCCCCGCCGGCATCGACTTCCAACTGCCGATCAACTCATCTGGACGGCTCCCCACAGCCGCCGAGTTTGCCGACGTGATCGTCAAGGCGGGGCAGCCCGGCTCGCCCGCCGCGGGCCGCGACGGCTACGTGACGGGAGGCGAGATCGTCAGGCTCTCCGACGTCGGTCGGGTCGAACTCGGTGCCAAGAACTACGACATGTCCAGCCGGCTCGACGGCCGCGAGAGCATCACGATCGCCGTCTTCCAGCGGCCGGGATCGAATGCTCTGGCCACCGCGGCGGGGGTGCGGCAGGAGATGAAGAGGCTCGCCGCCGAATTTCCCGTGGGGCTCGAGCATGCCATCCACTACGACACGACGCAGTTCGTGGAGGAAAGCATCCACGAGGTCTACAAGACGCTCTTCGAGGCGGTCGTGCTCGTGTTCGTGGTGGTGCTCGTCTTTCTGCAGTCGTGGCGGGCCACGATCATCCCGATGATCGCCGTGCCGGTCTCGCTGGTGGGCACGTTTGCCGTGATGCAACTGCTCGGCTTCTCGCTCAACAATCTCTCGCTGTTCGGCCTCGTGCTGGCGATCGGCATCGTCGTCGACGATGCCATCGTGGTCGTGGAGAATGTCGAACGCTGGCTGGCGGAGGGGCTCTCCGCCCGCGAGGCGGCCCGGCGGGCGATGACGGAAGTGGCCGGTCCGGTGATCGCGATCGCGCTGGTGCTCTGTGCCGTGTTCGTGCCGACGGCCTTCATCAGCGGAATCAGCGGCGAGTTCTACCGCCAGTTCGCCCTCACGATCGCGGCCAGCACCGTGATCTCGGCCTTCAATTCGCTGAGCCTCTCCCCTGCCCTGGCGGCGATCCTGTTTCGTGGCCACGAGCATGGCGATGCCGCCCGCAGCCAGCCCCTGCCCGCGGCCGGGCTCACGCTGATCGGCGGGCTGTTCGCGATCTGGCTGTTCGAGGATCTGGCCGTGGTCCGGGCGGGACTGGCGGCCGTGGGAGTGCCAAACGAATGGTGGGTCTGGGGGGTGCGACTGGCGTTGTTCGCCGCCGGAGCCGTCGCCGGACTCGCCGCGAGCCCGCTTCTGAACCTTTTCCTCGCCGGTTTTTTTCGGCTCTTCAACCTGTTCTTCGATCTCACCACGGGCGCCTACGGTGCGATCGTCGGCCTGCTGCTCAGGCTGAGCATCGTCGTGATCGCGGCCTACGTCGGCCTGATGGCCCTGACCTACTACGGCTTCACGACGGTGCCGGTCGGGTTCATCCCCGAGCAGGACAAGGGCTACCTGGTGGTCAATGCGATGCTCCCGGATGGCGCGAGCATCGAGCGGACGGAGCCGGTCGTCGCCCGGCTCACGAAGGAGGCCCTCGACACGCCCGGCGTGGCCCACGTGATCAGCGTGTCGGGCTACTCGCTCTTGACGAGCACCAATCTGCCGAACTCCGGCGGAATGTTCGTGCTGCTCGAGCCGTTCGCCCGTCGCACGATCGACCCGTCGCTGGGGGCGACCGCGATCGCGGCGACGCTGCGGAAAAAGTTCGCGGAGATCGAGGAGGCCCAGGTCGTCACCTTCACCGCGCCGCCCGTCGAAGGGATGGGCAACACGGGAGGCTTCAAACTGCAGGTCCGCGACCGCATGGGCAGGGGGCCGGCGGCGCTGGAGGAATCGGTGGCGGCGCTGGCCGAGGCCGCCGCCGCCCAGCCGGGGCTGGTCGGACTGTTCTCCGGGTTCCGCTCGAATCAGCCACAGCTCTTCGTGGAGATCGACCGCACCAAGGTGAAGGCCCAGGGCATCGATCTCGCCGACGTCAACCAGACGCTGCAGGTGTATCTGGGCGGGGCCTATGTCAACGACTTCACCGCCTTTGGTCGCAACTGGCAGGTGACCGCCCAGGCTGAGCCGCAGTTTCGGATGCGGAAGAGCGATATTGGCCGACTCAAGGTCCGAAACGCCACAGGCGAAATGGTGCCGCTCTCGACGCTGGTGACTGTCAGGGATGCGAGTGGACCCTCGATCGTGGGCCACTACAACCTCTACCCCTCGGCCGAACTCTCCGGCAACACGCTCCCCGGAACAAGCTCCGGCGACGCGATCGCGATCCTTGAATCTCTCGCCAGCCGGCCGCCGGCCGGCAGGGGCCTGCTTCCTCCGGGGATGGACTTCGAATGGACGGAGCTTTCGCTGCAGCAGATTCTCGCCGGCAATACGGCGGCCTACGTGTTCGTGCTCGGCACGGTGTTCGTGTTTCTTGTGCTGGCGGCGCAGTACGAGAGCTGGTCGCTGCCATTCGCGATCATTCTGATCGTGCCGATGTGCCTGCTGGCGGCGATCGCCGGCCTCTGGATCGCGCGGCTCGACAACAACATCTTCACGCAGATCGGCCTCGTGGTCCTGATCGGCCTGGCGGCGAAGAACGCGATCCTGATCGTGGAGTTTGCCCGGCAGCGTGAGGCGGCGGGCCTGCCCCGCGCCGAGGCGGTGCTGGAGGCGGCGAAGCTGCGGCTGCGGCCGATCCTGATGACGTCGCTCGCCTTCATCCTCGGCGTCGTGCCGCTGGTGCTCGGCAAGGGGGCCGGGGCGGAGATGCGGGTCGCCCTGGGAACGGCCGTCTTCTCGGGAATGCTGGGGGTGACGGCATTCGGCATCTTCTTCACCCCGGTCTTCTATTCCGTGGTGATGTGGTTCGCCGGCCGGCCGCACGTTGACGCTCCCCCGTCCGGGGCCATAGGCTCCGAGGGTGGCTGAGAAGAAAGCCTGAAACCCCATCGGAGACCCGCCATGCATCGCCCCGGATCGTTGCTGCTGCTCGTCGCTCTTTTGCTGGCCTGTGGCGGCTCTCCCCTGACCGCCTCGGATTGGCCGACGTTTCGCGGCGCGGCCCGAACCGGCGTGGCCCCCGACACCGATCTGCTCGAAGCCTGGCCGGAGGAGGGCCCACCGCTGGCCTGGAAGGCCGTGGGAGCGGGCCGCGGCTACGCAAGCCTCGCGATCGCAGGCGACAAGATATTTACGCTCGGTGACGGCCTCTCGACCGCCGGCGATGCCGACGAATACCTGACCTGCTTCGATCGAGCCACCGGGAAGCAGCTCTGGATGACGAAGACGGGCACGCCTTGGACCGACGGGCAGGAGTCGTGGCAGAGTTCCCGCAGCACGCCCACGGTAGACGGTGAGATGGTCTACGTGCTCACGCCCCACGGCCAGCTGATCGCCTGCGGCACGGCAGACGGCAGGGAACGCTTCCGCGTCGATCTCAAGGCCGAGTACGGTGGCCAGAAGGGGGATTCCTGGGGCTACAGCGAGTCTGTTTTGATCGACGAAAACCGGCTCGTCTGCACGCCCGGAGGTGAGCGGGCCACGATGGTCGCGCTCGACAAGACGACCGGGAAGATGATCTGGGCCTGTCCGATGAAGGGAGACCGGGGCGCCGGCCACTCGTCGATCGTGATGAGCGACGTCAAGGGCCGGAAGGTCTACGTGCAGACGACAGCCGCTGGTGCCTTCGCGGTCGATGCGAAGACGGGCCAGTTTCTCTGGGCATACCCGATCGACAAGACCACGGCCGTCATCCCGACTCCGATCATCCGCGACGACCTCGTCTTTTTCGCGGCCGGCTACAAGCGCGGCGGCGCGCTGCTGCGGCAGATCCCCGGCCCTGGCGGAAAGGTGACGGTCGAGGAGATCTACGGCCTCAACACCGACCTGGCCAACAAGCATGGCGGAATCGTGCTCGTGGGGGACCATCTCTACGGCGACTCCGATGACAAGGGGATTCCGTTCTGCGCCGAACTGATGAGCGGCAGGATCGTCTGGAAGCAGCGGGGCAGCGGCAAAAACTCGGCCACCGTCGCGGCCGCCGACGGCCACATCTACGTCCGCTATTCCGACGGCACGCTCGGGCTCGTGAAGGCGGACCCCGCCGACTACTCCGAGGTCTGCAACTTCAAAGTGCCGGGCAGCGGCGACAGGCCGAGCTGGGCCCACATGGTGATCCTCGACGGCAGGCTCTACCTGCGCGAGGGGGATTCAATTCTCTGCTACGACCTGCGTCAGGGACGTTAGCGGATCAGAACCCGCGGCCGCGGAGCCATTCGAGAACCCGGTTCGGCCAGTCGCCGACCAGACCGCCGGCAGGCCGCTGCTTCATGCCGAACCCGTGGCCGCCAGCCTCGAAGATGTGCAGTTCCGCGGGCCGGTT
>CAMDFJ010000051.1 GCA_945897435.1 Candidatus Kuenenia stuttgartensis | reverse complement strand
GCGTCGAGATGCTCGGCCGGCTTTTGGCCCTTCGGCAGCCGACGGCAGCCTCCGCCACCGACGTCCTGCGGACGCTCCTCGAAATCACCGGCTACAGACAGTTCCTCGCCAAGGAATATGACGACCCCGAGGAGCAGGAGACCCGCTGGGCCTACGTCGAGGATCTCCTCAACGGCCTGGCGTCACACGAACGGTCGCATGCCGGCAGTCGGGATCTCGGCCGCGTGATCCGCGACTACCTCGACGAACTCGTGCTCGACGTCACCGAAACGGAGCGGTTTCGCGAGGACAAGCCGCGCGGCAACATGCTGCGACTGATGACGCTCCATGCCGCCAAGGGGCTGGAGTTCGACTTCGTCTGGATGGTGGGGCTCGAGGAGGGCCTGCTACCCCACCACCGCTCCCTGAACGACGGGCTGGAGGCGATCGCCGAGGAGCGGAGGCTCTGCTACGTCGGCGTGACCCGGGCCCGCCGGCGGCTGATGCTCTCGCTCTGCCTGACCCGAATGAAGTGGGGCAAGAGCCGCCCCTGCCGCCCGAGCCGGTTTCTCTATGAACTGACGGGACAGGCGGAGAAATTCTGCGAGGAGCCGCCGCAACGCGAGGCGGCTGCCAATTCGGCTCCCAAAAAGACGTCTCAAAAGAGGGCTGGCCGAGGCAGGCGGGCCGCCAAGAAGTGATGCCGCGCGAGTCGCCGCCGATGAACCGTCTCAGGGCATCAGCACAGTTGGCAGCATGCGGACGAGCGGGAGCATGCCGCTGCGGCCGGCGGCGATCTCGGCATACATCTCCACGACGCCCCGGGCCAAGGTCACCCCGCCCCGCCGCCAGGGCAGCCAGGCCGGTGTGATCGATGGCGCGAGCGGCCCTCGAACCAGCGAGTTGTGGACGAGCGGCAGCAGCAGCGGATCGTGGACGTAACCGATGCCGCTCCGCGGAGCGTCGAGCGTGCCGCCGGGAAACCCTCCCCATGGCACGTTGCCCATCGCGTAGGCGAGGGCCGACCAGCAGTTGCGGCCGACGACTCCGCAGGCGATGTGATCGACGAGCTGATCGACCCGCTTGGCGGCGTGCGGTGCGAGGTCGTCGGCCGCCGTCACGCTGGCCGCCAGTGAACCAGGCAGGCGGCGGACCAGATCGAGGGCGGCGCCGCAGAAGGCATCGACATCAGCGGCATCGAGCGGGATCTCGGCGGCCACCGGCACGAACCACTCCCGCTCGCACCAGCTCGGCTCGCGGACCGGATCGACATCCGCGCGGAGCGTCCAGGGCAGCCGGCCGTCTGCCGGTTCGGGCATGCCGGTCGCCTCCGACCAGCTGGCGATCGCTCCCGGATACCAGCCGGGCCGGGCCGGCGCGGCGGCGAGCCGGGCGGCGAGCCGTTCCAGGAACGCTTCCCGCTGGTCCCAGCCGCGACAGGTGATGACGAGCTTCGTGGCGATGCAATTGAACGAGGTGTTGTTGATGATCGAGGCCGCCAGCATGTCGGCCTGTGCGGCGATCTGGGCGGGGGAGTAGCGGCCCGGCACCACGATCCAGGGCGTGACATTGCCGAGCTCGCAGGTCAGCGAAGACCGGACCAGCGGCCGGATCGCCTCGAAGGCCGCGGCCCCTCCGGTGAGGTGCACATGCCCGATGCGGTCTGAACCGATCGCCGACCTTGCCAGATCGGCACCGCCGACGACGATCTCCAGCAGCCGTTCCTCGATCAGCGGCGCCAGTCCTTCCCGCAGCAGGCTCTCGAGCGGTGCATAAAGAGGATGAAGTTTGAGGAGCACGGCCCGGCCATGTTCGAAGATCTGGCAGATGCAGTCGGCGGGCGCGAGCCCGGTGACGTTGCCCGCTCCGAGCACGAGCGCCACGCCTCCCTCCCGGGTCCGCTCCCGAATCTCCTCGGCCCACGACCTCAGGAAGACCTCCACGCCGCCGGGGTTCGTGCAGCGGACGGTCGCCCGGTGGCCGCCGAAGATGGCCCGGTCATGGAGCGATCCTGACTGCAGCCAGGCCGATCTCGAGCCGGGGCCGAATGCCGGCAGCAGGTCGATCTCGATCCGTGAACCGGGGCCACCGGCGCCGCCCGGGCCGCCGCTGCCGGGATGCGAAAGCCTCGGCGGCGCGGCCAGTGTCGGCAGCGTTCCGCGCCCGATGTCGGCGAGTGCCCGGGCCGTGACGAGCAGGAGTCTGAGCGTGGCCAGTGGTCCCGTGGCGATCTCCTCCGCGAGGCCGCAAGGGCCGACGGTGGACGCATGTTTGATCTCGACGGCGACCGACGCCCAGGCTTCGGCGACCGATGCCAGCGACCTGGCAGTCCGAATCGCGAGTGCCGAGCGGGCGGCCGGCTCCCGCAGGGCATGGGCCGCGGCCCCTTCGACCAGCCTCCCGACCACGGCCTCGATCGCACCGTTCGGGCCGGATTCGGGTTCTGCCATCGGGGATCCGTTGAGGAGAGAATACGAACTGAAATCGGCACTCGACCATCGCGGTCGCCAGAGGCTACTTGCCGATGCAGTGCCTGGAAAATATACGGTCGAGCAGGTCGTTGCCCATCTCGCGACCTGTGATCTCGCCGATCGAGGCCGCGGCCCGGTGCAGCAGACTGGCCACCACAGCCTCATCCGGGTCGGCCCCTGCTGCCGCCTCCGCATGTCGACAGGCCTCGGACACCGCCACACATGCAGCGTCGAGGCCGACCCGCATCCGTAGCGTCGCCGCGATCCCCTGCCCCGGAAGCCCTGCCACGGCAGAACCGATCGCCGTGCGAAGGACATCGACGCCCGTGCCCGTCAGGCTGCTCGTCTGGATCACGTTTCTCAGACCGGCTTGCGGCGGCATGCTGCCGTCGGCACGATCGCAGCGGGTGACGACATCGATCCGGGCCGCGGCCGATGCGATCTCGAATCGCGGTGCGGACGGGTCGTGACATGCGACCACCAGGTCGGCCCGCAGAATCTCGTCCCGGGCCACTCCGGCCGCGGCCCCACCGACAGCCGGATCCTCGTCGAGACCGGCGAGGTCGACCAGCATCCAGGCGACGCCATCCTGTTCGAGCCTGACCTCGATCCAGTCGCGGGTCGTACCCGAGGCGTCGGCGATCAGTGCGGCGGAACGGCCGACGAGGGCATTGAACAGGCTGCTCTTGCCGATGTTTGGCCGGCCGGCAAGGACGACCCGCGGCAGCCGTCCGGATACGACCGTGTCGCGGGCAGCGAGTCCGGCGCTGGTTGCGTCGAGTTCATCGCCGACTGCCCGCAGCTGCCGCCCAATCCGCTGCCATGAGACTCGGGCATCGATCGGGATCGCATCCGGACCATGCTCGTCCGAAAAATCGATGATCGCCTCGATGTCGGCAAGGATGTCGAGCAGCGTTTCACGCGTTTGCTGGAGCCTGCCGCCGACACCCCCGGCCATGCGGTCGAGCGCCGCCGAAAGCTGATCGGGAGTGCGGGCCTCGACGACGGCGAGCACGGCCTCGGCCTGGATCAGATCGAGCCGGCCGGCGAGAAAGCTCCGCAGGGAAAACTCGCCGCCGCGGGCGAGCCTGGCTCCCTGCCGACAGGCCTCGGCCACGAAGGCGTCGACGAGCGGGCCCGATGCAGGCAACTGGATTTCCGCGAGCGGCCCGCCGAGCGGGCCGGACGGCCCGGGCCACCAGACGATTTCAAGCGGCAGTCTGCCCCAGGCGGCAGCGAGCGGGTCGGCGAGCATCGCCAAGATCAGACCCGGAGGCATGCCGAACCCTGGTAGTCTGCTGCCGTCCTGAGGCCGGACAAGCCGCGGCAGGACCGTTCCCAGATTCGGCCCCGCCATCCGTACGATCGCCCTGCAGCCGCCCCCCACAGGCGTCGCCGCCGCGACGATCAGATCGTCGATGTTCCACATGCGGCAGCCGGGATCGAACCCGTTCAGTTCTCAGGGTTCCCGCTCTCAGCGGTTCTTGCGGGCCTGCCGCTTCTGGCGTGCCACATCGGCGGCCTTTGGCTTTGGCTTCGACGCAGGCATGAAGGGCACGTCGAACGTCCGGGTTGGAGGCGGTTCCCCACCCGCCATGGCTGCGGCTGCCGGCGCCGCAGTGGGCAGCATCAACCGCTCGGCGATCCCCCAGAGGCTCGAGGCGATGAAGTAAAGACAGAGGCCGCAGGGCACCTTGAAGAACATCAGGGCCATGAAAAACATCATGTATTTCATCACCTGCTGCTGCACCTTGGCCTGCTCGTCGACGGCCGGTGGCATGAACAACTGCTGTTGCCAGAGGAAGAGGCCGATGGTCGCCAGCGGAAACAGATTGAGAAAAGGTCCGAGCCAGCCCTCGGGAGCCGTGAGAAAGTCGGGCAGCAGCCGCGACCAGTCGTAAAACATGTCGGGCGCGGCGAGGTTCGAGCACCAGCGGATCGCCGAACTGAACAGCGGCGCCTGCCGCAGTTCGACATCGGTCGCCAGCGAGCGGTAGAGCCCCATGAAGATCGGGATCTGGATGAACACCGGCAGGCAGCCGCCCATCGGGTTGTAGTCGTGCTTCCGCCAGAGTTCCTGCGTGGCCTTCGTCCGCTTCTCTGGCTCGTTCTTGTACTTTTCGGCGATCGCCTTCATCTCCGGCTGCAGCACCTGCATCTTCTGCGCCGAGAGTGCCTGGCGGCGGCTGATCGGAAACATCGACCCGCGGACCATCACCGTCAGAAGCAGGATCGCGATCCCGTAGTTGCCGATCACCGCGTGGATCGCATGCAGGATCGCGATCATCGGCCGGGCCACCCAGCCGAACCAGCCGTAGTAGACGAGATCGTCCATCCTGGCGCCCTCCGCGCCATACGCGGCCAGCAATTCCGGCTTCTTGGGTCCGGCGAAGATGCCGTAGCGGTGCACGACAGGCGCATTGGGAGAAAGGGCGAGTTCCCGAGAGACCAGCCTGCAGGTGACGTCGACGAGTTTGCGGCGGGCGGCGGCAGGCACATCGCCGACGACGAGCGGACGCACCTCCTCGAGGGCCGGCACGTCGGGCCCCTCGACGGCCGGGATCAAGGCCGAGGCGAAGTAGAGCGCGTCGACACCGGCAAAGGAGAGCGGCTTGCCGTCGAGCACCGCCGTGGCCTGCTGACCCGCTGGCTGGGGCTGGGGCCCGGCCGCGGGGGCATCGGCAGCCTGCACGGCATCGGCCATCTTGAGGCCGCTGACGAGCGTGCTCTGCTCGCCCATGAACCGCATCGCCACGTCACGCACGGCGAGCGTGCCCCAGTCGCGGGCGATCCGGGCGGCGTACCACCAGCCCTCCGTCGGCAGTCCCGTGGGTCCATCGAGGGCGTAGGCGATCCGCTGCTCGCCGGAGGGGGAGGCAAACTCCACCAGCAGGTCGAGCCTGTAGCCATCGCCATCGGCCGAGCCGAGCCGATACTCCTTGGCCACCCGCAGCCCGCCGGGCAGCCGGGTCGTGAATCTGACGGCAGTCGCGTCGGCCCGCTCGATCTCCCAGTCGAGGTCGGCGAGTTCGAGTCCTGGAATCTCCTCCAGCGGACCGCGGCGGCGGTCTCCGTCGCGGGATTCGAGCGACAACCGGAACGAGAGCGGATCATGGGGCAGTCCGTCGGCATCGGCGACCGGGGCGGTGCGATACTCCGGCCGGACGACCTCCAACGGACGCCGGGCAAGGATCGCCTCGCGTGTTTCTGACCGGCCTTCATGGATCAGGCCGAGTGTCACCCGCTGCCCCGGTTTCGTCGCCAGGATCGCCCTCTGCAAGGCCCCGGAATCCGGCGTGGCAACGCCGCCAACCGTGGTGATCACGTCGCCCACCGAGAGTCCAGCCACTGCCGCCGGCGTGCCCGCACCGACAATGCCAACCCGACAGCCCTCTCCCGACTCCTCCACCGCCAGATGGCCGAGGTACCCGGACCAGTCGTCCTGATCGAGATACCGCTGGCCGGCGAGCTCGATCCGCTCGACCGCGGCGCCGCGACTGGTGAGCGTGACGAGCATCCGTGGCGAGGCGGTCGGATCGAGTGACCCCAGCGTTCGCCGGGCCCGAACCGCCGGCTGGCGGGCCGCCTCGTCGCCGGATTCCGACTTCGTGGCGGCAGATCTCGAGGGCTCGGCCTCAGCAGGCTTGTTCGATGCCGGGCCGGTCGATCCAGAGCCCGCTGCGTCAGCCTGGCCTGCCGCCGCGTCGGCAACGGTTCCCGCAGCCAAGGCATCCGGGGCGGCGGCTGCCGGCTTGTCGGGCCGCCGCTTCGGGAACAGATAGAACTGCAGCGCCTGGCTGCCGAGCAGGATCGCGAACGAGATCAATGCAAACTGGATGTGACGACGTTCCACGCAGGTCCTTCCTCGGTGCAAATCCGTCCGCTGGCGATCGGTCGCGGCCCACGCGGCTGGGGATGGGCCGACACTTCGAGTATATCGGTCGCAATGCCCCGCGACCTACCTGCCCTGCGTGAGCCGGTCGCCAAGGAAGTTGTCGAGGTCGCCAATGGCGTGAATCTTTCGACAGGTGACGTCGAACGGATACTCGATTCGCCGGTAGCGAACGGAGTCGTCCTCGAGGATCGCGTAGCAGGCCCGGCGGTCGCCGTCCCGCGGCTGGCCCACCGAACCGACGTTGACCATTGCCTTGCCGGACGGGAGCGGCAGCCGAACCTCGACCTCCCCCGCCGGGACGGTCGGCGAGAGAAACTCAGGCGACTCCGTAAAGATCCCGGGGATGTGGGTGTGGCCCTGGAAGCAGTAGCGGCCCACCAGTTCGAAGATGTGCTCCATCTTCAGCGGGTTGTAGATATCCTCGGGAAAGACATATTCGTCGAGGGGGCGGCGGGCCGACCCGTGGACGAAGAGCAACTCACCCTCGGCATGCATTCTCGGCAGTTCGCCGAGGAAGTCGGTCAGACGGTCGGCCGAGTGCTTCGGCATCCGATCGTGCTGCTCGAGCTGCAAGCGGGTCCAGCGGATCGCCCGTTCGGCGCCGACGTTGAAGCCGTCCGGATCAAACAGCGCCCCCTGGTCGTGGTTGCCGAGGATCACGAGGCTGCAGCGGTCCCGCACGATCGTGGCGCACTCGCAGGGGTTCGGCCCGTAGCCGACGACGTCGCCCAGACAAAATATGGCATCGACCCGCTGCCGGTCGATATCCTCGAGCACCGTGGTGAGTGCTTCGAGATTGCCGTGGACGTCACTGATGATGGCCCGCTTCAATGCTGTCGATCCCGGTCAGGCGGGCAGGTATGGAGCCACTGACTCTACGAACGACGAAAACCTCGGTCAAGGATCATCCGCCCCGCCGCACCCCTGAAAACATGGCCCAACTCCAGCCCGATGAAAATCCTCTCGATTGACACGAGCCTTGCCGTCGGTTCCGTGACAGCGGCCGAGGCAGGCCGGCAGAGTGGCCGGACGCTGCCCGTCGTCGGCGAGCATGCCCGAAGGCTCTCGGCGGCGGTTGCCGATGCCGCCCGGGATCTCGGCTGGACACCGGCCGATGTCGACATCGTTGCGGTGGTCAGGGGCCCGGGCTCGTTCACCGGCCTGCGGGTGGGCATCGCCACGGCCAAGGCGATTGCCTGGGCGGCCGGCGCACGGCTGATCGCGGTCTCCGGGTTCGACCTCATCGCAAGGCGGTCGGCGGCGCTCCTCCCCACCGGCTCGGCGGAGGCCGGCGAACCGATCTGGATCGCCTACGATGCCGGCCGGGGCGAGGTGTTTGCAGCCATTGCACGGCACGATCCGTCCCAGCCTGGAGGCTGGCGAACCGATCCGGCCGGACTCCTCGACGCCGACGACTGGATCGCCCGCCTGCCGGCTGGATCGCATGTCTCAGGACCGGCGCTCACCACGCTCGCAGAGCGGCTCGAGGCCCGCGACGACCTCCGGATCGCCGCGGCCGATGGTTGGCTGCCGACCGCGGCCGACGTCGCCGGGCTGGCGGCACTGCTTGCGGCGGCGGGCCGACAGGACGACCCTCACGGGCTCGTGCCCGACTATCTGCGACCCAGTTACGCAGATGAGACCGCCGGTCGCCCTTCACCCTGACCCTGTATGTCTTCCTCGACGGATGCAGACCATCGATGACCTGGCTCCAGCAGCAGATACGGCTTGCGCCCAGACGCCGGGGATTTCACCTGATCACACCCGAGATCGAGGCCGCCCTGGCAGGCCTCGGACGGTTTCGGGTGGGACTGCTCCATATCTTCATCCAGCACACGTCGGCGAGCCTCTCCATCAACGAGAACGCCGACCCCGACGTGCCACGGGATCTGGAGATGGCGTTCAACGAGATCGCCCGGGAGGATTTTCCCTACACACACACCATGGAAGGGCCCGACGACATGCCCGCCCACGTGAAGGCTGCGCTGGTCGGCAGCTCGATCACGGTGCCGATCGCGGAGGGGCGTCTCTGCCTCGGCACCTGGCAGGGCATCTACCTCTGCGAACACCGTGACCGGGGCGGCCCGCGCACAATCGTGCTCACCGCCCACGGCGAGGCTGCCTGATCGGCAGGGTTTCTGCCGCTGCCCGCCAGACAGAGGGCCGCTTTCAAGTCATCTTGGCCGGTCGAAATCGGCGCGGACCTCCCGCAGCGTCTCGTCGAAATTGTCGACGCGGATCAGGCCGTAGCGGGGCATCTCCAGGTCGTAGATCACCCAGATGGTCAGCGAGACCACCCCCGCGAACACGATCGCGTGGAGCCAGTTGAAGGTTCCCCGTCCGCTCATGTCATGGCCGGCGAGTCCGGCGGCGAAGACCGCGACCGTGAGCAGAAGAATCAGGATCGCCGTGGGGGTGTGGGCGTTGAAAAAGGCCTGGTGCCGCGTGCTGGCGTCGAACATCTCATTGAGCGATTCAAGCAGGATCGCGGCCGCCTGATCGCTCTCGCAGTCCGGCGCGGCCTCGACGGCCTGCCGCCAGATCGACTCACGGAGTTCGGTCAGCCGACGGTCCGCCGAGGCCTGCATTTCGGGCTGCAGCAGGACTGTCGTCTGTTCCAGTCGAAGATCGACATAGTTGCGAAACAGGTCCTGAACCGCCAGCCGCACCGGAGTTGGCAACAGTTCGAGCCTCAGCCAGGCTGTACCGATCGCGTTGGCCTCCTCCACGATCAGGCTCCGGCGGACGTCGAGCCGCGTGCCGGCCGAACTGAACCAGAAGGCCACGAGCAATCCCAAGAGCCCGAGAACGGCCGCATCGATCGCGCTGGTGCCCACCGCCGCGGCGTCATCGAGCCGCCGCCGTCGGATCATGGCCAGGCGGTTTCCTGCAAAGGCAGCCGCCAGCATCAGGCCGAACAGGCAGACTGGCAGGAGGATGAACAGCAGTCCGACGTTCGTCATGGCCGGCCTCTGGTTGTGCTCCGTGGCCGTCCCGGAAAAGCCGCCCGTGGCGAATCGGCCTGGATGCCGGATTCGCCTGCGGAACCTGGAGACCGAAAGAACCTGCGACTGAAGGTAGTCGCTGGCCAGCCAAACTGCCATCGGGAATGCCATGCCGGGCGGCGGCCCTGATCAGGCCGACCCTCCCGGCCAGGCCGCTCTCGCGTGACCAACGGGCGTCCTTCCGCCCGACTCCCGGCGGCCCCTATCCGCTCTCCGGCCGGCCGGTACGATGATCGCCATTCGGGGGACATCCGGCCCCCGACGACCGGTGGCCGGTGAACTTCGTCCGATGTTGTGAGGGCTTCCGCAGGAAGCGTGTCCATGCGTCCGATCCAGAAACTGCTCGTCGCAAACCGCAGCGAGATCGCGATCCGCGTCTTCCGTTCGGCCCACGAACTCGGCATCCGCACCGTCGCCATCTATGCCCATGAGGACCGCTTCGCCCTGCACCGGTTCAAGGCCGACGAGGCCTATCTCGTGGGCAGGCCGGGCGAGCCGATCCGCTCCTACCTCGACATCGAGGGGATCGTGGCGCTGGCGAAGGCGCACGGCGTCGACGCGATCCATCCGGGCTACGGCTTCCTCTCGGAGAACCCCGAGTTCGCTGCGGCCTGCGGCCGTGCCGGGATCACGTTCGTCGGCCCGCGGGTCGAACTCCTGGAAACGCTCGGCGACAAGACGGCCGCCCGTGAACTCGCCCGGCAGGCGGGCGTGCCGATCCTCGCCGGCAGCTCCAAGCCGGTCACGAGCTTCGACGACGCGCTCTCCATCGCCAGGAATCTCGGCTGGCCCGTGATCCTCAAGGCGGCCCACGGCGGCGGTGGCCGGGGCATGCGGGTTGTCCACGGCGAGGATGAGCTGGCGGTCGCACTCGAGAGCGCCCAGCGGGAGAGCAAAACGGCCTTCGGATCGGCGAGCGTGTTCGTGGAGAAATTCATCCAGCGGGCGCGGCACATCGAGGTCCAGCTGCTCGGCGACCACCACGGCGGGCTCGTCCACCTCTTCGAACGCGACTGCTCCGTGCAGCGGCGGCATCAGAAGGTGGTGGAGGTGGCGCCGGCACCGAACCTCGACCCGAAGATGCGGGATGCGATCTGCGAGGCGGCGCTGGCGATCGGCCGGACGGCCCGCTACGAGAATGCGGGGACGGTCGAGTTTCTGGTCGACGCCGACAGTGGCCGATTTTTTTTCATCGAGGTCAATCCGCGGATCCAGGTGGAGCACACCGTCACCGAGGAGATCACCGGCATCGACATCGTCCGCCGGCAGCTGCGGGTGGCCGAGGGCTGGCGGCTCTCCGACCCCCAGATCGGCCTCGGCGATCAGGCGGCGATCCGCTCGATGGGCACGGCGATCCAGTGCCGGGTGACGACCGAGGACCCCGAAAACAGATTTCTCCCCGACTACGGCCGGATGACGGCCTACCGCTCCGCCAGCGGCATGGGCATCCGGCTCGACGCCGGGACGGCGTTTTCAGGCGCCGTCGTCACCCCCTACTTCGACTCGCTGCTGGTGAAGGTCACGGCCCGCGGACTCTTCCTGGAGGAGGCGGCCGGCCACATCGAGCGCTGCCTGCAGGAGTTTCGCGTCCGCGGCGTGAAGACGAACATCCCGTTCCTGATCAATCTGGTCACCCATCCCGAGTTTCTCGCCGGCCGCTGCACGACCCGGTTCATCGACGAGACCCCGGCCCTGTTCGACTTCCCGCTACGGCGGGATCGGGCGACCCGGCTGCTCGAATACCTCGCCGACGTGATCGTCAACGGCAACCCGCTGGTCAAGGGTCGGGCCGCTGCGGTCCGCCGCCAGCCGGCCCCGCTGCCGGAATTCGACGCCTTCTCGGCCCCGCCGGCCGGCAGCCGCACCCGGCTGCTGGAGATGGGACCGGAGGCCTTCACGGCCTGGGTCCGCCGTCAGCCGCAGTTGATGCTCACCGACACCACGATGCGGGACGCCCACCAGTCGCTGCTCGCCACCCGGATGCGGACCCACGACATGCTCGCCGTGGCCGACGCCTATGCCCGGATGGCCTCCGGCTTCTTCTCGCTGGAGATGTGGGGGGGCGCCACCTTCGACACCTCGATGCGGTTCCTTCGGGAGTGCCCCTGGGAGAGGCTCGCCCAGCTCCGCGAGCGGATCCCCAACGTGCTCTTCCAGATGCTCCTCCGGGCCAGCAACGCCGTCGGCTACACGAACTACCCCGACAACGTCGTGCAGGCGTTCGTCAGGGAGTCGGCCGAAGCCGGCATCGACGTGTTCCGGGTCTTCGATCCGCTCAACTGGGTGCCGAACATGCGGGTGGCGATCGATGCCGTCCGCGAGAGCGGCGCGATCTGCGAGGCGGCGATCTGCTACACGGGCGACGTGCTCGACCCGGCCCGGTCGAAGTACTCGCTCGAGTATTACGTCCAGCTCGCCCGGGAACTGGAAAAACTCGGCGCCCAGATGCTCGCCGTCAAGGACATGGCGGGGCTCTGCAAGCCATTCGCGGCGGCAAAGCTCGTCAAGGCGCTGCACGACGCCGTCGGCATCCCGATCCACTTTCATACCCACGACACCTCCGCCGCGTCGCTGGCCAGCGGGCTCGAGGCGGCCCGCAACGGCGCCAGCGTGATCGATGCCGCCTTCGCCCCGTTCTCCGGCCTCACCAGCCAGCCGAATCTCAACGCCATCGTCGAGGCGGTGCGGAACACGCCGCTCGACACCGGCCTCGATCCGGAGCCGCTGCGGCATCTGGCCCATTACTGGGCCGCCGTCCGCGACCACTACACCGCCTTCGAATGCGGCATGAAGGCGCCCGACGCCGACCTCTACCTCCACGAGATGCCCGGCGGCCAGTTCACGAACCTGCTCGAACAGGCCAAGGCCCTCGGCCTCGGCGATCGCTGGGAGGAGGTCTGCAGGGCCTACGCCGAGGTCAACCGGCTCCTCGGCGACATCGTCAAGGTGACCCCGACGAGCAAGGCGGTGGGAGATCTGGCGCTGCTCTTGGTGACCAACGGAATCCGGGCCGCCGACCTCCTCGCCGACTCCCGCGAGATCGCCTTCCCCGAATCGGTGATCGATCTGCTGGCCGGGCGGATGGGACAGCCCCCGGGCGGCTTCCCACCCGAGGTGGTGAAACGGATCGTTCGCAATGGGGACGTCGTCAGTGGACGACCGGGCGAATCGATGCCGCCGGCCGACTTCCACGCCGCCGAGAAAAAGGTGGCCGAGATCCTCGGCCGGACCGCCTCGCCGCGGGAGGTGCTCTCCTGGCTCCTCTACCCGCGGGTCTTCCAGGACTTCGTCCAGCATGTCGCGAAACATGGTGACGTGAGCGTTCTGCCGACACCCGCCTTCCTCGAGGGCCCCAAGGCCGGGGAGGAACTGGCCGTGAGCATAGAACCTGGCAAGACGCTCGTGATCCGGCTGCTGACGGTCGGCGAGCCGCATGCCGACGGCACACGGACCGTGTTCTTCGAACTCAACGGCCAGCCGCGGAGCGTGTCGGTCGCCGACAGAACCCTCGAGGCGACGGTGCAGCGCAGGCCCAAGGCCGCGGCTGGCGATGCCCGCGAGGTCGGGTCGCCGATGCCGGGGCTGATCGTGACCGTGGCTATCCGGCCGGGCGACCAGGTGACGAAGGGCCAGAAACTGCTCTCGCTCGAGGCGATGAAGATGGAGACCACGGTCTACGCCGAGCGGGACGGGAAGATCGCCGAGGTGCTCGTCGCCCCGGGCACACCGGTCGAGGCGGGCGAACTCGTCGTCCGCTACGGCGACGCCTGATTTGCAGCCTCTGTCTACTCCGCAGCCTCGGCCTTCTCAACCGCCTCGGCCTTCTCGGTGCCAGCCTCGGCCGCCGTTTCGCCGTCATCAGGTTTCGGCGCCGCCTTGCGTTTGATCTCGCGGTAGAGCGGCATGTGCCGGTGATAGGCCTGCAGCGTGAGCAGCGACATCGAGGTGGCGTAGACGCGACCGCCGACACTGCCCAGGTCGGAGCCCTTCGGATCCCAACTGCCGGCCTGCGGCCCCGTCTGCACCTGGGTGCGGATCAGGTGCTCACGCATCAGGTGGTTCCAGACGTCGAAGCCCTCTCCCTCCACGTTCCGCAGCACCTGCGTGGCGAAGAAGTAGTAGCCGATCGGGCCGACATCCTTTCCGATTCGCGGCGGGGGATTGGCCAGCAGATACGCGCAACCGGCCTCCAGATCGGGCTCGTCCCGCTTCCAGCCGAGCAACTGCCGCGAGAGCAGCCCGATCGCGGTGGCCGAGAGTGTCTCGACGCCACCCGGCATCTCGGCATACCTCGATCCGATCGCGGTTCCAGGACCAGCTCCGCAGGATTCGATGAATTTTCCTCCGGCCTTCACCGATGCCGCAGGGGGTTCGACCCCAGACCACTGGCCAGTTCGCATCGCGAGAATCGCCCAGCCGGTTCCGGTCAGGTTCGGCATCTGAGAACCATCGCCCGCCCATCCGCCTCCCGGCGGGATCTGGCTGGCGGCGAGGCTCCTGATCGCCATCTGCGCGTATGGCTTGAGCTTTTTGTCCTGGGTCAGGCCGTAGCCCTCGCAGAGTGCAATCGCACCCAGGGCCTGCGAGGTGAGGCCCCCTGGCTGCGGACCATTCGGCTGTTGGCTCCTGGCAAGGAATACGAGCCCGCGTTCGACCAGAGGCCGATACTGGGCGACGGCGGGATCGACCTTCTTGGAGAGCTTGTGGGAGACGCCCTCGGCGAGAAACGGAAGCAGCGCCAGCGCGGTCGCCTTGAGAGTGTTGTTTTCCGGTTCGGCATCCTCGACTACAGCCGCCGGATCGGCCGGCGCCACACCAGGCGTGCCGCCCTGGGTCGCAGCCGGCCCCCGCAGCGTCCAGCTTCCATCCGGCTGCTGGCAGCCGGCGAGCCAGGCGAGTCCTTGTGCGACGGCGGCATTGGCCTCGGAGGTGGAGCCCAGCAGTTCTCCCAAAGACTGTTTCGTCTCCTGCGAGAGCCTTCCCGCCATCGACCCGCGTCGCAGCAGCGAGCCGCCCACCGCCACGACCTCTTCGGGAATGAATCGGCCCTCGGCCTCGCGGACGATCCTGATCACGACGGGCTCGTCCTCGCTCAGATGGCCGGCCCGGGCATGCACCACTCCGGACCTCACCCCGACGACCGCGGTCGCATCCGCCTGAAACTCGAGCCTGGTCGATGTGGCACCGGCAGGAATCGCCACCGCCTTCATGGTCACGCCGTCAGGAAGGCCATCGGCCTCGAGTTCGATCGGGCCCTGGTAGCAGCGTCGGCTCACGGGCACTTCGATCTCGCGGGTTTCACCGGGCTCGAGCGTCACTGCCTGCAGCGCCTCAACGTGGAACGGCTGCTCGTCGATGATGGCGGGCACGTCGAGCTTCAGTTCGCGGCCGTAGACCGTGCCGCTGACGGTGACGACGTGGTCGCCCCGGACAGCCTCCGAGGAGGCCGCGAGCGTCAGACCGCCGGCGTCGGTTTCGACCAGCAGCGGCCTGGCACTGCCGCTCAATTCGGCGGGGAGTTCGCCAAGCAGAAAGTCGATCTGGCCCAGGAATCCGTTCCGGGCGACCGGAAGGGGCACGGTCAGTTCCGTGCCGGGCTGGAGGATGACCGGCTCGACCGGGGCAAGCTCGGGGCGGAAGACCTTCGGCACACGCAGCGAAAGCTTCCGCTCGGCCGTGTTGTTGTCGTGCAGTTTGGCCGTGATCGACAGGGCCGCGCTGAGATCCTCGTCGCCGAGCGTCGAGGAGGCGGTGAGCACGAGGGCGGCGTTCGACTGGTTCTCCTTCAGTGGCTCGAGCGTCGCGGTAATGCCCGGGGGCAGATCGGCGACAGTGAGTCCGATCGGCTGGATGTGCTCGTGCCGGACGACCGCGATCGGAACCGTCTTGGTCTCCCCCGGCTCCATGCTGACGAGCGGCAGATCCCCGATCTCGATCTGCGAAATCAGCATCGGCACCGGCGGCAGGTCGGGCAGTTTGATCGGCGGCGGCTTCGTGCTGCAGCCGATCGCAGCCGCCAGCAGCAGGGCCAGGCTCCCGATTCCGATCAGGGCCAGGCCCTTACTTTCCTGTCGCATCGTCGCTGGCATCCTTCAGCAGATCCTTGAACACCTTCCGCACCTTCACCACCTTCGGCGAGACCACCGACTGACAGTAGGGCTGGAACGGATTGTTGGCGAAGTAGTCCTGATGGTAGTCCTCGGCCGGATGGAAGGTCGATGCGGGCGTGACCTCGGTGACGATCTTCGCCGAAAAGACATGCGAATCGTCGAGTCGGTGGATGACGTTCTCGGCGATCCGCTTCTGCTCGTCGTCGTGATAGAAGACGCCCGACCGATACTGGGTGCCGATGTCGGCTCCCTGGCGATTCCTGGTCGTCGGGTCGTGGGTGCTGAAGAACACCTCGAGCAGTTTCTCGTACGGAACCTGGTTCGGGTCGTAGCGGATCTCGACCGCCTCGGCGTGCCCCGTGAGGCCACTGCAGACATCCTTGTAGGTGGGCTTGGGCGTCTGGCCACCGATGTAGCCGCTGGTGACGCTCTCGACGCCTTTGATCTGGGCGTAGACCGCCTCGGTGCACCAAAAGCAGCCGCCGGCGAACGTGGCCGTGGCCAGGTTTCGTCGCTCGGCCGGCTGTGGATTCTCGTTCCCGAACGCCTGCGTCATCGAGCCTCCCAAGAGAATGGCCGCCGCAGCGAGCAGCGATCCGGTTCTGTGCGTGATCATGCCTCTGGTCTCCTCGACCGCATTCTATGGAATTCGACCGGATCGAAGACAAATCGCAGCGGTTTCTCGGCCCACGCCCCGGCGTAGCCGACGCCGATCCGGGGTGTTCGCTGGACGAGCCGGCGGGGCACGACGGCCGAGGCCGGCTCGAGCCAGAGGCCGCCGCTGCGGGTGGCGGGCCGGCCGTCGAACGCACCGGCGATGCCGAGCCCCCTGGTCAGCCGCCCGGGTCCGGCATGTTCCCCCGCCCCGCGGATCAGCACCGCGGCCGGCAGGCCCGGTGGACCGGTGACGACATTCAGCATCCAGTGGATTCCGTAACAGAGGTAGACGTACCAACAGCCGGCCGGACCGAACATCGTGGCATTGCGTTTGGTCATCCCCTTCGAGCCGTGGCAGGCGAGGTCGTGGCCTCCAAGGTAGGCCTCCGTCTCGAAGATGATCTGCCGACTGGGCCGGCCGTCGGCCCGGGACATGACGAGCGTTGCCCCGAGCAGATCTCGCGCGACCCGGTCGGCGGGCCTGTCGAAGAAGTCGGCACCGAGGGGCGTGGACCCACGGGGATAGGACTGGCGTCGCATATCGGGCATCATAATGCCCCAACCGATCCTTCTGAATCGCGAACCCAGGCAGGCCCCCATGGAAGCAGGCATCGTCGGACTCCCCAACGTCGGCAAGAGCACGCTCTTCAACGCGCTGACCCAGTCGAAGGCGGCGCAGAGCGCCAACTACCCGTTTTGCACGATCGAGCCGAACGAGGGGATGGTGAGCGTGCCCGACAGCCGGCTGCAGCGGATCACGAGGTTCATTCCTCCGCAGAAGGTGATACCAGCCGCACTCAAGCTCGTCGACATCGCGGGAATTGTGAAGGGGGCGAGCGAGGGCCAGGGCCTCGGGAACAAGTTTCTCTCCCACATCCGCGAGGTCGATGCGATCCTGCAGGTCGTCCGCTGCTTCGACGATCCCGACGTGATCCACGTGGCGGGCAAGGTCGATCCGCTCTCCGACATGGAGACGATCGAGATCGAACTCATGCTGGCCGACATCCAGCATCTCGAAAACCTGATCCCCAAGGCCGAGCGGGCCGCCAAGGGGGCCGACAAGGATGCCAAAATCAAGGTCGACGTGATGAAAAAGTGCCTCGCCTGGCTCGCTGAACAGAAGCCGCTCCGCACGCTCTCCCTCGACGAGGCCGAGAAGAAGGCCGTCAAGGAACTCGGCCTGCTGACCGCCAAACCAATCCTCTACGTGGCCAACGTCGACGAGACCGACGTCGAGGGAAAGAGTCCGCTCGTGCCTGCGGTGCGGGCGGCGGCGGCGAAGTCGGGGGCCGAGGTGGTGCCGGTCTGCGCCAAACTCGAGGCCGAGATCGCCGAACTCGACGAGGCGGACAGGGCAGAGATGCTCGAGGGGGCGGGTCTCACGGAACCCGCCCTCGCCGTGCTCGCGCGGGCGGCCTACAAGACGCTCGGCCTGCAGAGCTACTTCACCGCGGGAGAGAAGGAGGTCCGGGCCTGGACGGTTCCGGTGGGCAGCACCGCCCCGCAGGCCGCCGGCGTGATCCACACCGACTTCGAGAAGGGCTTCATCCGGGCTGAAATCTACTCGCTCGAAGACCTCGAACAGTACAAGAGCGAGAAGGATATCCGGGCCGCGGGCAGACTTCGCGTGGAGGGGAAGGAATACCTGATGCAGGACGGCGACATCTGCCACTTCCTCGTCAACAAGTAACCAGCACGTAACCAGCCGGACAGCAGTCCGTGGACAGAGTGATTCGCCGCGGCGCAGGAAGCCTGGACCTCCACACCCTGCTGACTGCCGGAGAGACCAGAGAACAGATACCGCTCGGGGCTACCCACGCCCTCTCGCCGGACGTTCGCCTCGGCCATCCCGGCCTCGGCGCTCTGCATGTCCGCTTCGCTTCGCCATCCCTGGCTGCGCTCGCTCCCATAGCCCGCTCGAGGGCATGGGCAGCCCCTCGCTGATCCGTATGGTTGCCTGACGGGATGGTTGTCTGACGGCGGAGGTGAGGGGCTGCCCCGTACGATTGAGCCGGCGTATGTGACCAGCGCAGCCGTGGATGGCGCAACGCAGGCACATCCGAGTGAGTGAAGCCCAGGATGGGCGCAGCGAACGTCCGGCGAGACGGTATGGGGTAGCCCCGAGCCGGCTGCGCTCAGCGAGCGACGGGATATGGGGAACCCGAAGCCGGCAGCGAGTCTGCCCTCGTTTTCCGGGCCGTTCGCACAACCTGCGTTGCCTGGCACGGTGCCGGCGGGTATCTTCTGTGTTTCCCCGGAATTCGTTTCGAGCCAGTGCAGGACGGAAGGACGCGAGCATGAAAGACGGCATTCACCCCAACTACATCGACACCGTCGTTCGCTGCGGCTGCGGCAACACGTTTTCCACGCGGAGCACGGTGCCGGA
>CAMDFJ010000050.1 GCA_945897435.1 Candidatus Kuenenia stuttgartensis | reverse complement strand
GGCCATGCCACTCCAGATCTTTTTTCTGCTGTTCGCCGCCCTCGTGATGGCGGCCTCATCCAGGGCCGCCGACCCGACGGCCATCGACCTCGTGCTCAACGCGAAGCGGATCGCCTTCCTCGGCGACTCGATCACCCATGATGGCCGCTACGTGGCCGCCGTCGCATCATGGCTGGAGAGGAGTGGCATCGACGGGGAGGTGATCGACGTCGGCCTCTCGAGCGAGACCGTCTCCGGGCTGTCCGAGGAAGGGCATGCCGGCGGAAAGTTTCCCCGGCCCGACCTCTTCGAACGGCTCGATCGGGTGCTGCGGGTGGTCCGCCCCGATCTCGTCTTCGCCTGCTACGGGATGAACTGCGGGATCTACAAGCCGTTCGACGAGGAGCGGTTCGAAAGGTTCAAGGCCGGGATCGAGCGGCTCCATGCCGCGGTCGAGAAGGCCGGGGCGAAGATCATTCACCTCACGCCTGCGGTCTATGACGGCCGTCCCGGCAAGAAGCACCCCGCCGGCGATGTCGACTACGACGCCGTGCTGACGAAGTATTCCGAGTGGCTGCTCTCGAAGCGGTCCGACGGCTGGCTGGTAATCGACCTGCACGGTCCGATGAAGGCGGCTCTCGACGAAAAGCGGAAGCAGGATCCGGAGTTCACGTTCAGCCCCGACGCCGTGCATCCGAATGACGATGGGCATCTCGCCATGGCACGCGGAATCATCGCCGGACTCGGAGACGACGAGGCGGCACGGTCGCCCGATCTGCAGAAAACGCTCGCCCCATTCCTCCCCGAGGTGACGGCCCGCCTGAAGCTGCTCCGGGACGCCTATCTCTCGGCCTCGGGCCACCTGCGGCCGGGCGGCTCCGCCGGGATGCCGCTCGGCGAGGCGGAGGCGAAGGCTCGGCAGTTCACCGATTCGCTCCGTGGACGCCGGCTGCGGCTCCGCGGGACCAAGCACCAGAGCGGTGAGTGGCGGATGCCGATCGAGTGGCCGCGGCCTCCGGTCGTCGATCCCGGCCCCGCTCCAGCGTCACCGGCGCCGATCCCCTCCGACGCGATCGTGCTCTTCGATGGAAAGACTCTCGACGCCTGGGCCGGGACTGAATCCTGGACCGTGGCCGATGGCGTCATGACGGTCGGCAAGGGCCCGATCGCAACCAAGCAGGGCTTCGGCGACTGCCAATTGCACGTCGAGTTTCGGCTTCCTTCCCCCGCCACCGGCAAGGGACAGGGACGCGGTAATTCCGGGGTCTTCCTGATGGGGCAATACGAGATTCAAGTGCTCGATTCCTACGAGGATGGCAGTGACGGGCCGCTCACCTATCCAGACGGGCAGTGCGGTGCCCTTTACAAGCAGCAGCCGCCGGCGGTCAACGCCTGCCGCAGGCCGGGCGAATGGCAGACCTATGACATCCTCTTCTCGCGACCCCGGTTCGCGGCCGATGGCATGCTCGCGAAGCCGGGCAGGATCAGCGTGCTGCACAACGGCGTCGCGATTCATTCCGACACCGTGATTCTCGGCAAGACGGCCTGGACCGATCCGCCCACGGCGAACCCCCATGCCGACGCCCTGCCGCTCTCGCTGCAGGACCACGGCAATCCGGTGCAGTACCGCTCGATCTGGATTCGGCCGTTCGAGCCCGTCGAGCCGAAGCCGCTTCCATAGCAGGCTGGAAATGCCGGCTCAGCGGGCGTAGGAGACCGTCGTCATCGGCCTGGAATCCGGGACGAATGCAGGCTGTGACTGGCAGTCGACGGGACAGCCGACATCTCCAGTCGCGCCGAGATGGATCACCCGATCCTTCGTCCTCCAGCCGGCCACCAGCCAGCCGTCCTTGCGGGCGAGGAGCTGGTTCATCGGAAGCGGCCCGACGGCTGCCATCTCCCCCTGCAGCGGCAGCGGCTCGATGTCGATTGCCTGCTTGAAGAGCTTGTCGAACCGCTTCTGCAGGATCCGCCGCAGCGAGGTTTCGGCCATCGTCAGCTTCTCCTTGCCGCCGGGCTTGAATCCGGGCGGGTAGATCTGGACATCGCCTTCGCGAATCAGCCGCGTACCGTAGGGAGACGATTCAATCGCATAGGTGGCCCAGATATCCATGCCGGGGAAGTCGCGGTCGCCGGAGACGAACTTGTCGCCGCGAAACATCAGCTTCAGGCGGCCATCATCGGCGGAGACGGTCACCGGCCGCTGCTTGGCGAACGTCACCGCCCAGGGTTTCTGGTCGGGATCGCTGCCGAGCGAATCGGGCATGGTGGCGTTTTGTTCGCGGGCCAGTCGGCCGACGTCGGCCTGGGTGATGATCCGGCCGCCTAGTTTCTCTTCGAGAATGTTGTTGACTGCCGACTCGTGGATCCGGGCCGTGATCACGTTCCCGGCAAGGCCCAGGGGAGGCGGACTGAAGGCCGCCAGTTGCACCGGCAACGCCTTGCGGGCGACGACCCGGAGGCTCGAGTCGGTGGTGTGCATGTGGAACATTTCGGGGTACAGTCCGCGGGCCTCGAGCGGGCCGCGGAGGCGGGTTCGGATCTGCTCGCCGATCTGGGCCACGGCCGGATCGGTCTGCTCGCTGAACTGCCTCCGCACCCGCTCACGGGCCTTGGCCTCCGCGATCGCCTCGGCCCGGGGCTTGGTTTCGGCCACCTTGCGGCTGGCAATCCGCCGGATGAGCCGCTTGCCAAACCGCTTGTTGACGCCAATTCCGGTGACATGCGTGTCGGCAGAAGCCGAGGCCTGAACGGGTGACGACGTGACGCTGCCCCCATCGCCGGCGATGAAGATCCTCCGGCTGGCATCGATCTCGGTGACGCCGCGGGTGTGCACCGTCACGGGGCCCTGCGAGCCATGCGTGTTCGAGACATTTTGGGCGTCCAGCACGAGGTCGAAGACGGCCCGGTCGGCCGAGGGCACGAAGTCGAGCCGGACGTTTCCGGTCGTCCGGCCGCTGCCCCGGATCCGGGTGCCGAGAACGACATCATCGACGGGCATGATCTGGTCGATCGGCCGGTTGACCGATCCCGCCAGCAGGTTTTCATGGACCTCGAGGTGGATGTTGGGCTGCGCCATTGCTCCGCGGACCGCGGCCACGATCGATCCAGCCTGGCCCGACTCCGAGAGCCGCTCGAGGATCGGCGGCAGAGGAGCCAGCATTTCGGCACTGCCGGTGGCGGAGGCGGAAAGCAGGGCCGAGGCGAGGGCGTCGAGCCGCTTGCCGAGTCGGCCGGCGGGGTCCGGGCCGCGGGCGGCGTCGGCCGCCTCCGCATACCTCGTGACGGCCTTCCGCACCCTGACGAAATCGGGCATGTCGAGTCCCGTTTCGGAGGCGTTCATCGCCTTCTCGATCCGCCGCAGCACCGCAGGATCTGCGGCCATGCCCGAAGCCGCCTGGGATTCGAGCGCCGGCCAGTCGAGGTATTTTCTCCAATCATTGCCGCTCTCGCTGCGGGCAAGCAGGGAATCGAGGGGCCGGAGCGACTGGCGGAGCGAGGCCGCAGCAGCGTCGACCGCGGAGTCACCCAGAGGCCGGAACGACTCTGTGGCCCGGAGGGCCTCCATGCCGAGCGACTCGAACCGTTGCGCGGGCACCTGGGAATAGGCGCTGCCCGATGAGAGGGCGACGAGCAGGACCACGACGCGGGATCGAACAGCCCGAGACCCGGAGAATGAAACCATGACGCGACGGCCCTCGATCGTTGGTTGAAAAAATTGCAAACGCGAGCCGGGAGTCTAGCAGAGAGCGGAAAAAGCCCGCCTCCCTTTCTCGGCTCACCCCGATGCCGGCCCGGATTCGGTGGGGCCGCGCCATGCTTCGGCCGCGGGGAGCACGAGGATTTTGCCGTCGCCCATGCGGCCCGTTCTGGCGGCCTCGGTGATGCAGGCGAGCACCTCCTCGAGTCTGGCATCCTCGATCCAGAGCTGGATCTCGACCTTCGGCAGGAAGGCGTTCGAAAACTCGCTCTCGCCGTATTCGTCGAGATAGTTCTTCTGCCGTCCGAAGCCCTTCACCTCGCGGACGGCACAGGCCTCGAGCGGCGCGTGTCGCAGCGACTCGAGCACCCGCTCCGCCACGAACGGCTTGACGATGGCGATCACTTCTTTCAATGCCATCTCCGTTCGACCGCCGGGCCGGATGCCCGGCTTCTCGCCAGCGGCCTGCGGCCGCCAAGCGTGGCGTGGGCAGGATGCCACGCCACGCGTGAAATTAGCTAAAAAAATTCTCGCCGAACATGTTCATCGGTGGGCAGGTGGTGACGGTGATGTCGCCCTTGACCGTCGTCTGACAGGCAAGTCGCATCGTGCCCTCGTTGCCGATGTAGGCCAGCAGTCCGGCCAGCCGGGCTGATTCGATGATTCCCTTGGAGCTGGTGTTTTCCATCCCCTTGGTGATCAGCACGCGACAGGACCCGCAGGTGCCGAATCCGTGGCAGTTGGCCACCTTGTGGATCCCGGGGTAGAGGGAGACGCCCGCGCTAAGTGCCTCCTTGCGGAGGTTGGCCCCGGCCGGAACCTGGATTTCCTTCTTTTCGTTCGCGAAAGTGATGGTAGGCATCGGTTTCTCTCGATGGAATGGGGAGCGATGACCGATACTGTAGCCAGCGCGGCGGAGACGTTCCAGAAGTGGAGGCGTTCCAGTCGCCCGGACCGGGAGCGGAAACAGTGGCGGAACTGACGAAATACCAGCAGTCGATCGTCAAAAACTACTACGACAACCTCGACACCGCCCTGCTCCAGCGGCTGGGCGAGCAGGTGACCGATCTCTACCTCGCCGAGGGCAAGAAGCGGACCAAGCTCTGGGAAACGATCGAGAAGTCTCTTACCAAACTCGGCGTCCCAAAGACCCGGATCGCCCACGTCGTGAAGTCGGACGACGCCCGCCAATTGGCCACGCTCCTGCAGGAGCTTTTGGCGAAGGATTGACCAGCGCCGGGCCGTGCTCCATTCTGTGGCGTTTCCACGCCGCGGATGCCCACGGAACCGAGTGATGACACACGCCGACCCCGCCCCAGTCCCAGCCCCGGCTGCAAACGACCGCAGCGGCCTGCTCGAGTCCCTTCGCTGGCGGAAGTTTCCGGTGCTCGACGACGGCTTCGTGGCCCTCGTCGATTCGATGGGCGATGACGGCTCCGTGGTGCAGGCGGCACGCGTCAGCTACGGCGAGGGCACGCGGAAGGTCAGCGACGACAGGCAGTTGATCCGCTACCTGCTCCGTCATGCCCATACCACCCCCTTCGAGATGGCCGAGCTGAAGTTCGTCGTCCGCGTCCCGATGGACTGCTGGCGGCAGTGGATCCGCCACCGTACCGCCAGCGTCAACGAATACTCGACCCGCTACTCGCTGGCGATCGACTCGATGCAGGCGACGCACGACGACGAGTGGCGTTCGCAGGCGGCCAACAACCGTCAGGGCTCCGCCGGCTACCTTCCCCGAGACGCCGGCCACAAACTCTCCCAGTCGGAGACGGAACTGCAGAGTCTGGCCCGCCGGGTCTACGAAGAACGTCTCGAGGCCGGCATCGCCCGGGAGCAGGCCCGCAAGGACCTTCCCCTGGCGACCTACACCGAGGCCTACTGGAAGATCAACCTCCACAACCTGCTCCACTTTCTCGCCCTGCGGATGGACTCCCACGCCCAACTCGAGATCCGCCGCTACGCCGAGACGATCGGCCAGGAGATCGTGAAGCCGCTGTTTCCACTCGTCTGGGAGGCGTTCATCGACTACCGGGTGGAGGCGATTCGGCTCACCAGGCTCGATCAGGAACTGATCCGCCGACTCGCCAAGCAGGCCGGCGGCCGGGGCATGCCGGCCACGCAGGCCGACTTCATGGCGGTGCAGGATCCTTCCTGGAAGGGACTGGAACGCTGCCGCGAACGGGACGAGTGCCTGCTGAAGCTCGTGAATCTCGGCCTCGTGAACCCGTCGAATCCCTGAACTCGAAACCGTCCGGAGCAACCCATGTCCGCCACGCCGATGCATGATCCAGCCGCCGAGATTCTCGCCCTCAACCAGCAACTGCTCGATGCGATCGCCGGCGGCGACTGGAACGCCTACCGGAGGCTCGTCGCCGACGACATCACCTGCTTCGAGCCGGAGGCCAACGGCCAGCTCGTCGAGGGCCTTCCCTTCCACGAGTTCTATTTCAAACTCGGCGAGGGTGGGCCCCGGCAGCCGAAGCACCTGACCACGACGATGGCCTCTCCGAAGGTGCGGCTGCTCTCCGAGGGGGCGGCACTGATCGCCTACGTGCGGCTGGTGCAGAAACTCGACGCCGAAGGCAGACCGATCACAGTCTCTTCTGAGGAGACACGGATCTGGCAGAAGCTGGACGGCCAGTGGCGGCATGTCCACTTTCATCGTGGATAGATGACAGCAGGGCGACGTCGATCTCGTCGCCGGCATCGAAGCGACGGCCTCCGGCTGGCAACGCGATCAATCCGTTGGCAGCCGCCAGCCCGAGCAGATCGGACGACCCCGTCCAGGGCAGCGGCGTTGCCAAAGCTCGGCCGGCTGTCGTTGCCAGTCGGCAGGGAAGATAGACCGGCCGATCCTCGGCGGCCCTGACCGGCGTTTCAAGCCGTGCACGGCTGCGGGGCAGATGCCATTCCTCCCGCGGCCGGCCTGCGAGGATCCGGATCGCGGGCCTGACGAAGAGTTCAAAGCAGACGAGACTGCTGGCCGGATTGCCTGGCAGACCGAAGACGAGGGTCGGACTGGCGGAAGGTCGGTGCAGCAGGCCAAACCAGACGGGCTTTCCCGGCTTGAGCCGTACCTTGTGAAACAGTTTTTCCACGCCGCAGAGCCGGAAGATTCCGGGCACCAGATCGAGATCTCCCGCCGACACCCCTCCCGAAAGCAGGAGGATGTCGGCGGCGAGCCCCTGGGCGACCGCGGCCCGGATCGCCTCCGGCCTGTCGGCGGCGACGCCGAGCGGAATCGGCTCTGCATCGAGGAGGGCGACGGCGGCAGCGATCATCGGGCCGTTCGAGTTTCGTGTCTGGCCGAAGCCGGGCACCGCATCGGCAGGCACGAGCTCGCTGCCCGTCGAGAGAATCGCGACCCGCGGCCGGGCCGCGGCGAGCACGTGGGTGGCACCGGCCTCGGCGGCGAGCCCGATCGCCCCCGGCCCGAGCGTCTGCCCGGCGGCAAGCACCGCCTGCCCCGCGCGGAATGCGGCTCCCTGCTTGGCCACGTGCTGTCCCGGTCGAAACCGGTCATCCAGCAGCCGGACCTTCCCACCGGCATGTGTGGCCCGCGTTTCTTCCACGGCGCACTCCACCGGAACGACCGCATCGGCCCCGGCGGGCATCGGCGCACCGGTCATGATCCGGGCGCAGCAGCCGGTGGAGACCGCGAGACTGGTCACGTCTCCGGCGGCGAGATCGACGACCACGTCGAGTTCGACGACGCTTCCGGCACGGGCCAGCAGGTCCTCGCCTCGCACGGCGAACCCGTCCATCATCGCCCGGTCCCAGGGGGGCGAATCGACGTCCGAGACGATGTCTGCCGCAAGCAACCGGCCCGAGGCGTCGAGGAGCCGCTGCCGTCGTGGCGGCAGCGGCACTGCGGTCGCCTCGATGATCGCAAGAGCTTCGGCAAGTTCGATCATGGGAAGGACGGGCTTCGACCCGTCTCACTGCGTGAATTCACGAAGGCGACGCCCGACCTACTGCCGCAGGAAGGCCCGCAGCAGGTCGTAGCCGGCCGGCGTCAGGAAGCTCTCAGGGTGAAACTGTACGCCGTAGAGTGGCAGCGTCCTGTGGCGGATCGCCATGATCTCGGGCGAGCCATCGGGGGCGGTCGACCAGGCATCGACCTCGAAGTCGCGGGGCAGCGTCGGCGGATCGATCACCAGGCTGTGATAGCGGGTGGCCTCGATCGGGCTTTCGAGACCGGCGAAGAGCCCCTGGCCTGAGTGCTCGATCCGGTCGACCTTGCCGTGCATCAGACGCTTCGCCCGCACGATCCTGCCGCCAAACACCTGACCGATCGACTGGTGACCGAGGCAGACGCCGAGGATCGGCATCCGCCCCGCGAACCGGCGGATCGTGTCGCAGGAGATGCCGGCATCGTCCGGCGTGCAGGGGCCGGGCGAGATCACGAGATGGGTCGGTGCCCTGGCGGCGATCTCATCCCCCGTGATTGCGTCATTGCGGTGCACCTCGACCACCGCATCGGGCGCGATCTCGCCGATCCGCTGGACGAGGTTCCAGGTGAACGAGTCGTAGTTGTCGATGAGGAGGATCATGGAGGCCGGAGCAGTCTCGTTTTCGGGAGTCCAGGGATGCTTATCGAGAGCCTCACTCCAGCATCGTCGCCGGATGGCCCTCGCGGTCGACGAGCGGCAACACCCTCGGCTTGTAGATGGTGGTGTAGGCCTCGGCGAGCCTGTGCTGGTCGATCGCCTCCTGGCCGGCCCAGTGCTCGACGAGCGTGAACCGTCTCGGTTCGGCCGTCGAGTGGTACACGTCGAACCTCAGGCAGCCGGGTTCCGCCCGGCTCTTGCGCATCGCCTCGCAGAGCAGATCTCGGATCAGCGGCACGTCGGCCGGATCCTTCGCGGTGAGCAGCACGTTCAGGCAGATCATCGGAACCTCCGGGAGCCTACTCTACCAGCAGGATTCCGGAACCGCCGGAACCGCCGCCGCGGCGGGCGAGGATGCGGATGTAGGGGGGCAGAAACCCGGCCCGGTGGGCGAACGAGCCGAACGCTGCCCCGGCCTCGGCATGCTCCGGCTCGAAGACATCCTCGACCGAAAACCCCGCCCTGCAGATGCCACCGAGGATCGCCGTGAGCGAATGGATGAATTCATGCGTGCCGGCCTCTCGGAGCCGAGACGGGAGGGCAGGTGGCAGCGGGCCATCGACCCGCTGCGGGTGGACGAGTTGGTAGCAGCCATTCGCCCCGGGATCGAGCGAGGCCTGCAGGCTCGTCGGAGCCTTGTGCTGACTCAGGTATCTGCCCCCGGGCCTCGTCACGCGGGCGACCTCGCGATAGACCGGGGCGACGTCGGGGATGTAGCAGGTGCTCACCGGATGGATCACGAGGTCGAACCTGCCGACCCCGAGCATCGAGAGATCGTCCATCGAGCCCTCGACGATGGCAAGCTCGAGCCTCCGTTCGCGGGCCACCTGCCGGTCGAGTTCGAGCATCGCAGGCGAGATGTCGACCACCGTCACCCGGCCGCCGGCTGCCGCATAGAGCGGCCCGTGCTTGCCGCCGCCGGCCGCGAGGCAGAGCACCTCGAGGCCGTCGAGCCGCGCGGGCAACCAGGGCCTGGCGGCCGCTCCGCCGCTGCCAAGCCAGCCCCTCGGGTCGGCGAAGGCCGCATCGACCGCCGGCCGGGCGAGGTCGGCCCCCTCTGTCGCCAGCCTGTCCCAGGCCCGGGCATTCAGGGCGAGCGTGGACTCTCTCGATGGTCTCGCTGGATGCATGCGTTCCGTGTCAGCGGCCGGCTTCGGATGACGGCCTGCCGTCAGCGATCCGGCGACGGATTCGCTCGACGGTGCGGCGGGAATACTCGTCCTCTGGGCCGAGATCGAGCCCGGCTGCGGCCCGCCAGAGCGGCCTGGTGACCTCGCCGAGATCGTCGATCGCAGCGAGCGCCGCCAGCCGCAGGTCGGGATCGGTGGAGCCAATCTCGGCGGCCAGCACTGCCCGGGCAGCGTCGGCCGCCGTCGTTCTGCCAGATCGCAGGAGCCAGGTGGCCGCGGCGATGCGGACGGCGGGAGCAGGGTCGGCGAGGAGCGGCAACAGGGCCGCGGTCGGGTCGGCTGCCGATCGCGTCGCGGCCCAGCCCGTGCCCACGACCGCCCAGAAGCGAACGGCCTCATCGTCGCTGCGGAGCCGGTCTGCGAAGAAGGCCCCGTCGAGGCCGTCGGCCACCGCCCAGGCGGTGTCGAGGATCGCATCGTAGCGGTCAAGGGCCCGGGCGGCGGCCGCGTCGCCTGCAGGATGGAAGATCGCCCACTCGCTGCCGCTGCGCCGTGCCTCGGCGCGGAGGATCGACTCCGGAAGGATGCCGGTGTCGCGGGTCTCCCGCATCCAGCCGCGAACGGCGTCGCGAAGCCGGTCGAGGTCGCCGCGGCAATCGGGATCGGCCGCTCGATCGGCGATTTCGTCGGGGTCGGCGCTCAGGTCGTAGAGTTCATCGGCCGGACGGACGGTCCGCGAGAACCAGCGGGCTCCCTGCGGCAGCGAGCCTGCCTGCCGTGCCGCGCGGAGTTCACCCGTGATCGCCACTCCGCTGGCATAGTCGGGAAGATCATCGCCGTCGAGCCAGGGCATGAAGTTGCGGACGTAGCGAAACCGTCCGTCGCGGGCGGAGCGTCCGAATCCGGGCAGTGCGTCCATCCGATCGCGGGCCGAGATCACGATCTCGCGGCTCGAGGCATCGGGGCCAAGAAACGGCCGGCCCTCCATCCAGGCTGGGCGTTCGATGCCAGTCAGGCCGAGCACCGTCGGCCCGAGGTCGATCAGGCTCACGAGCGAGTTCGTCGTGCCGACAGGCTCGAGAGCGGCCGGCAGCCGGGCCCGTTCTTGCCACGCTTCGGGCACACGCACGAGCAGGGGAACGCGAAGTCCGTGCTCGGTGAGCGACCGCTTGCCGTGCGGAATCCCCTCGCCATGATCGGACCAGAAAAACACGATCGTCTCGTCGGCGAGCCCGTCGGCCTCGAGGTCGTCGAGGATTCGTCCGACGGCGATGTCGAGCGCCGCGGCAAGTTCGAGCCGCTGGGCCAGTGCCCGCCGGATCGGCGGCGTGTCGGGATAGAACGGCGGCACTGCGATGGCGGCAGGCTCGCGACGGGCCTCTTCGGGCAGGTCCCGTCGAACGGTCTCGGGGGTGTCGCCAAACAGCCCACTCTCGTGGGTGACGGCCAGGTTGAAGACGGCGAAGAAAGGCTGCTCGGGCCGGGGACGGTTTCGCCAGTGGGCCGTGCGGTTCGACCTGTTCCAGCCCAACTCGAACGAGCGGCTGAAGTTGTGATCGGTCTTCGCGTTGTTCGTGCACCAGAAACCCGCCTCGCGGAGCAGTTTTGGAAACCCCACCAGACCTGGCGGCGGCGTCGCGGTGCACCGCATCGGAAGGCTGCCGAGTGTGGTCGGCATCACGCCGCTGATGATGCCACTTCGCGAGGGGGCGCAGACGGGGGCGGCTGAAAAAGCGGCCTCGAACCGGAGCCCCTCGGCGGCCAGTCGATCGAGCCGGGGCGTGTGGGCCGCGCCGCCGTAACAGCCGAGCGTGCCGGCAGAGAGATCCTCCGCAGAGATCCAGAGGATGTTCGGTCGCTCGGCGGCGAACGCCGTGACGACGGTCACCACCGAGATCAGGACACCGCCAAGGAGAGCGGGCAGTTTCAGCAGGGTCATTGGAGCCAGCGGGAGTTGGTGGGCGATTCCCCGAATCCACGAGCCCCGGATTCTACGACACGAAACGGCTCAGGTCGTCCGAGTCCGACGACGACAGCTGATCCAGGCCACGGCTCCGCAGGCCAGCAGCGTCCAGGCCGATGGCTCCGGAACCGGCGCGACGGAGAGATTGTCGATGGCCACGTAGGTCGGCGTGTTGATGCCAAACGGACCCAGGTCGCTCGACGCAAAGCCGATGCTGATCGATCGGGCATCGCCCAGGGCCGCGAGGCTGAGCGGGGTCCAGGAGCCAATGATCGTCTGGTTGCCATTTTGGAAATCGGCGAGCAGGAAGGTGGCGGAGCCGGTCGGGGCGCCGGTGCCATCGGCCGCCGAATGTCCGGAAAAGGTCACCGAGAGGAAGTCGCCGGGACCATATTCCCCTTCCGAAAAGTTGTGGACATCCCCATCTCGCATCGTCAGGGCCGTATAGGTCGTGTTGACCAGCTGGAGCGAGACGGGCTTCGTGCCTGCCGGCAGGACGATCAGGGGAGCCGGGTCGTACGACTGCCAGTAGGCGATCGCGAAGTTTCCACCACCTCCGGCGCCGCCACCCGCGAAGGAGGAGTATTGATTCGTATAGCCGGCAGTGGTCGTGTCGCCCCGATTCGAAAATGCAAATCCGGACCAATACTCGTCGGGCGAATACCGGGTGATCGTCGTCCTGAAACTGGCCGATTCGGAAGCGAGCAGCACCGACTCCGGCAGATAGTCGGCTGCCGTGCCCGGCCCGCCATACGTGAAGCCTTCGCCCGGCAGGGTCAGGTCCTCGAAATCGACGAGGTACTGACTGGCTGCCGAGGTTCCGATGCCGGCAAGCCAAAGGATCGCCGTCGTCACTGCCCGGGTTCGCATTCGCATGGAACATCCTCTCATGATTGGTTGATTTCAGATCTTCAGACTCACCAGGCCATTCCGAGTGATTCGCCACGTCCGCGGGTGCAGACTGCCGCCAACACTCTCCTGTCGATGTTCTCGCCGAGCATGTGCACCGCACCATCGCCCGCCAGTCCCTGGGCCCCGCCGGGATGCCGGCTGCGGATCTCGTCCTCCGATGTGGGCCAATTCACCGGGTAGGCCTGATCGAAGAGATTGCGGCCGTTGATCCACTGGCCGTCGAACCAGACTCCCTGCGAGCATTCAGCGACCAGGATCGTTTTTGAGAGGCCGTCAATGATCTGACGAGTGCCAAACTGCTCATCGTGGACCAGCACTCCCTTCATGGGCGCGTTGGGTCCGGTGATTCGCTCGCCGGCGACACCGCCGTAATCGCAGCGACCGAGCCCGCCGATCGTGAGTCCCACTCTTTCAGACGACCCGCAGACGAATACCGGCATCCCGACGGCAGCGGCGCTACGGTTCGCGGCATCGTCATAGGGACGCTCGAGATCGAGCCGGTCGGCGACCGACTGCTGCTCGAGCCACGGCAGGATGAAGGCATTCCAGGCGAGGCACCGGCTCGTGCCGCCTGGCCCGGGTTTCCATTCCAGACAGCCGACCGGAAACACCCGCTTCGCCAGCAGATGGCCGTGCAGGGCGCAGCCGATGTGCCTGAGGTTGTGGCCGCAGGCGGTCCGACGGGCGGCCTCACGGGCCGACTGCACTGCCGGCAGGAGCAGCGCGACGAGCGCGGAGACCACCGCCACGACGACGAGCAGTTCCACGAGCGTCATGCCGGCGCGGAGCCCCCGCGCAGGGACAGCCTGAAACGCATCCATCGTTACGATCGCTCCCCTGCCGGGCGGAGCCGCTGCGCTGACCGAGCCGCAGCCTCGAGAGGAGGCGGCACACCGGGTGCGCAGGCACCGCTGACATGGGTATCCGTGTGTGTTTCTACCGGCCACCTTCATGGCCGTGCCTGCCGCCCCGCCCTCGCAGGTTGGCATGCTCTCGAAAACTGGTAGGTCTTCTGACTCCCAGGCTCAACCGGCTGCATGCCTTCTCGCGAGCGGCCGGTTTTGCACCGAACGATCGCAATGGCCTGAAAACAGCCGGCCTTTCTTCCCTGATCGGGAAAGTCGCCTGGACACAGCGGCGGGGCCGTCCCGGAATTTCACCGGAGTTCCCTGTTTGCTCGCGGTCGGCAGAAGCCGGCGCGAGCCACCAGATTCAAGGTCGCAAACTATCGGCCACCCCATTGGCTGTCAAGCAGCGGGAGGACGGGCCTGATGATCGCCGCCCCGGTCGCAGGGCTTGAGAACCCGCTGCGCCTGTTTCGGTGCCCTGATGTCACTGGTTCCGGATGACGTCCTCGTCGGATCGGCCCGCGCCATCCGACGCATTCTCCTGTTCGAGCGGAACGGACGGCTGCTCAGGCTTGACGGCTGCAGCCCGCTGCTCCTCGAGCCGCTTGGCGAGGGAGGTGAATTGCTCGTCGAGCCGGGACTTCAGCTGTTCGACTTCCCGATCGAGTTTCATGAACTCTGCACCGATCCGCCGCTCCGTGGCCGCCATGATCTTGTCGAGTTCCGCGGCCGAACGCTCTTCGATCCGCCTCAATTCGGCCTCGGCCATACCCTGAATTTTTCGCTCCAACGCTGCGTTCGCTTCCTGCACGCCCTTGGCAAGCTTCCCAGACTCGGCGGCGATGGTCGCCTCCAGCTTCTCCGCCTCCTGATCGAAGAGATTCTCCATCTCTTCCGCTCCGGCCCGGGCCTGCGTCTGCAGCGTCGCGGCTTCGTTCGCGACCTGCGCCGAGAGCGAAGCCTCGAGTTGTCCTTTGGCCTCCTCGACGCGGTCATTCACCCGTCTGGAGACATCCCGGGAGAGTTCCGCATACAGATCGGCCCGCCTCTTTTCCCAGATGTTTCGGAACGGCCAGGCGGCGGCATCCTGAACCGCAACCAGACCAAGCACCGCCGCGAGCCCTACCGTGATGAACGTTCGCATGGTCGCCTCCCTCCACATCCAGTCGAATCTCGAGTTCAGTCACCTCTGTTCTATTTATTGTTTCGGCGAAGCGACCGATGGCGGGAAACCCGCCGCCTTGAGGGGTGGAGCAGGTTGCCGGAAACCCCGGTTCAGCCTCGGTGCCTCCGCCGGCCCTGCCCGCATTGTCGAGCGACCGCCCATGGGCGGCGGCGGTAGCGGGCGGCAGCTCAAGTCCACCCAGTCCGCAAGGTTTCACAACCGGCTCCGTCCGGCTTGAAACCCTGACGATCAGGCTGCCAAAACGGTTCACACTGTGACGGTCATGATGGCCCGTGCGGCAGACCCGACCGACGCCGAAGAACCGGCATTTTTTGCCCAATGCGCAGCCGGAAATCGTGTCTTGAAAAATACTTGAACGTGCTCAAGCCGCTTTCGCCCAGCCGCCGATAGCCCTCTTGTCCCCCGGGGCAATCACTGTGCCCGTCGGGCAACCAGGGGGCGACAGTAACCTGCAAATGCTTCGAGTCACGGAATGGCTCGACAGGCCTGTCGCGGAAAAGTTCGTGGATCACAACCTCGGGGCGACGAAGCCTCAAGAACGGAAGTCGACTTCCGTGTGCTCCACAAGCAAAGGAGATGTGGCTCGATGAAGCGTATGATGTTCCTCGGTGCACTGGTTCTCGGTGTCACCGTTTGTAGCCAGTCCTTCGGTTTTGAGCTCCTTGACAAGATGCTCTGCCACAAGGGTGGCGCCTCGTGCTGTGAGCCGGGCTGCGATGCCGGCAATGGATGCTGTGAGCCCGGCTGCGGTGCCGGAAATGGCTGTGCGGAGCCCGCCTGTGGTGCTGGCAACGGCTGTGCGGAGCCCGCCTGTGGCGCCGGCAACGGTTGCTGCGAGCCGAGCTGCGGTGCGGATTCTTGCTGCAGCACCGGCTGCCGTAAGAAGCACGATCTGTTCGGTGGCCTGAAGGGCCTGTTCGAGAAGTGCAAGCGGAAGCACCACGGCTGCACCGACAGCTGCTGCGGTGAGCCCGATTGCGGTGCTGGCAACGGCTGTGCGGAACCGGCCTGCGGTGCTGGCAACGGCTGTGCAGAACCGGCCTGTGGTGCTGGCAACGGCTGCTGCGAGCCCGCCTGCGGTGCTGGCAACGGTTGCTGCGAGCCGAGCTGCGGTGCTGCCAAGGCTTGTGGCAAGAAGCGGCACTCGATCGGTGGTCTCCTCCGCGCCATCCACGACGCGAAGAAGAACCTCCACCGTCGGTCGAGCTGCACGGACAGCTGCTGCAACGACCCTGACTGTGGTGCCGGCAACGGCTGCTGCGAGCCCGCTTGCGGTGCTGGCAACGGCTGCTGCGAGCCGGCTTGCGGTGCGGTCTCGACTCCGGTCGAGGCCACCCCGGCCGCCCCGACTCCCGACGCCTCTGCGGCGAAGAAGTCGACGGGCAAGGTCGTGGCTGTGAGCCGCACGGTTGCCACGAAGTAAGTAGAGAATCAGTCGAAACGGTTGATCCGTTGCCCGACTTCGGCCAGTGAACTCCGCCCGGGACACCCGTCCCGGGCGGAGTCTTTTTCTTTCCGCCCTCAGCCGGATCCGACTGCCGGAATCAGCACCTCGGCCGGGCTGCCCTGACGCTGGATGCGGCCGGCCACCAGTTCGACGACGTGCGTCGCAGCCCGCTGTGCCAGGGCATGGTCGTGGGTCACGACCACCATCGTCTGGCCGCCCCGGGCGAGATCGAGGATCACCTCGAGCACCTCGGAAGACATCGCCGGATCGAGGGCGCTGGTCGGTTCGTCGAAGAGAATCACCCGCGGCTGCATCGCCAGGGCCCGCGCGATCGCGACCCGCTGCTGCTGCCCGCCCGAGAGGGTGGCCGGCCGGGCCTGGGCGAAGCCATCGAGCCCGACCCGCTCCAGGAGCCCGACCGCCCGCGAGCGGGCCTCGGCCGCAGACAGCCGCGACACGACCCGCGGAGCCAGCATCACGTTTTCGAGGGCCGTCATCTGCGGGAACAGATTGAACTGCTGAAACACCATGCCCACGTCGCGGCGGATCCGCTCGAGCAGGGCGTGCGGATGCCCCCCCGGGGTAAGCTGGTGGCCCGCGATCAGGATCCCGCCGGCATCGAACGGCTCGAGGCCGTTGAGGCATCGAAGCAGCGTGCTCTTTCCGCCGCCGGAGGGGCCGACAACCGCCGTCACCCCGCCCTCGGCCAGCGACAGGCTCAGGTCCTCGAGAACCCGTTTCCCGCCGCGGTTCTTCGACAGGGCGACCACCTCGATCAATGCGGTCCCTCCTGGCTGGCTTCAAACCTGCGCGAGAGCACCGAGAGGGGCCAGCTCATCGCCAGATAGAGCAGGGCGGTGACGACCGCAAGTTCGACGATCCGGCCGGTGGAGAGCGCAAGCACGCTGTATCGCTTGGTGAGTTCGATCACGGTGATCGCCGAACAGACGCTCGTGTCCTTGAAGAGCGCGATGAAGTCGTTCGTGACGGGGGGCATCACCAGCCGCACCGCCTGCGGGATGATCACGTGCCGCAGCGTCTGCCAGGTGGTCATTCCGAGCGACATGGCCGCCTCGAACTGGCCCGTCGGCACGGCCTTCAGCCCGGCCCGGTAGATCTCCGATTCGTAGGCCGAATAGTTGATCGCCAGCCCGAGGATCGCCGCCACGAGCGCCGGCAGCGCCAGGCCGATCTTCGGCAGCAGAAAGAACAGGGCATAGAGCTGGAGCATCAGCGGGGTGCCGCGGACGACCTCGACGTAGCCGGCGAGGATCGGACGCAGCCAGGCCGGGCCGTGGAGCCGGCCAATGGCGATGGAAAGACCGATCAGGATCGCCAGCGGGAAGGCTGCAGAGGAGAGGAGCACTGTCATGCCGGCAGAGGCGAGCAGGAGGGGCAACGCCGAGGCGACGAGTTGCCGAAGGCTGCGGCGGCTGGCGACGGGAATTTCGCTTGCATCCCGCAGGGCGAGGATCTGCTGGCGACCAGCCAGATCCCAGCGATCGTAGATCCGCTTCAGCCGGCCGTCGGCGATGATCTTTCCCAGGGCTTCGTCAACCGCCCGTCCCAGAGCCGGCGTTTCCCGCGAACTGATGATGGTGTAGTAGCCCCCCGCGAACGGCCGACCCACGGCCCGCAGCGGGGCGAAGCGGTCGGCGTAGAAGTTGAAGATGCAATCGTCCATCACGGCGGCATCGAGCACGCCGCTGACGACCTGCTCCATCGAGTCGATGGTGCCGTCGTAGCCGATCACGTCGATTTCGAGATCGGATCGCGACCGCATCACCGTCTCGGCCGCCGAGCCGGTGAGCACGCCCACCCGCCAACGGCCGGAAGGCCCGGGCGAGGCGAGCCGCTCGAATGAGTCGAGCGGGCCGTCCCGTCGGGCGAGCAGCTGCAGCGCATAGGCGAAGTAGGGCCGCGAACAGTCGTAGTCTCGCTCACGTTCAGGCGTCAGCTCGATGCCGTTGATCACGCAGTCGACGGAACGGTCGAGCAGCAACGGCAGGCGGTCCCACTGCCCCTGCTGAAACCGCGGCCTGACCCCGAGCTCCGAGGCGAGCAGTTCGGCAAGATCGACCTCGAACCCGGTCAGTCGTCGAGGGTCTTTGGGATCGAGAAAGACGTGTGGTCCGCCCCCCTCCTGGTCGGCAGCCCAGACAAGCTCGCCCCTGGCCTCGACGGCATCGAGGTCCGCCGCGACGACCCGCAGTGCCCCCGGGGCCAGTTCGCAGGTCAGCGCGACAAGTGCGACCGCGCCGGCGGCGCGGATCCCTCTCATGACCCGCCTCCGCGCAGGCGTCCAAGACGGACTGCCCCGCCCGGCTCGGCACCGAGAGCCTCGGCCATGCCGCCGACCTCCTGCCTGAGCCGGCCAGAGCGATCGACGAACTCGCCGGCCCTGGCAGCCGCGTCGGCGAAGTCGACCAGCAGCGGATCGACCAGCCGCGCCGCGGGAAGTCGGCTCACGAGGGCCGCAATGTCGCGGTCGAGCCCCATCCGCAGCCGCGAAAACACCAGCCAGCGGAGCAGTAGCCCCAAGAGGATCACCCAGACGAGCGCCTCCTGAAGAAAACCGAGCCCCTCGACGGGCCGGCCGCTCCAGAGGTGGCCGTAGAAGAAGTTCCAGCCGGCACGGACGAGCACCGCGACCAAAAGCGACGAGAAGAGAACCTCGCAGACGACCCGCAGCACGGGGCTGTCGATCCGATCCCGCCGCTCGGCGACGAGCCGGTCGATGCCTGTCGAAAGCCAGGCCGCGGTCCTCTCGAGCAGCGTGCCCACGGTGGCCTGGACCCTCGACTCTTCGAGCCGCGCACGGCCCACGAGCGGCTCCGCAATCCGGGCCCGGGCCGAGAGCCCCACGAGAATGCTCCGCGACTCCTCGACGTCGGCCTCACCGAGCCCAAGTTCCTCGATCGCCTGCCAGCTGCCCTGCCCGCTCGAGGACGGCACGACCGCCTGCCCGGCGAGCAGTCTGCCGATCAGCCCACCGCCCGCCGATCGAACCCGCGGCCAGACCGATCCCAGTGCCGCGACGCAGTGCAGAAACATCGCAAACGGCCCGCCGTGCCAGCGGTCAACGAGCTCGTCGGTGATCAATCGCTGCCACACCGAACGGCTCGACCGCAGCCGCGACTCGACCGCGGTTGCCAGCAGCCTTTCGAGCCGGGTCCGCTGGGTGACGACGCCCGCG
>CAMDFJ010000049.1 GCA_945897435.1 Candidatus Kuenenia stuttgartensis | reverse complement strand
GATTCGGCGGCTGTACGGTGACGCTGCTGGAGGCGGCCCAGGCCGCACGAGTGATGGGCCATGTCAGCCGCGAGTATCTGGCAAAAACAGGCCGTCAGTGCACGATGTTCACGACACGTCCGGCCCAGGGCGCCCGTCTCCTGCCCTGCCCGCCAGAAGATTGAATGCCGTCACTTGCCCGGCGTCGTCGGCAGGCGAATGATTGGCCACGGGAAACTGCCGGACCTGAGTGCCCGGCAGCGGCAGTGGACGCCATCAGTCGCCCTCGTCTGCATGGGAGTCCTCGATGGCTGTCGTATCAATCGATCATTCGTTGCTCGATGGTCATGTCGGCGGCTACGGCTCGGTGTCGCTCGATTCCATCAGGCATCTGCTCGAGCCGCACCCCGCCCCCTGTCTCTCGCTCTTTCAGCCGACGCACCGCAACGTGCCCGACAATCGTGTCGATCTGCCGACCTATCGGCACCTGGTCGATGCGCTCGGCCGCGCAGTCTCGCTCACGCACAGGCCAGCCGAGGTTGAAAAGCTGCTGGCTCCGTTTCGGATGCTGGCGGGCAATGTCCGCTTCTGGGAGCACACCTGGGAGGGGCTGGCCGTCCTCGCCTCCGCCGGCCATGCCGAGGTTCTGCGGCTGCCCGTCTCGGTGAAGCCGCTGGCGATGGTCGCCGCACGGTTTCACACGATGCCGCTGCTGCGGATCGCCGCCTCCACCGAACGCTGCCATGTTCTCTGCCTCACCAGCCGCACGGCCCGGATCGAACTGGCCACGATCACCGATGCAGCCGTGCACCTCGATCCCGTCCCGATCGAGGAGATTCCGTCAACAGGAGCCACGCGGGGAAGGATCGCCCGGGCCGATGTCGTCGAGGCGGAGGTGTTCGAGCCCCACCGGGTGCAGCGGGGAATGGGACCGAGCGGCCTCGGTCAGGGGAGCGTCGTCCACGGCGGTGCAGGTTCGAAGCAGGACGACATCGACGCCGACACCGAGATCTTCCTGCGGCACGTCGATGCGGTCGTGCATGATCGGGTTTCGGGTCCGTCTGGGCTGCCGCTGGTGCTCGTCGCCCTCCCACGGCTACAGGGAACATTTCGTGGAATCTCCAGAAACCCGCTGCTGCTGACCGACGGCGTTGCCAAGGATCCACACCTGATGGATGCCGAGGACATTGGCAGGCTTCTCGTTCCGATCGTGGCGGCGGGCCGGGCCGCCCGGATCAATCGCGATCTTGGCAGCTTCGCCAAGGCCAGAGACGCACACGGCGGATCCGCCGATCTCTCCGACATCGCCCGGGCCGCCGCCGCCGGCAACGTGGCGACACTGCTGATCGAACGGGATCGCTTCGAAGCGGGCTGGATTGACCGCTCAACGGGCGCGGTCTGCTGCAATGGCGAGGCCCCACCCGAGGCGTCGATCCCGGCCGTCGACCAGGCGGTGCGGACGGAGGACATCTTCGGCTCCGTCGCCGAGATGGTGGTGGCCCAGGACGGCGGACTCGTCACCCTCGAACGCAACGCGATGCCGACGGAATCGGGCGTGGCCGCGATCTACCGCTGGCCGGTCTGAAACGCCCGGCCTACTTCCTGAAGGCGGGGGCGTTTTTGTTGTCGCGGGAGAGCGTGTAGGCGAGCAGGTCGAGCACCTCCCGCTCCGAGAGCTGGTCGAGCAGGCCCTTGGGCATCAGCGATTCCGTGGCCGGCAGGATCTCCTCGATGTTCTCCCGCGAGACCTCCAAGAATTTGGTCGCGTCCTCCGGATCGGTGACGACGATGATCTTCTCGGGCGACTCGCTGACGATCCGGCCGCTGACCACCTTCCCGTCGGCCGTCTGCACGATGCTCCCCTTGTACTGGTCGGAGACGACCCTGCTGGGGTGGACGATCGCCTCGACGAGGTCCTTGAGCTGGAACCGGCCGGCGGCCTGGGTGAGGTCGGGGCCCGTGGCGCCACCGTCGACGCCGTAGCGATGGCAGACGATGCAGCGGGCCGCGGCGAACGCCTGCTTGCCATGGGCGAAGTCGCGACCCTTCGAGATTCCCTCGGCACCGGGCCGCTGGGCGATCGAGACAACCTCCTCTGCGGTCCAGGTGCGGCCCGGGCCCTCCGGCTTTGGCAGCGGCGGCGGCGTGTAGGGCTTGCGGATGCCGAGCGTTTCGAGGGCCAGTTTTTCATTCTCCGACAGTCCGGCGAGGCTTTCCTGCTCGATGTTGTTGAGGAATTTGCGGAAGCTGTTGCCGCCGTCCCATTCCCGGGCCCGGGAGAACCATCCGTAATAGCCCCGCCTGTCGGCCTGGCTCCAGGCATCCTTTTCAGCGACGGTTCGAAGCAGGTAGGCGTAATGGATCTGGAGCAGGTCGGCCCGCTTGTCGAGCGACTTGCGGACATCGCCGCCATACTGGGCGTTGCGTTCGAGCAGCCGGCGGACATCGTCTTCATTCGGGCCGAGATTGGTCGCGGCCGCCGAGGTCGAGGGCGCGGCCAGCATGCCGACAAGTTTTGGAACGATCCCCGGGGCACGCAGGGCGACGAGCAGACTCGACAGTTCCCGATCGAGGTCGAATGATCCCGAGGGAAACAGCGGGGCGAACTTCGCGGCGATGGCGGCCCTGACATCGGCCGCGGGGAGCCCGAGCCGCACGATCGCCAATTCGTAGGCCCGGGCGAGGTCGATCCTGCCGGCCGTGTCGAGCGACGCCGGAGCGATCCTGTCGAGCGCGGCGAGCAGGGCCGGCTGGGCGGGCGGATCGGCCTGATGGGCGACGGCGATCGCCGCCGCGATGAGAGCCTCTGGGTCGGCGAGACCGAGAGCCTTCTCCTGCCAGAGGGCGAGCGGCTGATGCTCGAGGGCGATCCGGGCGGCTGCCCTGACGAAACAGTCGGGGCTCGAGAGATTGGCGAGCGCAGACGGGATCGCCTCGGCCGGGTTGGCGGCCGGATGGTGGAAGGCCTCGAGCGATCGCCGCAGCGCCCGCTCGGTGGTCCCCGCGGCATGTTTCGCTTCGACCGGTGCGGTCGGCTCGTTGCCCGAGTAGGTCACCCGATAGAGTTCGCTCTGGCCGTTGCGGCCGCCGACGGCGAAGTAGATCGCGCCGTCCTTGCCGACCGTCATGTCGGTGAGCGGCAGCGGGATCCGCGAGAGAAACTCCTCCTTGACGCCCTTGTAGCTCGAGCCATCGGGCTCGAGGTGGACCGCATACATCGTGCCGAACGTCCAGTCGCAGATGTAGAGCGCCTTCTGATACTTCGCCGGCATCTTCGCACCGTAGCCGAAGGCGACGCCGACCGGTGAACCGGGTCCGATGTCGACAAGGGCCGGCAGGCAATCGGGGAACCGGGCTGGCCAGTTGCCCGAACCGGAACGCCAGCCGAGCTCACTGCCGCTGGTGGCGTGGTTGACCCGGGTCGGCTTGTACCAGGGGGTGCCGAAATCCCATTCCATGTCGGAGTCGTAGACGAACAGTTCGCCGTCGGCGTTGAAGGCGATGTCGTAGGCGTTGCGGTAGCCCGCGGTCCAGACATCCCAGGCCTTGCCGTCGGGATCGGTGCTGACGACGAAGCCGCCGGGCGCGAGGATTCCCACGGCATGACCGCTGGCATCCCACATCCGCGGAATGATCTGGTCTTCGTCCCAGTTGGGAGGCAGACGGCTTGTGCCCTCGGCGGCGAGTTTCACCCGGCGCTGGTTGGCCCGCACGCCCCCCATGGTCTGCGGCTCGGTGACGTTCGTGACCTCGAAGGGAAGCTTTGTGTGGTTGCCGCAGACGATGAACAACCTCGTGCCGTCGGGTGAGAGCAGGATGTTGTGGGGCCCATGCTCGCCGCCGCCGGGAAACTCACGGAGCTTCTCCACGCTGTCGGGCATGTCGTCGCCGTCGGAATCGGTGACCCGGTAGAGGCCGCTGCCGGTGCCTCCGTTGCAGACCACGTAGAGGGCGTCGAAGGCCCAGAGGAGTCCCTGGGCGCCGGTGATCTTGGCGGGGATCCGCTCGACGATCGTCTCGCCGGAGCCGTCGAGCGGGGCCGGCGTGATCCTGACGAGCCCCTGATTCCCCTGATCGCCCGCGATCAGCCTGCCCTTGGGATCGGTCGTCAGCGAGACCCAGGAGCCAAGTTCCTCCCGGGGCACGACGAACAGGCGTTCGACCCGAAACCCATCGGGAACAGTAAACGCCTTCTGGGCCTCGCCGGAGGGCTCAGTGCCGGCCTTCACCACGGGCATTTCTTCCCGCCTTTGCCGCCAATCCTTGGGACTGTCCGCTGCCATCAGGCACGTCCCAACCCCGCAAATCCAGCCGAAAACGAGGGCCGAGCGGCAAAAATCCCTGGCCAGCATAGGAGCGTCTCCAACGGTCGTTTGGATCTGATTTCGACAAATTTTTATGATAGTGTTCCCGGGGGGCGAAACCAAAGACAGACCTGACCGTTAGAAGAGGGGTCGAGAGGTCGTAGAATTGTCCACAGGTCTGCTCGTCTTGCGCACCTCGTCTCGCCCAGTCGGGAGGAATGGATCATGAGCCGGTTTTTCCTCTTTTTCTGCATGCTGGCGGCGGCAGTTTCGCTCGGGGCCGGTGGCCAGACGAGCGAGGGACGGCAGGCCCGGAAGCAGCGGGTGAATCAGCAGCTGCTGCCGAAGGCCGTGATGGAAGAGCCGAGCGGGCCGGCGATGGAGGTGCCCGCCGTCGACCGCAGCACCCGCAGAGACGTGCGGCAGGCGGCTTCCGGCATCGACAGCCTGCTCGCGGCCGCCTGGAAGGAAAAGGGCGTCGAGCCGTCTCCTTCGCTCACGGACGAACAGTTCGTGCGGCGGGTCTATCTCGAACTCGCCGGCCGGATTCCGAGCTACGACGAGACGCTGGCGTTTCTCGACTCGAAGGCAGGAAACAAAGCGGCCGAGAGGCGGGCCGAACTGATCGACAGCCTGCTCGAGAGCCCCGACTACGTCAGCCACTTCTACAACTTCTGGGCCGACATCCTCAGGCTCACCGAGCGGGCCCAGAAGAACCTGCCCTTCGAACCCTACCTGTACTACGTCAAGGATTCGATCCGGACCAACAAGCCCTACGACGAGTGGGTCCACGAGATGCTCACCGCCGACGGCCGCCTCTGGGAGAATCCAGCCGTCGGCTTCCAGCTCCGCGATTTCGGGATGCCGCTGCCCTATGTCGACAACACCGTTCGCGTGCTGCTCGGCACCCAGATCGGCTGCGCCCAGTGCCACGACCACCCCTTCGACCACTGGACGCAGAAGCAGTTCTACGAACTGGCCGCCATGACCAGCGGCACGAAGATGAGGCCCGGGCCTCAGCCGGGGCAGGGAAAGCCGAAGCCGGGACAGAAGCGGGCCTTCCAGGGGATGCGGGATCCAGACGCATTCGCGGTGCGGCGGCTCCTGCAGGAGGTGAAGCGGGAGACCGATCGCAACGGGGTCGTCCAGCTCGTTCTTGCCAATGCCACGAACGTCAAGTTCACCGACCGCCCGCTCGAACTTCCCCACGACTATCAGTATGACGATGCCAAGCCTCTCGAGGTCGTCAGTCCGAAGGTGCTCTGGGGCGAGGTGCCAAAGGAGTCGGCGTCGGCCGATGGCCGTAGCCAGTTCGCCGCCTGGGTCGTATCCCACGACAACCGCCAGTTTGCCAGGACGATCGCCAATCGGATGTGGCGGAAACTGATGGGTGTGGGCCTTGTCGAGCCGGTCGACGACTTCCGCGAGGACAACCCGCCGAGCAACCCCGCCCTGCTCGAACACCTGACAGACCTGATGCTGAAGCTCGACTTCGACCTGCGGGAATTCGTCCGGGTGCTCGTCTCGACCGACGCCTACCAGCGGCGGGCCGTGGTTCACGACCCGACCTCCGAGACCCCGTTCCAGTTCACCGGGCCGGCCCTGCGGCGGATGACGGCCGAGCAGCTCTGGGACTCGATCCTGACACTCGTGGCCCGCAACCCCTGGACGGTTCAGCGGCCGACCACCGGGCAGATCGCCGAGATTGTGAGCATCGATATCAGGCAGGCCGACGCCCAGACCGTGGTACGGAAGTTCGACGACTACATGGCCAGCTTCGGGCCCGGTCGCTATCAGCGTTCGCTACAAAAAGTCTGCGGCTATCGCGGGCAGCTGCTCCTGCGGGCCAGCGAGATGCCGGCCCCGCTGCCGCTCGGCCACTTTCTCCGGCAGTTTGGCCAGAGCGATCGGGAGACGATCGAGGGGGGCAGGCAGGTCGCCACAATTCCGCAGATCCTCGCCATGTTCAACGGCCCGATCACCCACAGCATGCTCGAACGCGGATCGGTGCTCTACGACAACGTCACCGAGGGGCCGCCGAAGGAGGCGATCGACGTCGTTTTCCTTTCGGTGCTTTCGCACCGGCCGTCGGCCGAGGACCGGGGCTATGCCATGCAGGAGATCATGACCGCCGACGACCGGGCGACCGGCTGCGGCAACGTGATCTGGGCCCTGCTCAACACGCGGGAATTCATCTTCATTCAGTGACTCGAGGCCGGGCTCTGGCCCGCGGAGGTGTGGCATGGAATTGATCGACAGACGGGCCTGGATGGGGGGCGTTGCCCGGGCAGCGCTCGGCGTCACGGTGCTCGACCGGCTGGCGTTGGGTCAGGCGACGGCCGCCGCTGCGTCAGCCAGGTCGGGCAGCGACGTGAACATCATCTACCTGATGATGCGCGGGGCGATGAGCCACATCGACACCTTCGATCCCAAGCCGGGCCGGGACGAGCAGGGGGAGACGAAGACGATCCAGACGAAGACGCCCGGCGTGCTCTTTGGCGAGCATCTGCCGAAGCTGGCCGGGCTCTCAGACCGGCTGGCCGTGATCCGCTCGATGACCACGGAGACCGGGGCCCACGAGCAGGGCACCTATCTCATGCGGACGTCATATCCCCAGCTCAACAGCATCCGTCATCCGTCGCTCGGATCCTGGGCGCTGCAGGTCAAGGGAAAGCGGAGCCGCGATCTGCCCGGCTACGTGCTCGTCGGCAACGGCAACGAGCATCCCGGCTGCGGCTTTCTCGATCCTGCCGTCACGCCCGTGCCGGTGGCCAGTCCCGAACTTGGTCTCGAAAACACCGTCCGGCCTCGGTATCTGAGCGAGACCAATTTCGACCGCCGGCTGGCGCTCGCCGACCGGATCGACCGCGACTTCAAGCGGCTCTACGGAGGGGCCGAGATCGAGGCCTACAACCAGATGTACAAGGACGCCGTCCGCCTGCTCGGCAGCGTCGATCTGGCGGCCTTCGACATCGAACAGGAGCCGGAGAAGGTTCGCGAGCGGTACGGCGACTTCGCCCTCGGCCAGGGCTGCCTGCTGGCCCGCCGGCTCGTCGAGTCGGGGGTTCGCTGCGTGGAGATCGAGATGGGCCAGTGGGACATGCACCGGGACATCTTCGAGGAACTGCCCGAGGCCGCCGGCCGGCTCGACACGGCGCTCTCGGCGCTGCTCGGCGACCTCGAGGAGCGGGGGCTGCTCGCCTCCACGCTGGTCGTGCTCGGCACCGAGTTTGGCCGCTCTCCGCGGGTCAATGAAAATGCCGGCCGCGACCACCACCCGGCAGTTTTCTCCTGCCTGCTCGCCGGTGCCGGCATCAAGGGGGGCGTGGTTCACGGGGCCTCGGATGAACGGGGCCACAGCCCCGAAAAAGACCCTGTCAGCGTGGCCGATTTCAACACCACGATCGCGGCCGCCTGCGGGCTCCCCACCGACAAGGAGTTCATGGCCCCGAACGGCCGCCCGTTCAAGATCGGCGGCGGCGGCCAGCCGATCGCGGCCGTGCTTGCCTGACGCCGGGGCGGTAGACTGCCGACTGGGGTCCGACCTCCCGAGTCCCGTCAGTTCAGACCGCATTCCGGTTTCAGGCATTTTCAGCCATGTCGCAAAGAATCAGCCCCTTCGTGCATCCAGCCTGCCTGATGCTTCCGGCCTTTGTTCTGGGCATGGCCGCGGCGGCCACCCCCGCCGCCGCCGAGTCCTGGCCAAACTGGCGTGGACCGTCGCTCGATGGAACGGCCACGGGCTCGGGCTACGCCACCACCTGGAGCCCGACCGAAAATATCCGCTGGCGGGTCGCCCTCCCGGGTCTCGGCGCGAGCACGCCCGCCGTCTGGGGTGATCGCCTCGTCGTCACCTGCGGCGTCAAGGACCAGGGGAAGGAAGAGGCGAAGGACCAGGATGGCGAAAGAGACGCCGCGATCTGTCTCGGGCTCGATGGCAAGGAGCGTTGGAGCCGCACGCTCGGTCCGATGCGGGCCGGAAAGCACAAGAAGGCGACCGGCTGCAATCCATCGCCCGTCACCGACGGCCGCTTCGTCTGGGTCTACTTCAAGAGCGGCGAGCTCGCCTGCCTGAACCTCTCCGACGGGGCGGTCGAGTGGAAGACGAATCTCCAGGAGCGGTTTGGACGGGACACGCTCTGGTGGGACCTTGGCACATCGCCCGTGCTCGGTGAAAAGGCCCTGATCGTGGCCGTGATCCAGACCGGCCCGAGCTATCTCATCGCCTTCGACCGGGTGACTGGGGAAGTGCTCTGGAAGCACGACCGACTGCTCGACTCCCCGGAGGAATCGGCCCAGAGTTATTCGACGCCCGTCGTCGTCCGGGGCGATCCCGCCAAGGGCGAACCGGCGGAGATGATCGTGGTGCTCGGAGCCGACCATGTGACCGCCCACGACACCGCCGACGGCCGCGAACTCTGGCGGGTCGGCGGCCTCAACCCCGAGGGCCAGCGGATGTTTCGCTCGATCGCCTCGCCCGTCGTGACGGACGACCTGGTGATCGCCCCCTATGCTCGGGGAAACTCCCTGACGGCGATCCGCCGCGGCGGCACGGGCGACGTCACGGCATCGCACGTCGCCTGGACCCGAAGCGACCTCGGCTCCGACGTTCCCTCACCGGCCGTCAAGGATGGAAGGATCGTGGTCTGCGGCGACAAGGGGCGGCTCGCCTGTGTCGATGCCGCCACGGGCAAAACCCTCTGGGATGGAGACCTGCCCAAAAACCGCAACGGGTTCAGCGCCTCGCCGGTGATCGTCGACGGCAGGTTGCTCGTCACCCGCGAGGATGGCGAGACGATTGCGATCGCCTGGCCCGATGCCGGAACGGAGCCTCCGGCCGGTGATTCGAAGTCATTGAAGACTATCGGCGGTGGCACTGTCGGCGAGATGACCGTGGCCACGCCCGTCTGCGTCGACGGGCGGATTTTCCTGCGGACCCACGATTCTGTCTGGTGCATAGGAGCGAAGTGATGCAGTCGAACACGCAACGGTTTCTGGCGGGCTGTCTCTGCCTGAGCTGGCTCTGCCTGAGCTGGCTTTCGGCGGGGGTGCACGTGGTGGCTCAGGAGGCGACGCCCAAGCCGGCTCGATTGCTCGTCGTCAGCGTGACCACCGGCTTTCGCCACGCCTCGATCAACACCGCCGAGCCGATCCTCGAGGAGATGGGCCGGACGAGCGGACTGTTTCACTGTGACTTCCTCCGCATGCCTCCGGGCAGGCCCGCGCAGCCGAAGGCCCCCAAGCGGGCCGACGGCACGAGCGATCAAGACTGGAAGCGGCAGGAGGCGGATTTCAAGGCGGCACAGGAGCAGTTTCGCAAGGACGACGCCCCCTGGCAGGCCGGCGTCCGCGAGCAGTTCGCCAAGGCCTTCGCACCGGAGTCGCTGGCACTGTTCGACGGCGTGATGTTCGTGAGCACGACCGGAGAACTGCCGATTCCCGATCTGGCCGGATTTCTCGACTGGATCAGGTCGGGCAAGGCCTTCATCGGGTTTCATGCGGCGACCGACACCCTGAAAAGCTCCGACGCCTACTGCGAAATGGTCGGCGGGCACTTTGCGGGGCATCCCTGGAACGCCGCCGGCGAGCATGCCTTCGTGGTCGATGAACCGGGGCATCGGCTGACGGGCATGTTTGCCGAGAGGTTCCGCTGGAAGGACGAGATCTATCAGTACGACATGCGGTACAAGCCGGAGAACCTGCGGGTGCTTGTCAGTCTCGACATGGCTGCCAGCACGCCGAAGGAGCCCTGGCACGTTCCCGTGTCCTGGGTGCGCGACTACGGCAGGGGACGGGTCTTCTCCACGAATTTCGGCCACAACGACGCCACCTGGAAGGAACCGATGTTCCAGAAGCACATGGCCGAGGGGATTGCCTGGGCGCTCGGCCGGTTCGATGCCCCGTCGGCCCCGAATCCGGAGGTTCAGGCGGCGGAGTATCTCCGCAGCGTGGTCGCCGCCGCAGCGGCCGCGACCGGCAGGGACGCCGACGACCTGCGGTCGAAGGCCGATGCCAGGATCTCGAAGGATTCCGCCTGGGCGGTCGGCCTGCGGCCGATGCTGCTCGAACTGCGGGCCATGCAGCCGCCAGAGCGGGCCGAGGCCTACGGCAGGGTCGTCGCCGAGATCGAAAAATAGCCGGATGATCTCAGGAACGGAAGGGAATCGAGGATGAACCGCTCTCGTGCCGGCCTGCCGCTGACAGCCGTCCTCCTGCTCGTCGTCGCGTTCCTCCCCCGGCAGGCCTTGGCCGACAGGACGAACGTTCTGTTCGTGGTCTGTGACGATCTTTGCTGCGCGATCGGCTGCTACGGCGACAGGACGGCGAGCACGCCGAACATCGATCGTCTCGCCGCCCGGGGTGTGCGGTTCGAGCGGGCCTACTGCCAATACCCGCTCTGCAATCCCAGCCGGGCGAGCATGCTCACCGGCCGCCGGCCGGAACGCACGACCGTCCGCGACAACGCCGTCCACTTCCGCTCGGTCGACCCCGCGATCGTGACGCTGCCGCAGGCCTTCCGACAGGCCGGCTGGAACAGCGAGAGGATCGGCAAGCTCTACCACTACAACGTGCCCGGCCAGATCGGCGCGGATGGGCTCGACGATCCGCCCAGCTGGAATCGGGTTTTCAACCCGAAGGGCCGGGACGTGGCCGACGAGCCGCGGATCTTTTCTCTGGAGCCCGGAAAATTCGGTGGCACGGTCAGCTGGCTGGCCGCCGAGGGAACCGACGGAGAACAGACAGACGGCATCGGGGCGGCCCACGCTGTCGCCAGGCTCGAGGCCTTCGCCCGGGAGAAGACCCCGTTCTTTCTCGCCGTCGGCTTCTATCGGCCGCACACGCCATACGTCGCGCCGAGGCCGTGGTTCGAAAGGCATCCGCTCGGCGGCGTGCAGATGCCGGAGGTGCCCGCAGACCACGACCGCGGCCTGCCGTCGGCGGCCGTCGCCAGCCGCAAGCCGGAGGAAAAAAGACTCGTCGGCGATCTCGGCCGCGAGGCGGTGCAGGCCTATCGGGCGAGCGTCTCATTCGTCGATGCCCAGATCGGCATCCTGCTCGATGGGCTCGCGAAGACCGGCCTCGACAAGCAGACGATCGTGGTCTTTACCAGCGACCATGGCTACCACCTCGGCGAGCACGGCCTCTGGCAGAAACGGAGCCTGTTCGAGGAGAGCGCCCGGGTGCCGCTGGTGATCGCCGCCCCGCAGGGCCGGGTCGCGGTGGACGGGCATGCCGTGGAGCTCATCGACCTCGCCCCGACGCTCTGCGATCTGGCCGGAGTGCCGCTGCCCGAGGGCCTCGACGGCCGCAGTCTGGCGGCGCTCGTGCGACCCACCGACGATGCCGCCGTGGACCGATTTCCCCACCGTCCGGCATTTACCGAGGTCTGGCACAAGAAGGTCCGCGGGATGAGCATGCGGAGCGGCCGCTGGCGATACACGGCATGGGACGGCGGCAAATCCGGCCGCCAGCTCTACGACCACGATACCGATCCGCAGGAACTGAAAAACCTCGCCGACGATCCGGCCCATGCTGCCACCGTCAGCGAACTCGATGCCCTCCTCCGCGCCGAGACAGTCCGCCAGCTGCCTCCCTGACGGGAATTCCCGTCAGGGACGATATCCGCAGACGATATACTGCCCGCCCACGTTCGCCGCCGAGACCAGAGGAATCCCCGAGTGATACGACCCGATCAGCCAGGCAGCAGCCGTCTTGGCCTCGGACTCTTCTGGGTCTACGTGCTCCTCTACGGCGGCTTCATGGGGATCGTCCTGTTTTCCCCGGACCTGCTCTCGATCCGGCCGCTCGGCGGTGTCAATCTGGCGATCCTCTACGGCCTCGGCCTGATCGCCGGCGCCTTCCTGCTCGCCGTCGTCTATTTGTTGTTCGCCCGCTCGGATCGCTAACGCCCGGGCCGGCCAGGACGCACGAGGCCGCCGCCGCATGCTCTACGAAACCTCACCGGCAGCGATCCTGATCTTCGCCGCATTCGTCATCGGCGTCGTCGGGCTGTCGTTCTTTCTCGGCCGCAAGGGCCAGTCGGCCAAGGCCTACTATGCCGCCCACGGCGAGGTGCACTGGTTCGTCAACGGCATCGCCTTCGCCGGCGATTATCTCTCGGCGGCCTCGTTTCTCGGCATCTGCGGGATGATCGCCTTTCACGGTTACGACGGGTTTCTGTACTCGATCGGATTCCTGGCGGGCTGGATCGTGGCCCTGTTCGTGATCGCCGAGCCGATCAAGGCGCTCGGGAGGTTCACCTTCGCCGATGCACTCGACAGCCGCTTCAACAGCCGCGGCATCAAACTGGCCGTGGCGATCTCGACGCTCGTCGTCAGCGTCTTCTATCTGATCCCGCAGATGGTCGGGGCCGGCGATCTGATCGTGCCGCTCTTGGGGCTGCCGCACTGGGTCGGGGTGGTGCTCGTGGGCGTGGCCGTGACATTGATCGTGGTGACGGCGGGGATGGTGTCGACCACCTGGGTCCAGTTCATCAAGGGCTCGCTGCTCGTGTTTTTCTGCGGCATTCTCGTCGCCCTGATCCTCAACCGAGGGCTCGTCGTCGACGCCGGCCGCGACTCCGGGGCCAATCTCGCCACGCAGGTGCGGACGGTGCGGCCCGATGGCCTCGTGCTCGTCGATGGCAGGCCGCAGTCGCGGGAGCACGACCTTCGGCCCGTGGGCACGATCGCCTCGCTGCCGGCCCGGTTCGCCGGGAAAAAATCGACCGGGCCGCTCGGGCCGCTCGAATACCTTTCCGCGCTCGAAGACTCGACGATCGTGACCTGGTCGCCGACGAAGCGGGTCGATGCCGAGGGGACGCACGTCAGCTACACCGCCGTCGAGCGGAAGGGGGCCGACCTGCTCAAGCCGGGAGGCTATTTCAAGGGACTGACCTCGGGAAAACTTGCCGACAGGCTCGACTTCGCCAGCCTGATGCTGGCCCTGTTCTGCGGCACCGCCTCGCTGCCGCACATCCTCATCCGCTACTACACCGTCAAGGACGCCGCCGCGGCTCGCAAGAGCACGGTGGTCGGGATCGCGGCGATCGGAGCCTTCTACCTGCTCACGCTCTTCCTCGGCCTCGGAGCGATGACCAGCGGGGCGCTCGATCCGACGAGTTCGAACATGGCGGCGCCGCTGCTTGCCAAGTCGTTCAGCACGACGCTCTTCGCCATCATTTCGGCGATCGCATTCACGACGGTGCTCGGCACGGTCAGCGGCCTGATCATGGCCGGCAGCGGAGCGGTGGCGCACGATCTGCTTGAAAACGTCTGCGGCATCGAGATGACCGACCATGAGAAGGTTCGTTATGGAAAGCTGGCGGCCGTGGCCCTGGGAATCGTTGCCATGGCCCTCGGCATCCTGTTTCGCAGTTTCAATGTCAGTTTTCTGGTCGGCTGGGCGTTCAACATCGCCGCCAGCGCCAACCTTCCGGCGCTGGTGATGCTCCTCTTCTGGCCGCGGACAACCAAACAGGGAATCACCGCGGCGGTGACGGTCGGCATGCTCGCGGCCCTGGCCTGGATCCTGCTCTCCGCCGACACCTACGAGAAGGTCTACGGCTGGAGCCGGGATGCCTCGGTCGTTCCCTTCAGCCAGCCTGGCCTGGTCACGATTCCGCTCGGGTTCCTCGTGCTCGTGGTCGTCTCCCTCCTCACCCCACCTCCCGACCGGACAATTTCCCGCGTATGAGGACCGAACACACCGTCATCCGCTGCGGCCCCGAACACATCGGGCAGATCCGCGAGATCTACAACGAGGCGATCATCAACACGACCGCGCTCTACGAATACGAGCCGCGGAGTGCTGCCGTGATGGAGAAGTGGTATGCCGACAAGCAGGCGGCCGAACTGCCCGTGTTTGGCATCGAGTGTGAGGACGGTGAGGGGAGGGCCCTGGCGGGCTTCGCCACCTGGGGTCCTTTCCGGCAGTACCCGGCCTACCGGTTTTCGGTCGAGCACTCGGTCTATGTCGACGTTCGCTTTCGCCGTCGTGGCATTGGCCGGAGGCTCCTGCAGACGCTCGTCGAGGAGGCCAGCGCCCGCGGCCTGCACATGCTGATCGCGGGGATCGACGCCTCGAACGCCCCCAGCATCGCCCTCCACTCGGCGGGAGGTTTCTCCCACTGCGGCACGGTTCGCGAGGCCGGATTCAAGTTTGGCCGCTGGCTCGACCTCGAATTCTGGCAGCTCGTGCTGGAGCCAAGGGCATCCTGAACGAGCGGCCGGTGGCCGCGGCCCGGATCAGATTCGCGGCAACTCGAAGCCCTTGCGATAGTCCCGGGTGAAGAGCCGGTTGGCCGCCTCGTCGCTCGAGCGCTCGGTCTTGGGATCGATCAAAAGCTCCCGCCCGAGCAGGAGCGGCGTCTTCATGGTGTCGACCGCGTTGTCGCCGAGGTGCTTCTCAAAACTCTCGAACGTCTCGGCCACATGGTGGTCGTCGGCGGCGAGTGTCGGCCGCGTGCCCATCGACACCGGCTCGCCGAGGGCCCAGGAGACGTTGCCCAGGTGGGCAAGCCCGCTCGACAGATGCCCCTCCTCGATGTCGAGGTGAAGGTCCTTGTGATTGCGACTCCTGACCGCCTTGATGAAGTTGGCGAAGTGCTGGCAATAGCTGCCCTCGGACCAGGCTCCGAGCTCTCTGCCTTCGGCATCGAAGGCCGCCCCCGAGATGTAGCTCGGGGCGACGGCGAAGCCCTTCGAGCCATACCAGATGTTGCAGGCGCCCGTCATCGGCTTGACGTTTTTCAGGCCGTAGGTGACCGGCGTCTTGATCGGCAGTCCGCGGACGTCGGAGATCAGCAGGGCGTCGTCCCATTGGAAGATCGTCACCTGGCTGTTGGCCACGTCGCCGTTGTCGACATAGCCGAGACGGCCGCCGAGGCTGACGACCTTCTTCGGCAGTTCGTGCTTGTCGAGACCCCAGCGGGCCTTGTCGAGCTCGTGCGGATTCTGGTTGCCGAGGTCGCCGTTGCCGGTGACATGGCTCCAATGCCAGTCGTAGTGCAGCTTCTCTCGCTTTGGTACCTCGGCAGGGGCGGGACCGGCCCAGAGGTTGAAGTCGAGACCAGGGGGAATCGGGGCCGATGTCTCGACGAGGCCGATGCTCGGCCGCTGGCGATAGCAGAGCGCATGGGCGACCTTCACCTCGCCGATGCCGCCGGCACGGATGAAGTCGAGCGTCTGCCGCATGCCAGTCATGCTCCGGCTCTGGACGCCCATCTGGCATATCCGGCCGAGTTTTCGGGCCCATTGCGTGATGACCCGGCCTTCTTCCAGATTGTGGCTGCAGGGCTTCTCGACATAGACGTCCTTGCCGGACTGCATCGCCCAGACCGCCATCAGGGCATGCCAGTGGTTGGGGGTGGCGATCGAGACCGCGTCGATGTCCTTCCGTTCGAGCAGACGACGGACATCCTGAACGTACTCCGGTGGATGGAGCGAATTCCTGAAGCGTTTCTCGCAGAGCCGGACATAGGCTGCCGGATCGACGTCGCAGATCGCCACCAGATCGACGTTCGGGAGTCGCAGGTATTCCCCCACGTGCTTTTCGCCCTGACCGTTCACTCCGATCACCGCGACCCGAACCCTCTCACCCCCGTCGCCACAATCAGCGACGACGGTCTCAGCGGCCCTGGCGGGGGAGCCCACCCTGGCCAGCGCCGAGGCGGCCAGGCCGATGCAGGTTTCGGCGAAGAAGGTGCGTCGCGACAGCGGCATGGTTCATGCTCCGGGGTGTCAATGGGGCCGGTCATTCGCCCCCACCGACAGAGTCTACATTGCAGACTGCGACCGTCGCAGCCCGGTACCAGGGGACTCCGGCCGGAGGAAGATTGGGCAGGGCGAACCGGTCTCGGTCAGCCCTTCTTCCGGGCCGACGGATGCTTCCGGGCCGGCTTTCCATGGCCACTATTGCCGCGTGCGGCGTGGAGCCGGGAATTGTAGGCGATGCTGAGCACCTTCACGGTGCCGCGGGCCGCCGCCGGCATCAGCGTGTGTGGGATCGCCGCATAGATGTAGATGCTGTCGCCCGGCGAGAGCAGCAGGACGTCGTCGCCGTAGGTGATTTTGAGATCCCCATCGAGCACCAGCAGGAACCGCTCGCCGTCGTGGTTGTCGGGAGTGCCTTTGTTGCCGGAGCCCGTGATGTGCAGGATCGAGGGATCCATGGCCCGGTTTCGCCACTGGTCGGCGAGATGCTCAACGACGATGCCAGTCCTCGGGCCCTTGACCGCCGGATTTATCCGGCCCTGCCCGGCCTTGACGATCACGAACTGCGGGGGCACCGAGAGCCCTTCGACGAGCGTCTCGATCCCGCATTCGAGCACGTCGGAGAGTTTGACAAGACCCTCGAGCGACGGCGCAAGCAGGCCGTTTTCGAGCTTTGAGAGCCAGCTGACGGTGAAGTCGGCCCGCGAGACGACCTCCTCCAGTGTCAGGCGACGGGCGATTCTGGCGGCGCGGACCCTTCGGCCCAGATCGGCGAGATTGACCGTGTGTGTCATGGCAAGGTGATTCCGCGTGACTTCCAGTTCGCGCGACCCGAATGCTCAGGTCGCGAACGAATCCCAGCCCGTCGGGCCCAGGATGGAAGTATGCCTCCCAGGAGTGACCCTCACAAGGGGGGAGCCGACAATCTGTCGGAACGGAAATCGCCCGGTCGCCGGTGACCCAAACGATCACTCGGAAGCCACGATTCGCACTCTCTGCCTGCCGTGGACGGTCAGCAGGCCGGCCGGCGGTAGTGGCGGTAGGCCTGGAGGACGTCGTGGAGATCGGAGGTGATCGTCACCTCATCGGCGGCGAAGTCGCTCAGCCAGGTGCGGTTGCTGGCGACGGCGTCGGCAAGCAGCGGCAGAATCTCGCCCAGCGACACCTTCACCGAACCGGCCGGCAGAGGATCGCGGAGCGACGAGCCAGCCGACGCATCGGCTTCGGGCCCGGTGTACACACGCAGTTTGCGAATCGCCATGGTCAGACTCCCTGATGAACTGGCTCGTGACGCGGCCGGCTGCCATCCCGGCCATCCATGGCCGACATTCCGAGGCAGCGGGCGCGACATCCCGACCAAAGTGGTATCGGCCGGGGATGCCGTCAGGGTTTGGGCGAATCGCCGAGTCGTATCGATTTTTCCTGGGCTGCCACCAATTCCGGCAATCTGCGCGGACTGCGAATGTGGCTTCCGATCAGGCTCGCCCCCAAGGCTGGCGAGTCGGTTTGGCAAGTCAGGCTGGGGAGCCGTTTTTCCCGGCTGCCGCGCTCTCGAGCCTTCCGGCCCTGAAAGCCTCCCCCATCGCCTTCGGCACGAGGGCCTCTGCCTGGAGCACGCGGGTGCGATTTTCGGCGGTGGAGGCCTTCATCTCCTGCTCGCGGGCGATCGCGAAACTCCGCCGTTCCTCGGCCTTGGCCCGGGCGACGCGGGTGTCGGCCTCGGCCTGATCGGCCTGGAGTCGGGCACCGATGTTCTCTCCCACCTCGATGTCGGCGATGTCGATCGACACGATCTGAAACGCCGTCTGGGCATCGAGACCGCGTTGCAGCACCGCCTTGGAGATCGTGTCGGGATGCTCCATCACCTCGAAGTGGCTCTCGGCCGAGCCGATCGACGTGATGATCCCCTCGCCGACGCGGGCGATGATCGTTTCCTCGGTGGCGCCACCGATCAGCTGCTGGAGATTGGTTCGGACCGTGACACGGGCCCGGATCTTGAGTTCGACGCCGTTTCTGGCCACAGCCGACAGCGTCGACTTGCCACTGGCTGTGTCGGGGCAATCGATGACCTTTGGATTGACGCTCGTCTGCACCGCGTCGAGGACATCCCGACCGGCGAGGTCGATGGCACAGGCCCGGTCGAAATCGAGATCGAGATCGGCCCTGTGGGCCGCGATCAGGGCGCGAATCACGCGGGGCACGTCGCCACCGGCGAGGTAGTGGGCCTCGAGCCTGCGGGCCGAGACATCCCTGCCGATGCCGGCCTGCGTCGCCATGATCCGGGCCTGCACGATGGTGCGGGCGTTCACCTTCCGCAGGCTCATTCCGAGCAGTTCGAAAAACGTGATCGGGGCCTTCGACCAAAAGGCCTGAAACCAGAGTTGGCCATAGTTGAGGATCAGGAGCAAAAGCGTCAGCCCGACGAGGGCGAGGACGATTCCGGCAACGAGGAAAGCGGGGAGCGGCATGGCGGGGCCTCTGACCAATACGGCTAGGAGACACTCCCAAGCCTAGTTCACGCCAAACCCCGAGGGAAATCGCCGCCAACTCGGCTGGAAGACGGGGTTTTCCGCCGTGGGACAGGCTTCAGCCTGTCATCTTCAAGAGCAACCACCCCGCGCCAGGCCCGGAGGGCCGGGTAAGTGCCAGCCGGCGGAGCCGGCCAAGCAAACAACGGCAGGATGCCGAGATTTTCCGTGAAGCGGCCGTATTGGTTCGTCGGCGGTGACATGCTCGGAGTCGGCGGATTTTGCTACAGGGTGCGCTGTTGGCCGACTGAGAGTTGGGAGTGAGGCGCAAAATTCACCGTCTCCTGCGCGTGCCCCCGACCGACTCCTCAGCATCTGGAGTTTGTGGAGAGGGTGAGGTCTTATAAGGCCGCCTCTGCCCGAAGTGGGACAGGCTTCAGCCTGTCATGCAAAGAACAACCACCCCGCGCCAGGCCCGGAGGGCCGGGTAAGTGCCAGCCGGCGGAGCCGGCCAAGCAAACAACGGCAGGATGCCGAGATTTTCCGTGAAGCGGCCGTATTGGTTCGTCGGCGGT
>CAMDFJ010000048.1 GCA_945897435.1 Candidatus Kuenenia stuttgartensis | reverse complement strand
AGGTGGCGGCCTGGGTGGCGGCGGTGGCGGCCTCGGCAGTGCCGCGGGTGCCGCCGGCATCGTGATCGATGCCCAGGGTGTGCTGCGAACGCAGGGCGTCGTAGACTCGGGCCTGTCGCTCGAACGTCGCAAGGCGGCAACCGCAGTTCTGCCGGCCGACCTGCAAAAGGCCTCGAAGTGTCGCAAGGTCGCCCTCTCCCGGCTCGAGGCGGAGGTTGCAAAGGCCGCATCAAACGAACATGGAATTCCCGAATCGCTGGAAAAACTGGCCGGTCTGACCCGCATTCAATATGTCTTCGTCTATCCGGGCGAGGGCTCCGAGCGGGGCGAGGTCGTGATCGCCGGACCGGCCGAGCCCTGGATCGCCGACGCCACCGGCCGCGTCGTCGGCGTTGAAACCGGCAGCCCGACCATGCTGCTCGAGGATCTGGCGGCCGCCATCCGGGCCTTCGCGCCGGGGCAGCCCTCAGACCGGGCCCTCGGCTGCTCGATCGATCCCAGCCAGAAGGGACTCGCCGAGATGCAGGCCTTCCTCAAGAAGGTCGGACGAATCAATCCGCAGGGGACCACCGAGACACTCGTCGCCGGCATGAGGCAGGCCCTCGGCAGGCAGACCGTGCGTGTCGATGGCGTCTCGCCCGCCACGCACTTTGCCCAGGTGATGGTCGAGGCCGACTACCGGATGAAACTGATCGGCATCGGTCTCGAACGGCCGCCAGTGAAGATGGCCACCTGGATCGAGCTGGCAAGCGCCGGTTCGGTCGCCGCAAACGCCCTGCAACGCTGGTACTTCATGCCCGACTACCAGTGCGTGCGGATCAGCGAGGACGATCTCGGCATCGAACTCGTCGGCCGGGGCGTGAAACTCGTCGGCGCGGACGAGGCTGTTCTCATGGACGGAAGCCGGATGTCGGCCGACCGGGCCGACCGGGCGAGCAGGATGTTCACCGAGGCATTCACGAAGAAATACCCGGAGATCGCCGCCCGAAATCCTGTCTACGCCCAGCTGCGAAACCTGATCGACGTCGCCGTGGCAGCCGCCTATCTCCAGGAGCACGACGCCTATGGCCGCACCAACTGGGCCGCCGAGAAACTTTGCGACGAGCAGTGCTACGCGATCGAGCGGTATCCGGCGCCGGTCGAGGTCGAGACTGCGATCAACGCCGTCTGGCGGCAGAACCGGCTGCTGACGCCGATCGGCGGCGGCGTCACGCTGCAGCCGAGGATCGCCCTCGAGTCGCCAAACCTGCTGATGGACGAGAAGGGAGCGGTGGCCAAGGCCCGCAGTGATGCGATCACGCTTCCCGAGGGCCGCTGGTTCTGGGATTGAGCGGGCCCAAGACAGGCTGAAGCCTGTCCCACATCGGGCGGCACCTGCCGTGCCGAACAGGATTGCCAGGATGGCCGCAGCGAGCGTCCGGCGATGGGGCGTGGGCAACCCCGACCCAGAACGCCCTACTTCTGGACCCGCTCCAGGTATTCGCCGGTTCGGGTGTCGATCTTGATCATGTCGCCCTGCTCGATGAAGGCGGGCACGATCACTTCGGCGCCGGTCTCGAGTTTGATCGGCTTGGTCAGGTTGGTCGCCGTGTTGCCACGCATCGCCGGTTCGGCATACTCGACCGCCAGCACCATGTGGTTGGGCGGCTCCATCGAGATCGGGTTGCCGTTGTAGAGGAGCATCGAGCAGATCGTGCCTTCCTTGATCCACTTCCAGGAGTCGTCGACCTGCTCCTTGGTGAGTTCGTACTGCTCGTAACTGTCGTTGTCCATGAACACGAACTGCTCCCCCTGCTTGTAGAGGAACTGGGCGTCGATCGTGGAGATGTCGGCCGCGTCGAGGGAGTCGCCGCTCTTGTAGGTGCGGTCGAGCACGGTGCCGCGGAGCAGGTTGCGAAGCTTGCACTTGTAGAGGGCCTGTCCCTTGCCGGGCTTCACGAAGTTGCACTCGATCATGATGTAGGGGTCTCCGTCGATCTGGACCTTGAGCCCCTTCTTGAATTCGCTGGTGTTGTAGCCTGCCACAAGTGCCTCTCTCTGATATCGGTGATGCCGCCAGACGGTCGCCGCGCGTTTCATCCGCGGTGGACCGACCGTATCCTTGCAAGGGTCGGTCGGCGACTCCGTTCAAGCCCCCAAGAGTGGTCGGGCCGCGGGAAACTGTCAACGTCCGCATCGGAGCCCTCGCCACAAACGAGGGGCGAGCCGTGTCGTCTCTCGTCCAATCGCCCGATCAGCGGCGGAGTCGGGACCAGCCCTGGCAGCGGGAACTGGCCGAGGCGATCCGCGATCCCGTCGAACTCTGCGAACTGCTCGGGCTCGATCCGAGCCTGGGGCGGGAGGCGGCAGCCGCGATCGGGAGCTTTCCGCTGCTCGTGCCGAGGGGGTTCGCCGCCCGGATGCGCCGCGGCGACCGCCGGGACCCGCTCCTGCTGCAGGTGCTGCCGGAGGCCCGCGAGCGAGAGGTCGTCGCCGGCTACTCCGCCGATCCACTGGAGGAGGCGGCTGCGGTCGCGGCGCCCGGGCTCGTGCGGAAGTACGCCGGCAGGGCCCTGCTGCTTGCGACCGGCGGCTGTGCGATCAACTGCCGCTACTGCTTCAGGCGGGAGTTTCCCTATGCCGAGAGCGGAGCGAACCGGGCCGGCATCGAGTCGGCGGTCGTCGCACTGGCGGCCGACGCGAGCCTGCGGGAGGTGATCCTCTCGGGGGGCGATCCATTGCTCCTCGACGACGACCGTCTCGGCCGCCTCGTCGAGCGGCTCGGGGAGATCGGCCACCTGAAACGTCTGCGGATTCATTCGCGGCTGCCGATCGTCCTGCCGTCCAGGGTGACCGGAGAGCTCTGCTCGCTGCTTGCGGCCTCGCGTCTCGGCGCGGTGATCGTGATCCATGCCAACCACGCCGCCGAACTCGACGATCATGTCGCCGAGGCAGTCTCCCGTCTGGCGGCGTCCCGGGCGATCCTTCTCAACCAGTCGGTCCTGCTCGCCGGCGTGAACGATTCGGTCGATGCCCTGGCGACACTCTCCGAGCGACTCGTGGAGATCGGAGTCGTGCCCTACTACCTGCACCTGCTCGACCGGGTGACGGGGACGGCCCATTTCGAGGTCGGCGAGCCTGAGGCCCGCCGGCTGCATCGCGAACTGCAGGGGCTGCTGCCGGGCTATGCCGTTCCCCGGCTTGTCCGTGAGGTTCCCGGCGAGGACTCGAAGCACTGGGTGTAGTCCGTCGGCCGCGTCGTGTAGGATTCGGAGTCATCCCGCCCATCGGAGCCCCCCCATGAAGGTCCTTGCCGCAGTCGATGGCTCGCCATCGTCGCTCGATGCCGTGTCGCTGATCGGCAGTCTGATCAATCCCGCCGTTGACGAGGTGGCGATCTATTTTTCGCCGCTCGAAATCCGCAAGCGGCTGCCGGGGCAGTCGGAGAAGGTCGTCGAGGGGGCGGTCGCGGCGATTTTCGACGAGGCCTGCAGCCTGCTGCCGCAGGGGATGACCCACAAGGTCGAGGCGATCGTCAGTTCGAAGCCCGCCGCTGTCGGGATTCTGGAAACCGCGGAGGGCTGGCATGCCGATCTGCTCGTCCTCGGCGCCCGCGGTCTGAGCACTGTCGAGCGACTGTTTCTCGGCAGCGTTTCCCGGGCCGTGCTGCACGGCTCGCAGCTTCCGGTGCTGATCGTGCGAACTGCATTCCCCAGCGACAGGCCGCTCAAGGTGCTGGCCTGCCATCGAGATGCGAGCGCTGCGGCCCTTGGGGCCGTCGTCAGCAGACTCCACTGGCCGGAAGCCACGCAGGGCCGGATCATCGGGGTCACCGAATCGTTGCTGGCAGGACCGCTGCCGGAATGGCTCGAACAGCGTGTCAGGGACCCAGACACGGCGGCCATCGCCGATGCCTGGCAGAAGGAGCACGACGACGAAGTACAGACGCTCGCGGGCAAACTCCAGGCATTTGCGGGTTTGCTGCCGGAGGTGTTTCGGCGTCAGGAGCCGATCCTCGTCGAGGGCAATGCCGGCGATCGGATCGTGGAGACTGCGAAGGCCAACGGCGACGATCTGATCGTGATCGGCCGGACCCCGACAGACGCCTTCTCCCGCTGGCTGCTCGGCAGCACGTCCGAGGCCGTGATCATGCACGCCCCGGCGAGCGTTCTGGTGGTCCCGGTGCCAAAGTAGCCTGTCGGGCAACGAAGGCGGCATAATCTTTCGGCGTGTCGATGCCGCGGGCGGCATGCTCGATCGCCGCGGCGACGATCGGGATGCCGGCCTCGATCGCCCGCAGCTGCTCCAGGCTCTCGACCGTGGCCAGCCTCGACTCGGGCAGTGAGTTCCAGCGTTCGAGCACTTCGCGTCGGTAGGCGTAGAGCCCGACGTGCTGCCAGTAGAGCGGCGGTGTCGCATCGAGGAGGGAATCGTTCCAGTCGCGGGCGGCCGGCACCCGGGCCCGGCTGAACGTGATCGCCCGCCAGGCATCTGGAACGATCGGGCCTGTCGTGGCGAGACTGCTCCCGGCCGACCGCCAGGGCGTCAGCACCGCCTTCACGGCGGCTGGGTCATCGAGATCCTCGAGCCGTCGCATCGGGGTCACGAGCGTGGCGATGCCGGCCTCCGGGCAGCGGTCGAGCAGATCGATCGCCGCATCGATCGCGGCCGCCGCAAGCTCTGGTTCGTCCCCTTGCACGTTGACGATCAGCTCTGGATTCCCGAGTCGGGGCAGGGCCTCGACGATTCGGGCGGTGCCGCTTGGCGCCTCGGGTGAGGTCATCACGGCCGAGCCGCCGAACGCCAGCACGGCCGCCTCGATCTCCCTGCTGTCGGTTGCCACGATCACGCGGTCGGCCCGCCGCGAACGACAGGCCGCCAGCCAGGTGTGCTCGATCAGCGTCCGGCCGGTCTCCGAGAGAAGCATCTTGCGCGGCAGCCGCTGGCTGGAGAGGCGGGCGGGGATCACGATCGTCGCCGATTGGGGTGTGGGCATGGAAAGGCCAGGGATATACTGGTTGAATTGAAATCGAACCGGTTGCGATCCGGTTTCTCAGAGGACTCAGGACCGGACACGCTTTCGGATTTTCGCCATGTGCGGCATCGTGGGCTACGTCGGTTTTCGCAGGGCGGCTGACCTGATCGTCGAGGGGCTGCGGCGGCTGGAATACCGGGGGTACGATTCGGCCGGCCTGGCATTCCTCGACGACGACTGCCAGATCGGGGTCCGCAAGGCGGCCGGACGGCTTTCCCGGCTCGAGGCGATCGTCCGCGATGACATCCCCGACGGCTCCATCGGCATCGGCCACACCCGTTGGGCCACCCACGGCGCCCCGACCGACGAGAATGCCCATCCGCACCTCGGCGGCTGCACCGGATCGGCCTCTGCCTCGGTGGCCGTGGTCCACAACGGGGTGATCGAAAACTTCCGTCCCCTCAAGACGCGGCTCGAGTCGGAAGGGTATGCCTTTCGATCGGAGACCGATTCCGAGGTGATCGCCCACCTCATCGACAGCTGCCTGAAGCGAACGCTGGCCGCGGGCTCGCGGCTCACCGACGAGCCGGCCGACAGTCCCTGGGTGATGGCCGTCCGCGAGGCGATCGCCCAGCTGCGCGGAACCTACGGCCTGCTCGTGCTGTTCAGCGGCCAGCCCGACCTGCTCGTGGCCGCACGGCTCGGCAGCCCGCTTGTGATCGGCGTCTGCGACAACGAGCACTTCATCGCCAGCGACTCGAGTCCGCTTGCCGGCCACGCCGACCGGATCGTCTACCTCGCCGACCACGAGGTGGCCGTCGTGACCGCCGACAGCCTGCGGGTGATCCATCGCGACTCCGGCCGGATCGAGCACTCCGTCCAGCCACTCGACATCACGGTCAGCGACGTCGGCATGGGCGGGTTTGCCCACTACATGCTCAAGGAGATCCACGAGCAGCCGGAGACGATCCGCTCGGCGATGCGGGGCCGGCTCTCCCGCGACGATGCGACCGCCGTCTTTGGCGGCCTGAACCTCACTCCTTCCCAGCTCCAGCATGTCAACCGGATCGTGCTCACCGGCTGCGGCACGAGCTGGCATGCGGCGCTCGTCGGCGAATATCTGATCGAGGAGTTCGCCAGGCTTCCGGTGGAGGTCGAGTATGCGAGCGAGCTCCGCTATCGCAACCCGCCGATCGACGAGGGAACGCTCCTGTTTGCGATCACCCAGTCGGGCGAGACGGCCGACACGCTCGCCGCCCTCCGAGAGATCAAGCGCAAGGGGCACCCGACGCTGGCGATCTGCAACGTCGTCGGCAGCACGATCGCCAACGAGGCCGACGGCGGCGTCTATCTCCATGCCGGCCCCGAGATCGGCGTGGCCAGCACGAAGGCCTTCACCAGTCAGTGCGTGGTGCTCGCCCTTCTGGCCCTCTACTTCGGCCGGCTGCGGCACATGAGCTACGAGAAGGGGCTCGAGTACATCGCGGCCCTCGAGCGTCTCCCCGATCTCGTCGCGGAGACACTCGAGGCCGACGCCACGATCCGGGCGATCGCGGAGAAGTATCGGGATGCGAGCACGTTTCTCTATCTCGGCCGGCAGTACAACTTCCCGGTCGCCCTCGAAGGGGCGCTCAAGCTCAAGGAGATCAGCTACATCCACGCCGAGGGCTATCCGGCGGCCGAGATGAAGCACGGACCGATCGCTCTGGTCGATCCGTCGACGCCGAGCGTGTTTCTGATTCCGCGGGGCGGGGTCTACGACAAGGTGATCCTCAACCTCGAGGAGATCAAGGCCCGCAGGGGGCCGGTGATCGCCATCGCCAGTCCCGAAGATGAGCGGGTACGCGAACTCGCCGATGACGTGATCGAGGTGCCCGACGCCCCCTCCTTCCTCCAGCCGATCGTCGAGGCGATCCCGCTGCAGCTGCTCGCCTACCACATCGCGGTGCTCCGCGGCTGCGATGTCGACAAGCCGAGGAACCTCGCCAAAAGCGTCACCGTGGAGTAGTTCCGCGGCTGCCCGTTGGCGGGTTGCGACACCCCGCCGGGCTGGTACGATCGAGAGTCCACTCGCCCGAGTGGCGGAATTGGCAGACGCGCAAGATTCAGGTTCTTGTCCAGGTAACTGGGTGGAGGTTCAAGTCCTCTCTCGGGCACTTTTTCGGTCGTTCAGGGTTGATCCTGCACCGGCAGCAGCCGGATCTGGCGGATGTCGCAGGCGGCAGCCTTGGTAATTCGTCGCGGCTGCACCCGCAGCAGGTGTTCGCCTTTGCCGAGTGTGATCCGGCCGATCGTCCGCGGCCTGAACTCCTGGAATCCGCCAGTGTCCTCGACCGCGAAGGTGAGCGACTGCGGTGCCTCGGCCGGCGACGGATCGACGAGGATCGCCATCTCACTGCCGCCCTGGCCCCGGCCACAGCCCTGAAGCACCTCGACCTCGAATCTGCCAGGACTGTGGACCTGGAAGATCCACTCGGCCGCATCCGAGGGCTTCGTCCAGAAGCCGAGCGTCTGCTTCTTCTCGGCGGGCTCCCAGCGGAGTGCGGTGCCCCGAACGGTGGCGTCCCGGCCATGGAGCAGGACCGTACCGTCGTTGCCCTGCGCCGGCGGGCCACCCTCGCAGGCCGGTTCGAGGAGGATCGCCTTGAGGTTCATGACGGCACCGCCAGACGGCTTCGTGCAGCGGACGGTGACTGCCAGGGCCTGCGTCGAGGGGATCACAACCCGCCCCAGCGGGAGCGTCGTGTAGCGATACCAGCTGCCGGTCGATTCGAGCCTGCCCTGCAGCTTCGTCTCGCCGATCGTGACCTCGATCTCGGTGCCGGGAGGCGAGGCGGAGGAGTGGGCGAGCCGCAGGTCGTATGCACCCCAGCGGGTCGGCTGGTAGGTCCAGCCCACGCTGTCGGCAGGGTTCGACCAGTAACCAATGCGGGCGTTGCCCGGCTGCTCCTCCAGCTTTGCCTGTGAGCCCTCGACCTTCGCGGTCCGGGCCGTGAGGGCGATCCGGCCGTCGTCAGACTGGGCCGTCGTGTCGGCGGTCTCGACATCGATCAGGCCGGATGCCGGTGCAGCCGCCGGACCGAGGATGGCGACCTGCGAGGCGTCCTCGGAGTATTCCACCGTGAGTTCGCGGCGGCCCCCTTCGACCGGCATGGTCGCCCGGACGATCTGGGGAAAGCCCGCCGGCACAACGATCCGGCCGTCGGCCGGCCAGCGTTCGACGATGAAAGCCTGGCGGCCCGCGCTGGCACCGGCTTCCTCGATCCGGCCCCAGGGTGTTTCAGCGGCGTCTGCAAAGGCTGCGGCCGCCGTGATGGCCACGAGTGTCAGCGGCAGTTGGGTCGCGCGGAGGAATCGCAGGAACGGGTGGATGGTGAATCGATGCATACGGCTGTTCTCCGCTGAGTGTTGCCCGGTCTGCGGGCGTCGGTAGGATTATCCTCGAGGCTGTAGCTCAGTCGGTAGAGCATCGGACTTTTAATCCGTTGGTCCTGGGTTCGAGCCCCAGCAGCCTCACTTGGCGAACCGATCGGATTCTGCCCGATCCAGGCGACGGGTTGAACCTTCAATCGCTCTGGCATGATGTCGCAGGATGCTATGGTTGAGCCGGATCGTGGCTTTTCATCGCGATCGATTCGACCACGAGGATTCTCGCTGGTCGAGACACTGGCCGTCGCTGCGGTCGTGGGCACCCTTCTGATCCTGCTTCTGCCGACGATCCAGAGGTGGCGGGAGGATTCCCGAAGGACGCAGTGCGCCGACAACTGCCGGCGGCAGGGGCTTGCCGTGGCGGCCTACGAGTCGGCCCGCAGGATTTTTCCACCGGGGAGCGATGCCTTCTCGGCCAATCCGAAGTCGCAGCCGCCCCGCCTGCATGCCTGGGCCTCGTTCAGCCTGCCGTTCGCCGCCGATCTCGGGGTGGGGCTGAAGATCGATCTTGATAAGCCCTGGAACGATCCTCGCGGTAATCGGGAGATCGCCCGGAAAACGATCGGACTCTACGTCTGCCCGAGCAGCATCGAGCGGTATCCGGGCAAACAGGATTACGGTGCCGTGGTCGGTACGGCCGTGCCGCTGTCGACGACCGGGAAGCTCGTCGACGACTGGCAGCACAGCGGCGTGCTCTATGCCACCGACGACGAGGCCCATCGCGAGCCGGCCCGCCGCGAGGCTGTCAGCGACGGTCTCGCCAGCACGCTGCTCGTGGCCGAGAGCGTCGACCGAGGCCACACCGGGTCGGATGACGCCGACGACTTCCAGACCCCGATCGGACCGGCCCGCTGGGCCTGTGGCACGAGCTGCGTGCTCCAGAATTCGCCGGTCATCGATGATCCCGGCGGCGACAGTTTCCGCTCGACCCATGTGGGTGGGATCCAGGCCCTGTTCGCCGACGGCCATGTCGTCTTTCTCGGCCACGACATCGAGGGCGACCTGCTGATCGGCCTCTGCACGAAGAGCGGCGGCGACAAGGTGCCGGAGTTGTAGGAAAGGCAAGCGGCGAAAAAGAGAGGCCGTCATTCATTTGGCCAGGAGGCCATGACAGGCTGAAGCCTGTCCCACATTGGGCAGGAGCAGCGGCCAGAGCCTCCCACCCCGCGCCAGGCCCGGAGGGCCGGGTAAGCACCAGCCGGCGGAGCCGGCCAAGCAAACAACGGCAGGATGCCGTGTGTTTGCGTGAAACTGCCGGCCGGGTAAGCACCAGCCGGCGGAGCCGGCCAAGCAAACAACGGCAGGATGCCGTGTGTTTGCGTGCATCTAGGCGCGGTCTGGCCGTTCCTGCGACCCTGTGCGGCGCATGCTGCCCTCTTTGCGAATTGCCGTCGCCACGCTCGTGTTCGCGGCAGCGGCGTATCTCTACGGCCTCGGCTCGCTCCATGCGCCGGGCAATGGCGACGAACTGATCTACGCCCAGATCACGCGGGCCACCGCGGCCAGTGGCCGCTGGCTTCCGCTGGAGTCGGAAATGGCCGACATGGTCAACACGAAGCCGCCGCTGCTCTTCTGGCAGGGGATCGCCTCGACCGACTGGGCTCGCCGCTGGACGCTCCTCGACATCCGCTGGCCGAGCCTTGGCTGGACGTTTCTGACGGCGCTGCTCGTCGGACTCGCCACCTGGCGGGCGAGCGACCGCGACCTTTCCTCGAGCCTGCTCGCGCCGGCCATCTATCTCGCATTTCTGAGCACGTTTCGCTACGGGCGTCCGTTCCTCACCAACCCGCCCGAAACGTTCTGGGTCTTTCTCTGCTTCTTCCTGCTGGTCTGGTGGCGACCGAGTTCGTTTTCATCCCGACTGCTCTTTCCCACGCTGATCGGAATCGTCGCCGGCTCTGCGCTGCTCACGAAGTCGTTCGCCCAGTTGCTGCCGATCGGCCTCGGGCTTGCCGTCTGGCACCTGCACGAGCATGACTGGGATCTCCGCCGCTTCGTCCTCAGGTCGCTGCCCGGGCTCATCTGGACGGCGGCTGTCAGCCTCGCGATCTTCTCGCTCTGGTTTCTGCTCGATCCCGACCCGGCCGCGATCTGGCGGGAGTTCGTGGTCGGCGAAAACATGGGCAAGCTCCGGGCCGGACGATCAAACTATCTGGCCGCCCTGCTCTGGGGGCGGGTCAGCATCTGGACCTACTTCGGCGGCTGGTTCACAAACGCCGGCCTGCTCGCGCTGCCGCTTCTGGGCACGGTCATCCGGGCCTGGCAGCACCGCGGCGAGGCCCGGGCCGACGAACGGCTCTGGTGGAGCTTCATCGGCATCTGGTTTCTGGTCTTCCTGCTGCCCACGCAGCGGTCGGGCCGCTATCTGCTCGAGGCGATGCCGGCGGTCGCGATCCTGATGGCGATCCATTGGCGGCGGCTGTTGCCGTCGGCCTTTGCGACGACGATCGTCGCGGCGGGCGCGGTCGTGGGGCTGACCGGCTGGCTCTCCTGGCTGCTTGTGCGCGCGCTTCCGGCCGACGCGTTTCCGCCCACCCACTGGCTGATCCTCGCAGGCGCCGCGGCGATCGTGATCGGGCCGCTCGTTCGACGGGCCTGGCTGCCGGTCTGCGCCGTGCCGGCGACGCTGGCCGCCGGCCTCGCGGTCTCGAGCCTGCTTGCGGCCTTTGATCCGCCGATCGGTGGCTTCCCGGCAGAGGCCGTGGCCGCGGCCAGGGGCCGCACCGTCTGGGCGCCGCAAAACTTCCGCGCCGCGGCGGAGATTCATTCGTTTCTGCTCCCGGGTTCGATCATCCGCGGCTATCCGGCAACTGCCGACGGGCCCGATCCGGCCCTGGTCGGCGAGAGTGACCTCGTCGTGCTCGTGCGGCCGCTGGGCCGGGCGGCGCCGCCGGGAGCGATCGGCAGCCGTCTCGATCTCGCCACGCGGCACACGGTCGGGCAGCTGTGGGAGATGCTTGCGGGTCGTGTCGCCGAGCACCTCTTCGTGCGGGCCTGGCTCGTCAGGTCGGCCCGGTGAGCAGCTCGGCCGGGCTTCGGCCCGCGGCCCTGAGATCGCGGATCGCGAGGCCCGCGGTCCTTTTGGCGAGCCGCTCTCCAGCGGCGTCGCAGACGAGCGGAGTGTGGGCCCAGTTCGGCGGCTTCCAGCCGAGGGCCTCGTAGAGCAGGATCTGCCGGGCGGTGCTCGTGAGCAGATCCTCGCCGCGGACCACTTCGGCGATCTGCATTGCCTGGTCGTCGGCGACGACGGCCAGTTCGTAGGCGGCCAGATCATCCCGTCGCCAGATGACGAAGTCGCCGAAATCGATCCCCGCGGTGCGGCGCACAGTGCCGCGGATACCGTCCTCGAACTCGATCACCCGGCCATCGGGCACGAGGAACCGCCAGGCCACGCCTCCGGGGTCTGCCGCCCGCTCCCGCCCTGCCCCCAATCCCGACGCGGGCCGCAGGGCTGTCGGAAAGATCGGTTCGGCCGAGTGCGGCGCGGTGGCAGCCGCCTCGACGTCGCGGCGGGAATGGGGGCTGGGATAGATCGCGGCAGCCTGTTCGAGCCGCCGCCAGACCTCCAGATACCAGTCTGTCCGCTGGCTCTGCCGGTAGGGGGCGTGCGGGCCGCCGAGATCGGGGCCTTCCGTCCACTCGATGCCCAGCCAGCGGAGATCGTCGAAGGCCGCCTCGACAAATTCCTCCCGACAGCGGCCGCGGTCGAGGTCCTCGATCCGCATCACGAGCCCCGCTCCGCCGGCCCGCTCGGCGGCGATGGCGAATGTCCGGGCGTGGCCGACATGCAGCAGGCCGGTCGGCGTCGGGGCGAGTCTGCCGCGGTTCACATCAGCCACCAATTTCCCGTGGCGAGCACGTAGCAGCCGAGCGCGAGATTCGTGCCGGCGTGGGCGAGGATCGCGTCGATCGGCCGCCGCGTCGCCGCCGCGATGCCGCTCACGACCGCAAACCAGCAGACCGCCGCGATCGCCTCGCCGGGATGGGTGGCCAGGGCGTAGACGAGACAGGCGGCGGCCGAGGCGGCGCTGAGCGTGCCGAAGGGGACCGTCCAGAAGTCCTCGTTGATCACATACCGCATCAGGAACCCGCGCAGGAAAAGTTCTTCGACGAGCGGCACGACGGCGACGAGCCCGATCATGCGGACGGCCAGAAAGGCCCAGCCGGTCGCCGACCCGGCAGCAAACTGCTCGAACGGGTTGAAGCCGCTCCGCTCGGTGGCGGCCGGGGCCCAGCCGAGTTCCCGCTGGAGCGTGGCGAGCACGATCCAGGGCACGACGAGTCCGATCCCGAGCGGCAGCGGCCACCAGGTGGTGCGGCCGATCCAGCGGCGGATCGGAGGCCAGAAGGCTCCGACCGCGGCCAGCGTGGCTACGATCCGCAGGGCATAGATGAGCGGGTAGACCGAATAGGGTATCCCGAGGGCACCCGCCAGCCCTCCGCCGCTCGGCACGGGCTCGAACAGACCAATCAGGATGAACACGGCGAACGGGAGCAGGCACGACTGCCAGGGCCATTCCGGGCCGAGATCGGCGTCCGGCGTGGCCGCGGCGGGGCCAGGGATATCGGCGGCTCTGGCGTCGGAGGCTCGGATGGGTGGCTTCATCGGCCGGGCTTTGCTGCCGTCGGAAAATCGAGTGTTTCAGCAGGTGGAACGGGCCTGTCACACTTGCGCCGCGATGAGTATATTCACGGCTTCCCTCCACCATGCCATCCCCATCCGGCGGCACTGGCATCTCGACCTGTTTCCCCCCCGAAGGTGATCTCGTTCCATGGACCTGTCCAAGCTTCGCAACATGGGCATCTCGGCCCACATCGACTCCGGCAAGACGACGCTTTCGGAGCGGATTCTCTACTACGCCGGCCGCATCCACCGCATCCAGGAGGTGAAGGGCGGCGGTGACGGCGCGACGATGGACTACATGGATCTGGAGCGGGAGCGCGGGATCACGATCACGAGCGCCGCCACGAGTGTCAGGTGGCACGATTGCGACATCAACCTGATCGACACCCCCGGCCACGTCGATTTCACCGTCGAGGTGGAGCGCAGCCTCCGCGTGCTCGACGGGGCGATCCTCGTGCTCTGCGCCGTGGGCGGCGTGCAGAGCCAGTCGATGACGGTCGACCGGCAGATGAAGCGGTACAAGGTGCCGCGGCTGGCCTTCGTCAACAAGATGGACCGCACCGGGGCGAACTTCCAGCGGGTGGTGAAGCAGCTTCGCGAGAAGCTCGGCACCGACGCGATCCCGATGCAGATCCCGATCGGCGCGGAGGACAAGCTCGAGGGTGTGATCGACCTGGTCGCCATGAAGGCCTTCTACTTCGACGGCGACAACGGCGAGAACGTCCGCGAGGAGCCGATTCCGGCGGCCTACGAGAAGCCGGCGGCCGAGGCCCGCCATGTGATGCTCGAAGGGCTCGCGATGTATTCCGATTCGCTGATGGAAAAGCTGCTCTCCGAGGAGCAGCCGAGCGAGGATGAGATCCACGCTGTGGTGAAGTCGGCCGTGCAGAACCAGAGCATCACCCCCGTGTTCTGCGGAAGCGCCTACAAGAACAAGGGCGTGCAGAAACTGCTCGACGCGGTCGTTCGCTATCTGCCGAGCCCGGTCGAGCGGAAGGTGATCGCCAAGAAGTGGGACAAGGCCGACGAGGCCTTCGATCTCTCCCCGGATCCGGCCAAGCCGCTCGTGGCGATGGCCTTCAAGATCGTCGACGATCCCTACGGCCAGCTCACCTTCATGCGGATCTACCAGGGCAAGATCACCAAGGGCGAGGCCTACATCAACCAGCGAACCAGCCAGAAGCAGCGGTTCAGCCGGATCGTGAAGATGCACGCCGACAAGCGCGAGGAGATCGATTTCGGCGAGGCCGGCGACATCGTGGCCGTGATGGGCGTCGACGCTGCCAGCGGCGACACCTACGCCTCGGAAAACAAGTATTGCACGCTCGAGAGCATGTTCGTGCCGGAGCCGGTCATCAAGATGGCGATCACGCCGACCAACCGCGACGGCCTCGACAAGCTCAGCAAGGCGCTGCAGCGGTTCACCCGCGAGGATCCGACGTTCCGCGTCTCGACCGACGACGAGACGGGCGAGACCGTGATCGCCGGCATGGGCGAACTGCATCTCGACATTTACGTCGAACGGATCAAGCGGGAGTTCAAGGTCGAGGTCGAGGTCGGCGCGCCGAAGGTCAGCTACCGCGAGGCACCCACCCGGGCCACGGAGTATGAGTACAAGCACAAGAAGCAGACCGGCGGCTCAGGCCAGTTTGCCCACATCGTCGGTCGGCTCGACCCGCTCCCCGAGGAATCGCCGGAGACGTTCGAGTTCGAGGATGCGGTCGTCGGCGGCCGCGTGCCGCGGGAATACATCCCCTCGGTCGAGAAGGGCTTCCGGGCATCGCTCTCGAAGGGGCCGATCGCCGGATTTCCGATCGTGGGGGTCAAGGCCACTCTCTCCGACGGCTCGTATCACGATGTCGATTCGAGCGACATGGCCTTCCAGATCTGCGCCCGGGCCGGCTTCCGCGAGGCCTTCCTCAACACGAAGCCTGTTCTGCTCGAGCCGATCATGAAGATCGAGGTCGAGGTGCCGGCCGACTTCCAGGGCCCGGTGACGGGCGAACTCAACAAGCGTCGCGGCCTGATCATCTCGACGGAGACGGTCGGCAACACGTCGACGATCATCGCTGAGGTGCCGCTGGCCGAAACCTTCGGCTACTCGACCGACCTCCGCAGCATGACCCAGGGTCAGGGCGTGTTCACGATGGAGTTCAGCAAGTACCGCCCCACCCCGGGCAACGTGCAGAAGGAAATCGTCGAGGAGCGGAAGAAGGCCGAACTCGCCGCCGCGAAGTAACAGCCTGCCTGCTGTGGGACAGGCTAGAGCCTGTCCCACAGCGGCAATGACAGGCTCAGACCTGTCTTTATGGTGGGCCTGTCAGGAGAATTGGTCTGCGATCGCGTTCCAGAGGGCGATCCGGGCCTCGAGGCACTGCCGGGCCGTCTTCGAGGCCTCGGCCCAGTTGGTCGGATCGGTGCCACAGAGGCTGGCGACGATCCGCCGGCAGATCGGGGCGTGCTTGACGTCGTCGTGGGAGATGTGCCGCTCCACGTAGAACCGGAACCGGCCCCAGGAGTTCGGATCCTGCTCGGCCAGCGTTCCCACGAAGTGGCGGAACATGTCCGGGATCACGTCCTCGCGGCCGTAGGTGAAGGCGGCCACGATCCGGTGGGTGGAGTCAGACTGGATGATCTCGAACGACCTCCGCATGAATTCGGCGGCCGGAGCGGGCGTCTCGGCCCGCGTCATCGCCTCCTCCAGGCTGACGCCGTCGCTGAGCACGTCGAGTAGCCGCTCGATGGGACGGGTGTCGGCCCCGGCGAGTTGCATGCTTTCGAGGTAGAGTTCGAAGTGGGAGGCATGGCCCCCTTCGGGAAGTTCGTCCGACTCCTCGTCGAGCACGATCTCGTTGACGAGCCGCCTCGCCTCGCGGTCGGCCGTCGGAAGCCAGGGGATGCCGGTGCAGGTCAGCCGCTGCTGCATCGCCTTGAGCAGGCTCTGGAAGTCCCAGACGGCATAGACATGCATCTCCATGAACCGGCACAGTCGCTCCGGACTGTTGACGAGCGGATAGAGACGGTGGTGCACGAGCCGGTCGCGGGTGTCGCCGAGTTCGATGTGCAGCGACTGACCGAGCGCGTGGCCGGGCGTGGGGGCGTGGGATGCGGGCGGGGCTGGAGCGAGCGTGGTCATGAGGCCTTGTTTCGGCGAAACGGGGCGTCGGGCACCACTTCCGTTGTAGCCCTTCGGGCCATCGCGTCCATCGCAGCCCCGGAATACCCCCCTCGGGAGGAGGCGTGCGTCGGGGAACCGGGAAACCGGCATGGCCCCGGATCGGGTCAGTAGTCGGCGTCGCTGAGCTGGTAGGCGGCCGTTCCCCAGCCTGTTCGCGGCACCGTGGTCGCCTTGCCGTTGTTCGAGGTCACGAGCTGGCCATAGACGGTGGCCGCGAGCGTGTTTTTCAGGAACGCCGTGTGGCCGTCGCAGAAGGCCACGACGACCCCTTCCACGTGGTTCGAGGAGGGCTGGCTCCAGGCTCCGGGGGCCCCCGCGACCGCCGAGTTGAGGACTGGCGTGATTGCGGATCCGGTCACGCCGAACCCGGGCACGGGGGTTGCCGCAGGGCCGGAATAGGAGCCGGGCATGGCGGTGTAGGCAAACTGGCTGGCCGCCGTCGGGCAGGTGTCCCACCAGCCCCGTCCAAATACGGCGCCGCTCTTCTCCGAGAGCAGCAGCGTCGAGCCCGTTCCGTCGCCGTTTGAGATGTCGTCCATGTCGATCCGGTTCGAGGATGCGACCGCGACGGCGTCGAGCATCACGCCGTCGTATTTACTCCATGTGCCGCCGGTCTGTGCGCCGGTGCTGCCGACGTTGCCCGCATAGGAGAGGCTGGGAAACGATCCGGCGTTTGCCGCTGCGGATGGGCAGATGAAGGCGGCCACCTGCGGCTGCGGGGTTGCGATCGACGGAGAAGATGCCCAGGTCGTATAGAGGTCGTTGCGTTCGATGAACGACAGCAGCAGCACCGGCCAGGAGGGAGTCTGGGTCGTGTTGGTGGGGTTCGGGTTGGCGTTTCGCCAGCCGACGAGCAGCCCGGTCGATTCGGCCTGCCGCTGGGTGGCGAAGGCCAGCTGATACTGGTTGTTGTTGCAGGACGTTCGACGGGCGGACTCACGGGCACCCTGAATGGCCGGCAGGGCGAGGCCGGCCAGGATTCCGATGATCGCGATCACGACCAGCAGTTCGACGAGCGTGAAGCCAAGTCTCGGGTCTGGCGTCTTGTTCATGAGAGATGCCTCGGGGGGGTCACTTCGAAAGGAACGTGTGGCGGATCGTCACCTGTCGCACCTGCCGGCTCGTCGGTTCGTAGCAGCGGATCCGCACCTCGAGGCCGCGGAGCGGCACGGGATAGGGGGGGCTGGTTTCACTCTCGTCCTTGTCGTCGGCGATGTTGTCGGTGTCGTCGTCGAAGCCGTCGATGCCCTCGTCGGTCTTGGTGTCGCCATCCTCGTTGATCCCATTGAATTCGTAATGACGGCTCCATGTATCGTAGGTGCGAAAGCCGGTTCCTGACGTCGTCAACTCTGCGGCGGCCGTCGTATTGTTCACCACCTTGATGCCCGCAGAGCCGAGCGGAGTTTTGCCCGCGGGCGGAAACGACTGCGTGCCTGACGTCACGGTCCCACCGGCCCAGCCCAGATCGACGTAGCCGCCGAGGCTCTGCGGGCTCGTGGCCGTCGCCGACGGATAGCCCGGATCGCCTGGGTAGACCGTCGTTCCGGCCAGCGTTTTCGCCGGCACTTCCGGGTCGAACACCCGCAGGTCGAAGGCGATCAGGTTTGTGAGCACGACATCCTCCCCCTCTCGGGCCGTGCCGATGAAGGTCGCCCCGTCGAGCGTGGCCGTCTCGAGTGGATATGGAAACGCCGCCGCCGATGTGGTGCCAGAAAGACCGTGCCAGAACCGATTCTCCCGCTTGGTCAGGTCGCCGAGCGAGTTGGGATAGAGCCGGCCGCCGGAACGTCGGCAGGAAAGGTCGTAGCTGCCGTAGAAATCGGGCCAGGACACAAACGGGATGCTGTTGTTGCCGGTCGAGAACGGCGCCAGGCCGACATAGGCGGCCACGAGGAGGTGCCGCCGATGGAGATCGTAGAGCGTCGTGCCGGCGACCGGCTGCGATGCCGACGGCCGACAGAACCAGGCCACCTCGGCGACCGGGGATTCGAGCGTGTTGGAACCATACCTTCCCACGAACGGTCCGCCCGTGGTGCGGGTGGTGAAGAGCAGGATGTCGTCGGTGTCGGCGTCGAGCCGGTCGGTATCGTGGGCGGCATCGGCATCGGTTTTGGGACCCTCGACGAGCTCAAAGTAGCCGGCATCCTCCTCGGGTTCGGTCCAGGGACGCAGGTCGCTTGTAACGCCGGCGAGATCCTGCCGCAGCCGCCAGGCGGTGCTCCGCATCCGGTCGCCAAGTTCCACGGTTGCCTGGCTCTGGGAGGCCGTCCTGCCGAAGAGGGCGAAGAGGGTCGCCGCCGCCGCCATCACCCCGAGCGCGATCGCGGCGGCAAGCAGCAGTTCCACGAGGGTGTAGCCGCCGCGGCTCTGCGGGCTATTCGAGGAAACGGTGCAGGCGGATGACATCGCGGGCATTGAGGGGCTCGCCGGCGTTGTAAGCGACCGGTATCGACCGGTCGACGATCGCAAAAACCCGATGATACACGGGCGCCGCATCCGCCGCCGTGGTGTCGGTGGTTTCGAGCGTGATCCAGACGCCGAACACATGCGATCGGACGGTGGCCACGTTGGCCAGCCGGGTCGCCGTCGAATAGGCGAATGCAGGATTCAGATCATACTGGCGGTTTTTCTTGGAGGAGTTCGATCCCGACGTGACTGTCCTGTCGAGATACATTGCGGTCGATCCGCTCGTGACCGGAGCGAGGGTGAGCAGATCGTGCATGCTCTTGGCCGCCTTTCCGTTCGTCAGGAAGGGGTTGGTGGCGACGTCGGCATCGGACCCAAGAACGGACAGCCAGACGACGTTGTCGAGCCTTGAATCGCTGCAGGCTGTGCTGCTCACAACAGTGTTGAGGTTGACCCTGCCCGGCTCCCTCCAGCGGGAGAGCTGGTTCCAGGGGATCGTGTCCATGCCGACGTCTGCCAGGGCCCGAAGCCGATCGACGTGGATGCTGCTCCCCGCGAATCGGGATGGCACCGTCGTGGCA
>CAMDFJ010000047.1 GCA_945897435.1 Candidatus Kuenenia stuttgartensis | reverse complement strand
CGTCGCGAAGCGACCGGTCGTGCTCCGACTCGGTGACGATCTTGCCAGCCTTCAGCCCCCCGAGCCGGGCCACCTCGCGGCGGGCGAGTTCCACCTGACGCCTGGCAAGGTCGGTCGAGGAGGCGTTTTGAACGAGTTCCTCGTCGACCTCCTCGATGGCCAGGCCGGCCTGAACCCGCTCCTTTTCGAGTCGGTCGACATCGAGTTCGAAGTCGCGGGGATCGATCTCGAAGAGCACCGTGCCCTTTGTCACCACATGCCCCTCGTTGCAGGCTTCGGTCTTGCGGAGGACGTGGCCCGGCACCTCCGCCGCCAGGGTGACCTCGCGGAGCGGCACGACCACACCGTCAACCTCGAGATCGATACCCGTCGCCTGCCGCTCAATCGGACTCGTCCGCACCGGTACAGCCCTGGGCGGCTCCTTGTCCTTCCGCGGCGGCACCTTCGGCCCCCCGAGCGTCACGAAGCCGCTGACCGCCGCGCCGAGGATCGCCAGCGGCAGCACCCAGCCGATGATCGTCTTCAGAACCTTCATCGATGAGACTCCTTCGCGGGGGCGGCCCTGCGACCGGGCCGGGCGAGCGGCTCTCCGGCCCCGAGCGCGGCAAGCGCGAATCGGGTGACATGATCGGCAATCGGCCGGGGCGTGTGACAGGCCTCGATCTCGTCAGCCGGCACGAGCATCGCGACCACATCCCCCGCCGCCCGGTAGAGGAAGCACTGGCCCATGATGCTCAGGGCCACGCGGCGGAGTTCGGATCCGGGCAGCGTTCCCCCAGCGAGTTCGTCAAGGATCGAGACGAGCAGTTCAAAGTGGGGCCGGATGTAATCCTCGACCAGTTCACGGCAGGCCTCGGTGGGATGGAGCACCTCCCGCATCATCAGCCGAACCTGCCAGGGCGGCTGGCCGGTTCCCAGCATCCGGTCGAGCGTGTTGCCGACGAATCCAAGGAGTTTCTCGGCCGCCGGCGTGCCGCTGGGCCAGTCGGGCTGGGGCACCTGCCGAATCCGCTCCTCATGGGCGTGCTTCACACTCTCGATGTAAAGCCGCTGCTTGTCGCCGAAGTAGTAGTTCACCGCGGCCAGATTGACGCCCGCCGCGGTGCAGATGTCTCGAACGGTCGCGGCCTCATAGCCCCGTTCTGCAAACTCCTGCCCGGCCGCCGACAGGATCCGGACCCTGGGATCGCGGATATCATCGGAGATATTGGCCGTGTTCGAGCGGATCTGAGGGGCCATTGGCAGGAGGCCTTCGCGGAAATCAAACAACTGTTTCAATCGATTGTATGAGGCAGGGCTGGCCCGGCAAATGCCGATTCCAAGGGGCGCCGTATTCAGGCCGACCCTGCCACGGCCTCGGCGCACCGCCGGCCGCTCGCCAGAGCGCCGTTGATCGACGCCGAGGAGCAGTGGTCGCCACAGAGCCAGAGGCCCGGGGCGAGATGAAAACCCGCTGGCCGCGCCAGTCGGGCCGCCGGCGACTCGTCGGGCAGTGCATGAGGCACCCTCAGGGTCGCAAGATGCCGCCATTCCTGCGTCGCTCCGCCAAACCAGGTCGCCGCCTGCCCGCGGACCGCGGCCACGAGCGCCTCGTCGGAGCCCTCCCAGGCCTCGCGGATCGAGGCCGTCACGAGCGTCTTCCCGGTCGGGGCGTAGCCTTCGGCCACGTCGGACGGCACCGTCAGGTTGTCGATCGGCCCCGTCGGCTCGCCACTGACGACGAGCGTTCGACTCGCCAGCGGGGAACGCTCGGCCGCGAAGGCCGCCAGCCGCGTTCCCTTCCAGGGCCGGCCCGCCCAGCTTTTGCCGAGAGCCGCAGGCAGGATCGCTGCCGCGTTCGGACCGTCGGTCGCCAGGACCACGTCTCGGGACTGAATCTCGCTGCCATCGCTGAGCACGACCAGCCCCGGCTCGACCCGGGCCACCCTGGTCTCGAGCCGAACCGATCCCTCCGGCAGACCGGCCACAAGCTGGGCCGGGATCGCCGCCATGCCGCCCCGCGGCAGGCAGGCACTTCCGAGTGAGAACATCGCGAAGTCGAAGAGGAAAATTGGGGCGGCCGTGTCGAGCGCACGCTCCAGGAAAACCCCGCCGAAGAACGGCACGAAGAAGCTGCGGACAAACGCCTCGGAGAAACCCCTGGCCTGAAGCTCCTCGAGCGTCGTCCGTTCGGTCGCTCCGGCCGCGGCGTCGACGTCGCTCGCGCCGGCCCGCAGGCTGCGGATCGCGTCGCTTCGCAGCCTTGCCGTCCGCAGTCCGTCGGCGATCCCCACGCTCCCATCGACGAGCGACCGCAATGCGGCCAGCGGCCGCCGCCAGGGATCGCTCAGCGGCCGCAGCCGCCCGCCCGCCGCGACGAGCGCACCGGGCTCGAAGCGACCGAGCCCGAGCCGGACCAGGTCGAGCTGCCGCAGCCCCTCGGGATAGGCGTCGTTGTAGACCTGAAAGCCACGATCGATCCGAAAGCCCTCGATCGTGTCGGTCGCCACCCGGCCGCCGACCCGATCAGATGCCTCGACGACGAGCACGCGGCGCCCTGCACGGACGAGTTCCCGGGCACAGACAAGCCCCGCCAGTCCGGCCCCGACGACGACCACGTCCGATTCGTGTCCGACATTGTTCACGCGATTGGTCCGTCGAGATCGGGCCTCACAATTGCCGCACGACCGACTGGCTGCGCCAGTAGTCGAACAGCGTCTCGATCGAGTTCACGCCGCCGCCCATGCCGCTCTTGTTCACCCCGCCGTAGGGCACGCCGCGGAGAAACACGTTGTGGGCATTGATCCAGCTGTTGCCCGCCACCATCGATTCGGCGACCCGGCCGGCCCGGCCGATGTCGGTGGTCCAGACGCTGTTTGCCAGCCCATACTCCGTGTCGTTGGCCATCGCCACCGCCTCGTCCTCCGTGGCGAACGTGGCGATGTAGGCGACCGGCCCGAAGATCTCGTCGCGGGCGGCGATGTTGTCGAGCGACCCGGAAAGCAGTGCCGGCTTGACGTAGAAACCGTCGTGCCCAGGCACGCTTGCCGGCCCGCCCGGCACCACCATCTCCGCTCCCTCCTCCTGCCCCTTCCTGAGATACGAGAGCACCCGCTCCCGCTGCCGGGCATTGACGACCGGTCCCATCGCCGTGCCGCCGGCGAGCTGGTAACCGACCTTTACCGCCTCCATCCGGCCGGCGCATTCGTCGATGAATTGCCTGGCGATCGACTCATGGACCAGCCAGCGGGTCGCGTCGCAGCAGACCTGGCCGCAGTGGAATGTGATCGCATGGACGAGTTTCTGGGCGATCTGCGGCACGTCGACATCCTCGAAGACGACCGCCGCCCCCTTGCCACCGAGTTCGAGTTTCGCCGGCACGAGATTGCGGCCGCAGGCCTCGCCCACGAGCCGGCCGACCTCGGGAGATCCGGTGAACGACATCCGCTTGATGCCGGGATGCCCCGAGAGCGCGGCACCCGCGACCTGCCCCGTGCCGACGACGATGTTGATCACGCCGTCCGGAATCCCGGCCTCGCGGGCCAGCCGTCCGAGGTAGATCGCCGACAGGGGCGTATCCTCGGCGGGCTTGACGACGACGGTGTTTCCCGCCGCGAGGGCCGGCGAGATGCCCCAGCCGACGAGCAGGAAGGGGAAGTTCCAGGGAAAGATGAACCCGCACGGTCCCCAGGGATGCCGCACCGTCCATGCCTCGTGGCCGGCCACGGCGAGCACGTTGCGACGCTGCACGTGCTGGGCCATGTCGGTGAAGTAACGGAGGGTGTCGACGAAGTTCTGCACCTCGCCCTCGGCGTGGGCGACCAGTTTGCCGGCGTCCAGCGCCTCGATCTGGCCGATGATCTTCTTCTGCCGCTCGACCGCGTCGGCCAGCCGGTGAAGGTGGACGCCCCGTTCGTTCGGGGCCATCCTCGCCCAGCCCGAGGCCTTGAACGCATGCGCCGCGGCCTGCACCGCCCGGTCGACATCGTCGGCCGAAAGCAGGTGAAACTCGGCGATCGGACGGCCGCTGCCGGGATCGAGCGTCTGCATCGTCTGCCCGGTCGAGCCCGCGACATCACGGCCGCCGACAAGACTGGTCAAAGGAGTGCCCGCCAGAAAGGCCTCGACCTCGGGGAGCAATCCGCTGCCTGACTGCGTGCTGGCCATGAAAAGGGCTCCGAAAACCTGAATCACCCGACTGCCGGCGGACACCCGCCTGGAGCATCATCGGCTTCCGGGACGGATCCCTGCAACCGTGGCGGGAATCATTCAGCGGCAAGCACGCGGACCACCCAGCGGGCGGCCGCCATGCCGCTCGAGGCCGCCCCCTCCACCTTCGGACCCGCAAACGCATCTCCGCAGCAGACGATCGGCGGTGCGGAGGTCGCGGCAACGAGGGGGTCTTTCAGAATCGAGGTTGGCTGGGCGAACTTCCACCGCTGCAGCGAGGTCTCGAGCACGGCTTCGGGAAGCTGACCGTCGATCCAGGGCCTGGCCGCCTCGAGAAGCAGTGCCGTGACAGTCGCGGGATCGTCGTCGAAGTGCCGGCGGCTGAAGGCAGCGCCTGCGTGGATCGTGAGAGCCGGGAGCGGCGAGATGCCCTTCTGCCGGTTGTCGGCCAGCCAGGCGATCGCCCCCCGGGCAGGGCCTGCCGACTCGAACTGGATTCCGCCCGGGGGCGGCACCAGACTCGGCCGGTCGAGCACCGCCATCAACGCGAAGCAGGGGTCGTAGTCGACCGTGGAGAGCAGGCGGTGCGACTCTGGATCGATGACACCCTCGCTCAGACCACCCGAGGCGAAGAGGTCGAGCGCCTGCGGCACCGGCGTCGTCACGACCGCCGCCCGCGACTCGAACCGTTCGCCATCGTCGAGTGTGATCCGAACGCGATCGCTGGCGGCACCGATCCCGGAGACCCGCACTCCGGTCCGAACTTCGACCCGCTCGGGGAGTCCGGCGGCCAGATGCTTGGGAAGATCCGTCATGCCGCGAACCCCACGCCAGCGGGTGTGGCCGTCGCCCGCCGGGAGCACCTCGTCGGCGCCGGAGGCGGCGGGCACGATCCTGACGAAACCGTCGCACCAGCGGTCAACGGCACCGGCCTGCCGGGATTCATCGACGAGCACCCCGAAGGCACGGCCACGAACCGTGAAAAACTGCGCCCCGTGATCGAAGACCGCCTCGCCAAGCCGCCGCGTGGCCATCCGCCCGCCGACGCCCCGCGACTTCTCCAGCACCACGACCCGACAGCCGGCAGCGGCCAGTTCCGAGGCCGCAGAGAGACCTGCGATGCCGGCCCCCACGACCGCGACGTCGATCGTCGGCGGCTCGCTCATCGGGTCGCAACGCCGCCGCGGCCCGCCCGCCAGGCGGCCGCGAGGATCAGGGCGAAGGGTACCCACCAGATGAGGTCGTTGGTGATGATGTTCCAGCCGAATGCCGGAGGGAAGCGTCCTGAAGCGAGCGCCTGGGCGAAGCCGATCGGACCGAACACCTTGCCCAGGAATCCGACCAGCGTGATCGGCCAGTGGGTCAGCGGATCGGTCGCCGCCGCGAGATAGCCGACTCCATAGACACCCACGATCATCCCGATGCACTGCCAGAGTTCGGGATAGTTCGGCGGCTCCATGCCGACCAGGCGAAAGCACCAGACCGGCGCCAGGATCGCGAGTGCGCCCCAGGCGATGTTGTAGATGCCGGCCGCAACGAGGACCCACTTCATCCAGGGCCGTTCGTGGGCCCGATCGTGGGATGGCTCGAGCGATTCCGGGTGTTCGACAGTCATGATGAACCCAAGAGTAGTCGCAGCGGGTCGGCCGTACAGGGCATCCGACTCGATGAGATCAGCTCGCCGGCCTCGCAGCCGCCCATCAGGCCGGCCGTCTCGGCGACGGCCCGCACCCGCGCGAAGACCCGGGCCTTTTCCGGGGGAAACTGGGAGCGATAGCAGCGAACCGCCTCGAGTTTGGCTTCAAGATGGCTTCCAATGTCGACCACCAGCGGAAACTGACCGTGCGGCAGGCTGGCGATGCCGGCGAAGAGAAAGTACGAGAGGAGGTTTGGAACCGTGTGTACCGGCAGGCCGTCGAAGGTGTCATCCCACTTCGTCAGCCGGGAATAAAACACGGCCGCCTCGGTGATCGCCACGGCCTGGGCATGGTCCGGCGAGGCGAGCGGTGTCTTGTCGCCGATGCCGAGCACCACCCGGGGCCGCCAGCGGCGAAACACCTTCGCCAGCGCCACCCGCACCTCGAACGAATCAAACAGCCGCCGGTTGGGAAAGCCGAGGTTTTCCCGGTGGCAGACGCCCAGCACCCGGGCCGCTGCCGCCGCCTCGGCAAGCCGCTCCTCCGGGCCGCTCGACCGCGGCGTCGGTTCGCCGTCGGTGAGATCGACGATCCCCACGCGACACCCCTGCGACGAGAGCAGCGAGAGCGTTCCGCCGCAGCCGATCTCGACGTCGTCGGGATGGGCGCCGACGGCGATCAGGTCGAGCGGTTCGGGCAAGGCCTCGGCCGGCATGGCGGTCATGCGGACCTCCCGTTCATGCCGGCTTCGTGGCCGCGATCAGGAACGTCGGGTTGAGGGCCTCGAACCGGATCCGGTCCATCTGTTCGATGCCCCGGGCGATGTTCACCATCCAGTAGGCGGCGTTGCCACTGCGTGCCCTGAGGATCGCATGGACGGCGGCCAGGTTTTCGATGCTGTTGCAGGCCGTCACCAGCCGCCCTCCGGCCTTGAGCCGCTTCCAGGCCTCCTCGACGAGCATGGCCACGTCCCGGCCGCTGCCGCCGACGTAGATCGCGTCGGGATCGGGCAGCCCCTTCCAGGCCTCCGGGGCCTTGCCCAGCACGGCCTTCAGGTTTGAGACACCGAAGCGTTCGGCGTTGGCGGTGATCAGCCGATGATCGTCGGGATCCATCTCGATTGCATGGACCAGGCCGGCATGGGCGATTCGTGCCGCCTCGAGGCTCACCGAACCACTGCCCGCCCCGACGTCCCAGACGACGCTTCCGGCGTGCAGTCCGAGTTCGGCGAGTGCCAGCGAACGCACCTCGCAGGGCGTCAAAAGCCCCCGCTTGGGACGCGATTGCAGAAAGCACTCGTCGGGATTCCCAAACAGCCTGCTGCCCACATGGCCCGGCGTGTCGGCCGCGCGGGCCCGGCGGACGAGGATCATCACGTTGAGCGGGCCGAAGGCCTCTGCGGCGATGTCGGCCAGGCTGCCCTGGGTCACACGCTCGTCGGGCGAACCGAGATTTTCGCAGACATAGGCCTGGAAGTAATCGATGCCCTCGTCCAGAAGCGTGCGGGCCACGGCCGACGGCGGCCACTGCTCGCTGGTGAATAGCCCCACCGTCTCGCTGCCGCGGATCTTGTCGACGACCCGCTCGATCGACTGGCCGGAGAGATTGGCGAGAAACGCCTCCTCCCAGGACTCCTTCACCCTGGCGAAGGCGAGCTGCATGCTGCTGACATGCGGCACCACCTCGAATCGATCCTTTCCGAGGCGGCCGCAGACATAGCGGGCGGTGCCGTAGAAGAGCGGATCGCCAGAGGCGAGAACGACGAGCCTTCTCGGTCCTGCGGCCTCGATCCTGTCGCAGAGTTCCTCGAGGTTGGCAGTCGTCTCCAGACGCTCCGCGAGCGACGCAGGCAGGAGCGTGGCACAGGACTCAGGGCCGAGCAGCACGTCGGCCGACTCGAGCACCCGCCGGGCCTGGGCGGTCATTCCCTCGACGCCGTCATCTCCGATGCCGACGATGTGCACCCTGCCCTCGGCCACGCTCCGCCCCTTTCGCTGAGGTGACGGCTCAGGCCTGGAAAGAACTGCCGCAGCCGCAGCTCTTCTTGGCGTTCGGGTTGTTGAAGGTGAAGCCCCGCTTGTCGATCCCCTCGTGGAAGTCGAGCGTCGTGCCGTCGAGAAACAGGTCGCTCTTCTTGTCAACGACGACCGGCACGCCGTGCTGCTCCGACTTGCTGTCGCTCTTCGGATCCCATGCGGTGTCGAAGCCGAGCGAATACTGGAAACCGCTGCAGCCGCCACCGGCCACGCCGATGCGGAGAACGGTCGCCGGATCGAGTTTCTGGTCGACGATGATCTTCTTGACTTCGCTGGCCGCCTTTTCAGTGAGCATCACTGACATGGTTTCTCTCCCGGGCTTTGCAGGTGCTGTCGTCTCGACCGGGGCGGGAACGGGCCACGGTCACTCTCCAAGTGTAGCCATGGCGGCCACGCGGGCCAAGAACGATGCCTCAGAGGCTGCGGAGCGCAACCACACCGGCCGCGATCCGCGCGGCGGCCACGTCGATCTCGGCGGCGGTCGTGAACCGCGAAAGGCCGCACCGCAGGCTGGCACGGGCCTCGTCCTCGTCGAGTCCGAGGGCCAGCAGCACATGGCTCGGCCGCGGGTTTTCCGAGGAACAGGCGCTCCCGGAACTGAGGGCCAGATCGGTTTCCGAGAGCGTTGCCAGCAGCGACTGGCCATCGACACCCGACACCTGGAGGTTGAGATTGTTCACCAGCCGAACCGCAGGATCATCGAGTGGAGGACCATTCAGGGCGACACCCGGAACGGCCTCGGAGAGGAGCCGCCAGAGCCTGTCCCGCAGGCCTCGGATCCGCGGCAGTTCCTCGGCGAGACCGTCGTTGGCAAGCCGAAAGGCGGTCGCCATGGCGACGATGCCAGGCACGTCGAGCGTGCCGCTCCGCATGCCCCGCTCCTGTCCGCCGCCAAACACGAGCGGGTCGATCCGCACGACCCTCTCCCGCCGCCGCACGAACAGGCAGCCGACCCCCTTCGGCCCGTGGAACTTGTGGGCCGAGAAGCTCGCCAGATCGGCTCCCAGGGCATCGACGTCGACCCGCATCCGGCCGACGGCCTGGGCGCAGTCGACATGCACCAGGATGCCGCGGTCCCGGGCGGCCGCCGCGATCGCGGCGACATCCTGGATCACGCCGATCTCGTTGTTGGCGAGCATCAGCGAGAGGAGAAACGTGTCGGGCCTGATGGCAGCCTCGAAATCTTCCCGACGGATGCGGCCCGGGACACCCCCGCCCCGCTGCGGCACCACCGGCAGCCGGGTGACCACGAAGCCGGTCCGTTCGAGATGCTCGATCGGATCGAGAACGGCATGGTGCTCCGTGGTCGCGGTGATCAGGTGGCCTCTTGCCGCCCCCCGCCGCGCCGCCAGACCGAGCAGGGCGAGATTGATGCTCTCCGTGGCACCGCTCGTGAAGACGATCTCGCGGGCCGTCGCCCCGATCGCGGAGGCAATCGTCTCGCGGGCCTGCTCGACCGCTGTCCTGGCATCGCGGCCCATCCCGTGGGTGACGCTGCCCGCATTGCCGTAGTGCTCGCTGAGCCACGGCAGCATCACCTCGAGCACACGCGGGTCGAGCCGGGTGGTCGCATGATTGTCGAGATAGATGGCCACGCGACCATTCTACCCGGCCGCCACACCGGACGCTGCAATGGCGGTCGTTGGCGGGCCGCGGAATGTCAGACCAGCAGGCCCGACCGCAGGGCGTCGAGCGTGATCTGTGACCATGTCTCGAACTTCTCGCGGGCCGCCAGCAGCGCATCGAGCGTCTCGAAACCGCAGTCGACCAGTTCACTCTCCCGCGGGGCAACCTCGGGCCGTTCCAATTCGAGGATGTGCACGATCCCGAGATGCACGCTCCCAACCGGGTTGGAATCGTCGTTGATCAGGCCGACGCAGCGTGACTGCCAGCCGCCGCCGATCTCGATCTCCTCGGCCAGTTCCCGACGCATGCCGGCCTCGTAGGAGGTGTCGTCGCCATGCTCGCCGTCGCAACTGGCGATATGGCCGCCGATACCGACCGACCGCCTGGCCCGCAGCCGTGCCTCACTCTGGCCGCCGCCGCGGGTATAGGCGAAGTACCGGGGCGTGCCGTCCTCGGCCCGCCAGGCGAGCAGGCAGTAGGGAATCAGTTGCTTGAACGAAGGATCCTCCTCGACGCTCGCCCGGGGCCGCCATGACGTCTGCCGAGGATCGAGCAGGAGCGGCAGGTAGGCGGCCGTGTCGCCGCAAAAACCCTGAAATGCACCTGCCTTCTCAAACAGCGTCCGGGGCACGACAAGCACGTCTTCCTGGGGAATCGCCGCCATCTCGCTTCTCCTGAGGCTCGAATCATCCGGTCTTTCCATACGGTCTACATGATCAGCATCGCATCACCATAACTCAAAAACCGGTATCGCTCGCGGATCGCCTCGTCATAGGCCCGCCGAATCAGCTCCCGTCCGGCGAATGCGGTCACGAGCACCATCAGCGTGGTCCGCGGCATGTGGAAGTTGGTGAGCATGCAGTCGACGGCCCGAAACGACCAGCCCGGCCTGATGAACAGATCGGTCGAGCCGGCCCAGGCAGCGATCTCTCCCGAGGCTGCCCGGAGTGCGGCGGTCTCGAGCGTCCGCACCGCCGTCGTGCCGACAGCCACGACCCGGCCGCCACCGGCCTTTGTCCGACAGATCGCGTCGGCCGTCGCAGCCGGACATTCGCACCATTCGCTGTGCATCAGATGGTCGTCGAGGCGTGAGGCAGTGATCGGCCTGAAGGTGTCGATGCCGACGTGCAGCGTGACCAGAGCCCGACCGACCCCACGGGACTCGAGCGCCTGGAGCAATCCAGTCGTGAAGTGCAGCCCCGCGGTCGGCGCCGCCGCCGATCCGGCCTGACGTGCGAATACGGTCTGGTAGCGATCGATGTCGCCCGGCTGTTCGTCGCCGCCTCGGATATAGCCCGGCAGCGGCACGCGACCGATCCGCTCGAGGATCAGGTCGGCCGCTGACCGGGGATCCTCGATCTCCGGCCGGCAGAGCCAGGTCCCGCCGAGACCACGACCGACGAGCCTGAGGCCGATCGCATCGCGGCCTTCACGGTCGATGAGAACCACCCGTTCGCCGATCAGAGGACGGCCTCGGGTCTGGGCCAGCACCTGCCAGTCGCAGGAAACGGGATCCTGGCGAAGGAACAATCCTTCCCAGCGGCCACCCGTCGCGGCCCGGCGGCCGAGAATCCGTGCCGGCACCACGCGACTGTCATTGGCGACGAGGAGATCCCCCGCGGCGAGCAGGTCGGGCAGTTCCTCAATCCGCCTGTGTTCGATCGCCGCCGATTCGCGGTGGACGACGAGCAACCGGGCCTGATCCCGCTGCTCGAGCCCTTGCTGCGCGATCAGTTCCGCGGGAAGCACATAGTCGTAGCCATCGGCATCATCCATGCGGAGTATCCTAACCGTCTCCGGCCAGGCCATTCGGTGACTTGCCAGAGAAAGCCCGCACACCATGTACGGGCCGACAGGTCTTGCGGCCTGCCATCCGGCAAGCCGGCTGACGACGCGTGGTAGAGTGTCGGATATGGAGTCCCCGACGAGCATCCACACGAGCGTCCTTCCCGCGGAGGTGCTCTCGTTCCTCTCGCTGAAGCCGGGCGACCGGGTCGTCGATGGCACGCTCGGCGGAGGCGGCCACACCCGACTGCTCGCCGAGGCCGTCGGCCCGAATGGACTCGTGATTGCGATCGATCGCGATCCCGCCGCGATCGATCGCGGTGCGCGCGAACTTGCCGGCCTGCCCGTCCGCTTCGCGCAGGCCAACTACTGCGACATCCCCGAGGTGCTCGACGCGGTCTCGATCGAAGCGGTCGATGCGGTGCTCCTCGACGTCGGTCTTTCCAGCGACCAACTCTCGGACGACGCCCGCGGATTTTCCTTCGACTCCGACGGCCCGCTCGACCTGCGGTTCGACCCCACCGAGGGTGAGCCGGCCTGGCGGATTGTGAACCGGATGAAGCCCGAGAGCCTCGCCGACATCATCTTCGAGTTTGGCGAGGAGCGGCACAGCCGGAGGATCGCCCGCAGGATCGCTGCGGTCCGCGAGAAGCAGCCGATCCGCTCGGCCCGGGAGTTTGCCCGGCTCGTGACCTCCGCCATCCCACGGCAGTACCCCCCGCCCCGGATCCATCCGGCCACCCGCACCTTCCAGGCGTTGCGGATCGCGGTCAACCAGGAACTGAAGTCGCTGCGGATCGCCCTGGAGCGAATCCCGACCAGACTCGCGCCGCGGGGCCGATTGGCCGTGATCTCGTTTCATTCGCTCGAGGACCGGCTCGTGAAGCAGGCCTTCCGAAACCCCCAGGTCTGGGAGCAGTTGACCCGTTCGCCGGTCGAGGCCTCAAACGAGGAACTCCTGCGGAATCCCCGCAGTCGATCGGCAAAGCTCCGGGCCGCCCGACTGGTCGAAAGCCCGGCCTTTTCGGCCGACACCTGAGTCCCCGATCGATCTGGCTTCAACTCGGCCAATTCAGCACAATCCGGCCCCCTGACTTGGGCCGCTTTCCGGCTCACGGCGGGCCCGGAAACCATGGGACGTGAAACGAAACTGCTGCTGGCGGTGCTGGCCTCGCTGACGGGAGCATTTCTCGGCGCGTTGTCGCTGAAACTGCTCGTGCCGCGGCCCCCCGCCGGAGCCGGGCCCGACATCGACGCAGGTGAGGCGGTCGCCACCAGGCAGATCGTGGTCGATCCGCCGTCGCTGACGCTTCCTGCGATGCCGTCACTGCCCGCAATGCCGTCGGCCGAGATCTTTGCATCGGCGCCGGAGATGCTCGCCCCGCCAAGCCGGCAGCCCGCCGCGACGGCGATTCGCGACCCCAACGTTCAGGCATCCGCACTCGAGCAACCACTGAGCGAAACGGCGGTTTCCACCGTCGAGCCGATCTCCTCGGATCTGGAACCAGCCCCTCAGGCCGGCGACCAACCGCCCCCAGCTGCCGTATTGGGCGGCCCGGAGAACGCGGCCCAAAATTCCGATGCCGACCCAGCCGCCATGGAGCCGGCGTCACGGCTCGATGCCGCACCCAAAGAACCCGGGCCGCTGGTCGGATCACACGTCACCCAGCAGGGCGACACATGGTGGTCGCTGGCCGAGCGGGCCTACGGCGATGGCCGCCTCTACAGGCCACTCTTTGCCTGGAATCGGAGCCTCGATCCGCGGGTCTCGGTCGCCCCAGGCACACGGATCGACATCCCGCCGCTACCCCGCCTGCAGGCCGCCCTGCCCAGACTGATTCCCCGATAAGAGCCAGCCGGCGCAGCCGGCCAAGCAAACAACGGCAGGATGCCGAGATCGGAACTGCCACAGAGCGCCAGGCCCGGAGGGCCGGGTAAGCACCAGCCGGCGGAGCCGGCCAAGCAAACAACGGCAGAGAGGCAGGAAGAGGATTGGGGTGAGAACGTTGCCTCTGCCCGAAGTGGGACAGGCTTCAGCCTGTCATCTTCGAGAACAACAACCCCGCGTCAGGCCTACTTCGCGCCAAACTTGTAGGCGGTGTTCTTGGGGTCGAAGTCGGCGTCTGTGAAGCCGTTGTTGGTCTTCACGTTCATGTAGGTGTACTCCTCCATGAGCACCGGCTGCCCTCCCTGCTCCTGGGGCCAGTCATAGGCCTCGTAGCGGATCGGGATCGAAAGTTCGTCATCGATGAACACGCGGGCGAGGTGGAAGCGGAAGTTGCGTCGCGGCACCGGGTGCACCACCTGGATGCAGGTGCAGATCCGGCCGTTCACCTTGGCGTTCGGATAGAAGTTGACCTCGCACTCACCAAACTGCTTGTCGTGTTCGGCAACCTCGACGAGCCGGCGGGTGAGGTTTTCAACGCCGAGTTCGGTGATCGGATAGCGGTTGCCCTGCATCGCCAGCATGCTCTGCGGCTTGAGGGACACGGTGCCCACCATCGCCCGAACGCCGCTGCCCGCGTGGGCCAGCATGTTGCCGTCATTGCGGCCGTCGACATAGATCACCTCCTGCCCCTTCACGCTGTCTGGGCCGAGGAAGTAGAGATAGACGCTGAACGGCTGCTGGCGGATCTTGGCGAACATGTATTCGTGCTCGCCGAGTTTGCCGTCGATCCGCTCCCGCTTCACGACGGTGGCCGAGTAGTCCTGAATGTTGGCCCGTATCCCGGCGAGCCCCTTCTGGGCGATCTCGAGTGCCGGCTGGAGCGGATGGGCTCCGGCGACGGAGGCTGCAGCGTCACCTGCGTTCACGTTGCCCTGGGCCAGACCGCCGTTCGGGAGCATGCCGCCGCCGAGCTGGGGTGATCCGATCTGGGCGGGCGTCTGTCCCGCCGGCGGCATCGCCGCGGTCTGTGCGAATGCACCACCGCCTGCCATGCAGGCGAGGGACAGGATGCCGATCGCAGCGCAACGTACGAGGCGGAATCCCGCCTGAGCCAGACCGACCATCTCGAATCCCTCCATGAATCACCTGCCGAGCCACTCTCGACTCATCGGCCCATCAGCGACGGATCATGAGCGAGCCGTGGCCCCGGCCGCACACCGTGTGACGACCGGGAAATCCGAACAGGCGGCGGAGTCTAACGGCGGCCCGGGGGGGCCGCCACCCCAGTTCCAGTCGCGTTTTTGGGGGCCGGAACGGGCCCGCTTGCCCGATCGTCGCGCGGCAACGATGCTCGGTTTGATTGCCGCCTTCCGCCCAGTGCTCCCCCACCATGGCCTCTGTCGACCTCCTCGAGCCCACGCCAGGGATCCGCATCGCCCGGATCGAGTCCACGCCGTTCGGGGAGAATTGCTACGTCATCTCCCGGCCCGGGGCGGCAGCATGCCTCGTCATCGACCCGGGATTCGAGCCCGACGCAATCATCGAATGGATCGACGCACAGCGGCTGGAGCCGGCGGCGATCCTGCTCACCCACGGGCATTCCGACCACATCGCCGGCAATGAAACCCTGCGAGACCGCTGGCCCGGCCTGCCGATCCTGATCGGCCGCGGTGACGCCTCGAAGCTCACCGACCCGATGGGAAACCTCTCCGGGCAGTTCGGCTTCCCGCTCCGCAGTCCTCCCGCCGACCGGCTGCTCGACGACGGCGAGCGGCTGGAGGTGGGCGGCTTTCCCCTGCTCGTCCATGCGATTCCCGGGCACTCGTCGGGACATATCGTCTACCTGCTCGAGGACTCCGACCCGGCGATCGTGTTCGGCGGCGACGTGCTGTTTCGCGAGGGGATCGGCAGGACCGACTTCCCCGATGGCGATTTCGAATCCCTCGCCGCCGGCATCCGCGGCCATCTCTACTCGCTCCCCGACTCGAGCATCGTCTTTCCCGGCCACGGCGAGGAAACGACCACCGGCCATGAAAAACGGCACAACCCATTCGTGACCCTGTGATTCTCGATCTCTCCCGATCCCGTTTGACCCGCGCGGCCGACTCCACCGACACTGAAGTCATGCTCTCGCCCGCCGACCCGCCGCAGAAGGTCATGGCCGTTGCAGGCGGCGACCATGCCGGTCCGTCGCCACTCTGCCGCGCCGCAGGGCTGGCGCTGGCCGCGGTCGCCCGCGTCCTCGCCGGCTCGAGCGTCCGCTGGATCGCCAGCCAGCCCGACACCTGCCAGCGGGTCTACTTCGCCAACCACACCAGCCACCTCGATGCGATCGTGATCTGGTCTTCGCTGCCCCAGGCGGTCCGCGAGCTCACCCGGCCGGTCGCCGCCAAGGATTACTGGTCGCGGGGCATCGTTCGTCGCTGGCTGGCCGAACAGGTTTTCGATGCGATCCTCATCGATCGCACCGACATCAAGGTTCACCAGAGCCCGGTCGATCTGATGCTGCGGGAGATCGGTCCGACGAAGTCCCTGATCGTGTTCCCCGAGGGCAGCCGCAGCGTCAGCGGTGAGGTCGGAGAGTTCAAGAGCGGCCTCTACTACCTCGCCAAGAAGCGGCCCGACATCGAGCTCGTCCCCGTGCATATCGACAATCTCAACCGGGTGCTGCCGCGGGGAGAGTTTCTCCCCGTGCCGCTCCTCTCATGCATCAGCTTCGGCCCCCCGCTCTGGCTCGAGCGGGGCGAGGCCAAGGTCGACTTCCTGGAACGCGCCCGGCGGTCGGTGCTGGCCCTCAAGGAATGATTCGCCGCCGATGAACGACATCCGCACGATCGCGCTCATCGCCGGCGTTCTGGCGCTCCTGACGGCGGCGACGGCCGTGGGCCAGTTCCTCAAGCGTCACCCCGACCGCGGCCTCGATCCGGCTGCGGTGAACACGTTCAACCTCCGACTGCGGGGCTGGTGGATCATGTGCACCGTGCTCGCCGCGGCCTTCTGGCTGGGCACGACGGCGACGGTGCTCCTCTTCGGACTGGTTTCGTTCTGGGCGCTGCGCGAGTTCATCACCCTGACGCCCACCCGCAAGGGCGACCACCGGGCGCTGTTCTGGGTATTCTTCGCCTTCACTCCGCTGCACTACGTGCTGGTGGGGCTCAACCGCTACGACGTCTTCAGCGTCTTCCTTCCCGTCTACGCGACGCTGTTCGTGCTCGCCCGGGTGGCATTCGCGGGCGACTACAAGCGATTCCTCGAACGGACGGCGAAGATTCAGGCGGGCCTCGTGGTCTGCGTCTACTGCCTGAGTTTTGCCCCGGCCCTTCTGCAGCTGCCGCTCGCCGGCGCGGCCGGGACCGCGGGGACCGGCAACTTCCGCCTGCTGTTCTTCCTGATCCTGCTCGTCCAGTTTGCCGACTGCATGCAGTACGTCTGGAGCCGGATGCTGGGCCGGCGGCTGGTTGCCGCGGCGGTGAGTTCCAACCGTACCTGGGAGGGCCTGCTCGGCAGCGCCACGAGCACGGCGTTGCTGGCGGCGGTGCTCTGGTGGGCGGCGCCTCCCTTCGAACCCTGGCAGGCGGCACTGACGGGATTCGTCGTCGCCATCATGGGCTTCGCCGGCGGGATGACCATGTCGGCGATCAAACGCGACCGTGGCGTGAAGGACTACGGCACGCTCGTCGTCGGTCACGGCGGCGTGCTCGATCGGATCGATTCGATCTGCTTCGCAGCGCCGGTTTTTTACCACATGACCCAGTTGATCGCCGGCGTCGGCTCACGCTGAGGGTCCGAAGCCGCCGCTTCGGCCTCGACCGGTTCAGCGGTCTTCGGGCTCGGGCTGGTCGGTGCCCGCGGAGGGCCGCCGGGCCTGGAGTGCATAGATCGAGCGGCGTCCGGAGACTGCCGCAAGTCTGGTCCGCGGCGGAGCATCCGGCGTCGGATCGGGACTCTGTCCCCGGGGTGCCGAAGCCGCGAGGGCAGCCGGCGTTGCGACGGGACGTGGCTGGGCGGCCGCCAACGACGCCGGCGGCGCGGGGCAGCCCTGTTTGACCCAGTCGAGCCATATCTGCTGCATCTGGGCGACGCCATCGACGCCATAGTGCCGCGTCAGGGCCGCCTTCCAGTCATCGGAGGCCAGTCCCTCACCGACGAATGCCACATACTTGTGCCGCCCTCCCCTCTCGATCAGGTAGCGGGCCAGCGAATATCCCTGCGAGTAGAGCGGCAGCACGTCGGCAGGATACTCCCGCATGGCGAACATCTCCGGGAATGCGATACCGCGGCCGGTGGTCAGAAACTCGATCAGCAGCCGGTGCTGACGGGCCCGTTCCACGGGATGCTCGACAGTGGTGCAGGCACCCTCGTCGGCCCAGCGGGGAAGTGGTCGGCGGAAGTGGCTGGCGAAGATCGTGTGGGTCACCTCGTGCGGCAGCACCGAATCGATGATCCGCTCCTCGCTCCCCTGGATCGTCATCGTCCAGCCGAAGACCTCACCATTGTCGAACACGAAACTCGTGGCACCACCGGCACCGAGCTGCGGCGCAACCTGGGCCTTGATCGGACAGGGCCGGCTCCAGCGGGGCAGTGGCTGACCGAGCCATTCGATCGCCAGATCGTGACGATACTGTTCGGCCGCATCGCCGATACGGCGGGCGAGCAGGTCGGTCGGCGCATCGACGATGAAATTGGCCGTTCGATGGCCGGCGGCATGGGCATCGAGCCCCGGGAAACCGATCCCGATCGAGAGCAGGGTCGCCAGGCAAATCACCCGGAGGTTCAAACCATCGCATCGTTCCTGCATCACCAGCCATCCTCCGTGTGAGCCTCGGCAGACGAACGGGATCCATCCCGATCGCGGCGTCGCCCGAACCCGGCCCGGCCGGCCGAACGACGGTCCCGCCGGCGTGTGCGGCCGTCGGGCGGGCGGACACTAGCGAACCCCGGCGACACGCGGCCAGAGCGTTTTCAACAGGGGTTTCCCGCTCATTCCGCCGGCCCCGACGGGGCTGCATGGGCGACCTGGGTGATCGAACTGTCTGCTCTGGCGACGCCCCTGCTCCGCCCGAGCCATGCCGCCAGGAGCGGCCCACAGCCACCGATGGCGAGGATCACGAGCGTCGCCAGCCCGCGGCCTGACACGCTCTGATCAGGCTGTCTGCTCGCCCGGATCGCCAGTCCGAGATCGCTGTCCATGACGACATGGGTCGGCAGGATGCCCGCGCCTGCTGCCTCTGCCTTTCCCGCACCTCCGTGGAATGCCTCGGCAAGCGGCCGGACCCCGCGGCCGGCGGCAGGCCGCGACCGTTGGAAGTCGCTGAGCCGCGTCCGCTCCGACAGCCCCGCGGTCGCGATGGCCCTTTGGAAATCCTCGTCGAGCCTTCCGATCGCAGCCTCACGTTCGGCCTCCAGCCGACCGGCAGGTGCGACCTCGGCCGGGTCGGCAATCCGAAGCACGAGCCCCGGAGGCGGAGTCAGCGTCCAGAGCAGTCGGCTGCAGGGGAGTCCCACGAGCCGTGGCGGCTCGATCCCGACAGGCATTCCGTCGGCCAGTCGGCGGCCGAGATCCCCTGCGAACACCGCGACCAGCGATCTCGGCCAGCGGACATCATGGAGCCTCACCTCCCAGACGGTGTCGCCGACGGCAAGATTTGGCAGCGACGCGTCGGCGACCCTTCCATCGACAAACACCTCGAAGAGCCGCATCCCGGTGGGCAGTTGGAGGGAAACGACGGGACCGGCCGCCATGAATTCGAAGCGGACGGCCCCCCAGGCCCGTCCCCGATCGTCGATCGTCAGTTGCACGTCGGCCAGTTCGACCCGCGGTCGGGGTGCCGCCACGTCCTCCGCGGCCGCCTTGGTGGCATCAGGGGAGGACGGTGCGTCGCCCGGGGCCGGCGGGGTGTCCGCATCACGGGTTTCCTCGAACGCGTAGTCCGGGGCCGGCTGGTTGGGAAACAGCTCGATCGATCGATCGGCCGAGACCTCGCCCGGCGTGGCGTTCCACGACACCAGCATCGGAACGGTGTCGTCGAGGATGGCACGAAGCAGCGGCAGCACGCCCTTCCGCGGCGGTGGTGCCGGCAGGTGGGCAGTCATTTCGAGCCGGAACCTTCCGGCCCGCGGTCGTTGCAGGATCGCGACCACGCGATCGGCAGACTCCCGCGTCCAACGCAGGTCGATCGAACCGCGGTCCACAGGATCGATCGGCTGGACGTCGTCCTCGAAGATTTCGAGCCGGTCGACGACGGCATCGGCGGGCAGGGCCACCGGCACCGCGAGCAGG
>CAMDFJ010000046.1 GCA_945897435.1 Candidatus Kuenenia stuttgartensis | reverse complement strand
GTGAAGCAGCCCGCCTCACTGATTGACGTGGATCACCTTCGCCGGGGGGAAGCCGTTGAAGTGGGTGCTCGAGGCGGCGGAGTAGGCGCCGATGTTTTCGCTGTAGAGGTAGTCGTCGATCTCGAGTTCCGGGAGCTGCTCGGCGAGGCTGATCGTGTCGAGGGCATCGCAGGTCGGTCCGAAGACGGCGCAGATCTGGGTCGGCCCCTTCTTGAAGCTCTTGAGATGGTAGGTGCAGTGGTCGAAGATCACGCCCGAGTAGGTGTGATAGACGCCGTCGTCGACGTAGTAGCAGAGCTTCTCGTTGCGGAAGGCCTTGCCGATGATCTTTGAGACGGCATTGCCCGCCGAGGCCACGAGAAACCGTCCAGGCTCGGCAAGGATCTCGATTTCCTTGGGGAAGAGGCGATCGAGTTCGTGATTGATCTTCGACGCCAGCCCGCTGAACTTCGGCACCGACTCGTCATAGGCGGCCGGGAAGCCGCCGCCGATGTCGAGCAGTTTGAGGTTGAAACCGCGGGACTTCGCCTCGGCAAAGACGCCGGCGCAAAGGTGGATCGCCTGGATGAAGTTCTGCGGATTGGTGCACTGGCTGCCGACGTGAAACGAGAGTCCCTCGACCACGAGGCCATGGTCGTGGGCGTGCTCGATCAACTCCACCGCCTCTCCCGGCAGGGCCCCGAACTTGCTCGAGAGTTCGACCATCGAGCCGGTGTTCGGCACGCGGAGCCTGAGCGCAAGTCCGGCATGAGGGGCATGCTTGGCGATCTTCTTCACCTCCTCGTGGTTGTCGTAGGTCACGAGAGGCTTGTAACGGTCGAGTTCGTGGAGCGTCTCGACCGGCTTGATTGGGTTTGCGTAGATGACCTTGTCCCAGATGAAGTCCTGTCGCTCCTTGGCAGGCAGGTGCTTGATGAACTGATGGACCGTGTGGAACTCCTGCATGCTGGCCACGTCGAAGCTGCCCCCGAGCTCGTAGAAGGTCTCCACGATCGCCGGGTCGCTGTTGACCTTCACCGCGTAGTAGATCTGGATGCGGGGGAAGTGCTTGCGGAAAAGACGGTAATTCTTTCGCAGTTCGTCATGATCGACGACGAACAGGGGGGTGCCGTGCTTCTTGGCGAGGGAGAGGAGCGTCTTGGCATTCATCGTGAGGGTGAATTCTCCTGGCTGGCTGAAGGCTTCGGGCGCGGAAGAGAGAAAATGCGGCGCAGGATTGATCTACGCAATGGGATGCCTGAAGGTTCGCGAGTATATCGACTGATGACCGCGGTGAAACGGCGGCAGATGCATGCAGATTCGATGAGCGGCATCCGGTATCCCACGGTGGGGATCCGGATGGTCAGGATCCCCAATCCCGCCACTCGACAGGATGGGCGGCGAGGTAGGCGTCGACGGCCTGCCCAAGTGTCGGCTGGAAGCGGTCGGCACCGAAGCTTTCGAAGACACCGTACCGTTTGAGGCGATCCTTGACCGGTCCCTTCATCTCCGCGAAGCAGAGCTCCACTCCCCGGCCCCGGAGTTCGTCGGCGAGTTCGCAGAGCATGTCGGCTGCGGTGATGTCGATGTCGGTGACGGGCTCGGCGGCGACGACGACCCGTCGTGTGAGAGTGGGCGCGGCCTCCACGGCGTCGAGGACATGATCGCGAAACACGTCTGAATTGGCGAAGAACAAGGGCGAATCCCAGCGAAAGAGAACCAGCCCCGGAATCCGCCTGGCGTCGGGATGCCGGGAGAGATCGTGATACCCCTTCAGTCCGTCCACGCGGCCGAGCACCGCGTCATAGGGCCGCCATGCCCGCCAGACGAATTCCGCGAGCGAGATCGCAATCGCCATGAAGATGCCGGGGATCACTCCGAAGAGCGCGACCCCGGCGAGGCAGACGAGAGAGACGGCGAACTCGCCGATTCGGGCATGGAACAGCCGGACAAACCCGCCGACATCGAGCAGCGACAGGCAGGCCGCGATCACGACCGCGGCGAGGGTGGCCTGCGGCACGCCGGACAGAACGCCGGGTGAGGCGGCGAGCAGGAGAGCAACGCATCCTGCACCGACAAGACCTGCCACCTGCGTCTGGGCGCCTGCGGCGATCGCGACCGGAGTGCGGGTCGAGCTGCTGCTCACCGGAAAGCCTCGGAGCAGGCCGGCGAGAAGGTTGGCGCCGCCGAGCGCCGCGAGTTCGCGGTCGGGGCTGACACGACTTCCGGAGAGTGATGCGAACGCCCGCGAGAGGACGCTCGTGTCGGCGAACGAGACGAGCGCGATGGCCGCTGCAGCCGGCAGCAGAGACCAGATTTCGCCGATCGACATCTCCGGCAGTTTCGGCATCGGCAGGCCGGTGGGAACTGCACCCACAACCGCGGGAGTGGGCCAGCCCTGCCGCTGGCAGAGGGCGACAGCGATCGCCGAGCCTGCAAACGCCAGGATCACGCCGGGCAGCCGCGGAACCCAGGCCCGCAATCCGAGAATCAGGCCAAGGCAGGAAAATCCGATGGCGACCGCGGACCAGGTCTGATGACCGGCGGTGAGTTCCCGCGCAAGGAATGAGAGATCGGCCAGCAGCGACTCGCCGGCGGCGGCCTGCCCGGAGAGCCCGAGCAGTCTGGGCAACTGGCTGGCGATCACTGTCAGGGCGATGCCGTTGAGATAGCCGAGGCGGATTGGCTTCGAGATCAGGTCGGTCAGGAATCCGACCCGGCAGGCGGCACCCGCGAGGCAGATGCCGCCCGAAAGGAGAGCCAGCATGGCCGCGGAAGATGCCGCCCTGTCGGGAGCGGCCGCGACGGCGGGAAGCACCGCGGCGGCGACGAGCGCCGTCAGCGACGAATCGGGTCCGAGTATCAGGATCCGGCTCGGGCCGAAGAGAAAGTAGCCGATCAGCGCCGCAATGCTGGCGTAGAGCCCGTGCTCGACAGGCAACCCCGAGGCCGACGCGTAGCCCATGCCAGCGGGAACCAGCATCGTCGCGAGAACGATTCCGGCGATCGAATCGCGAAATGCCCACTCGGGCCTGTAGTCGGCGAGCGTGGCAAGCCCCGGCAGCCAGCTTCGCACGACCGTCCGGAGCGACCTCGAATCGGTGGTGGCGGTGATCACAGTCGGAGCGGAGAGATTCGAACTCTCGACCTCTTGGTCCCAAACCAAGCGCGCTACCAACTGCGCTACGCTCCGCGGTCAGAGCAGTGTACCACGGCACCACCCGCCCGCCGCGGTCAGTCTGTGATCTGGTCGAGCAGCCTTTGAAACTCGTCGAGATCCCCGAACGGAATCACGATCCGGCCCGCGCCCTTGCTGTTGGCATGGACGACCACCTTGGTGCCGAGGGCCCGACGCAACTGCCCTTCGACCGCGGCGATCTGGGCGGAGTTGCGGGAGGCGGGACGGCCCGGCCTGCGCTTCGGTGGCGTGGCTGTCGTGGCGGATGACGGCGTCGTTGCCACCCCTGTCTCGGCGACATCGTCGAGGGGCGTTCCTTGCTCCTCGGCCTCGTCGCCCCGGAGGATCTCCTGCACGAGGCCCTCGATCGCCCGCACCGAGAGCCCCTCGGCCAGAATCCGATCGGCGAGGGCCGTCTGCTCGGCCTCGTCTCCGAGCGGCAGAAGCGCCCGGGCATGGCCCATCGAGATCGATCCGGCGCGGAGTTTCAACTGGACTGCGGCGGGGAGTTCCAGCAGGCGGATCAGGTTGGCCACGTGGGAGCGGTCGATCGAGAGCCGCCTGGCGAGTTCTTCCTGGGTGCAGTTCCAACTGCCGAGATACTGCTTGAAGCTCGTCGCCTTCTCGATCGCATCGAGATCGCGACGCTGGAGATTCTCGACGATCGCGATCTCGGACATCTGCCTGTCGTCGACATCGAGCACGCGGACGAGCACCTTCTCCCAGCCGAGTCGGCGGGCGGCTGCCAGCCGCCGCTGACCGGCGATCAGTTGATAGCGGTCGCCGATCGCGCGAACCACGATCGGCTGCACAAGGCCATGCTCCCGAAGGCTGTCGGCCAGTTCGGCAAGGTCGGCATCCCCGATGGTTCCTCGCGGCTGCCAGGGATTCGGGTCGACGAGCCGCTCGAAAATCTCGTTCGATGGAAGCGAGGCGGCCGCCTGCTCCAGTTCCTCGGGGGCATGAAGGATGAGCCGGGCCGCGCCGGCACCCAGGCCGGGCTGGGAGAGGGGTTGGGGAACAGGCTGCGGTCGTCCGGCAAGTGCTGCGTTGCCGTGTGTGACGGCCGGGGCCGCCGGCTCCACGCCCGCCCGTCCCAACAGGGCCTCGAGTCCACGGCCAAGGCGTCGTTCCCTACTCACAGTCGCGTACCTCCATGCACAGTTCAGTGTAGGCCCGCGCTCCTCGTGAGCGGGGCGCGTAATCGAGCACACTCTGCCCGTGGCTGGGCGCCTCCGAGACGGCCACGTCACGCGGGATCACCGTTTCGAAGACGATCTCTCCGAAGAAGTCTCGTACTTCTGCCTCGACCTCGGCAGTCAATTCGAGCGATGCGTCGTGCATGGTGAGCACGATGCCGCTGAACTCGAGCCTGCCGGGCCGCTCCGCCATCACGTCGCGGATCACCTCGATCATCTGTGTCAGCCCCTCGAGCGCGAAGTATTCACACTGGATGGGCATCAGCACCTCGGTGGCTCCGGCGAGCGCCGTGCGGGTCAGTTCGCCGACCGACGGCGGGCAGTCGATCAGGCAATAGTCCCATGCATTGAGCCCACGGGCGAGATGACTTTCGAGCACCATCGCACCGGCCCTGGCCTGGGCCGCGATCCGCTCGACGTCGCGGACACTGCGGCTTCCGGGAAGGATGGAAAGACCGGGCATCGCGGTCGCGACGATCGACTCGGAGAGCGGGGCGTCGGACACGAGAGGGTGCGACGCTGCCGGGGCCACGCCAAACCCGGTGGTGGCGTTGCACTGCGGATCGAGATCGATGAGCAGAGTCCGCATGCCGCCCTTTGCCAGCCCAGCCGCCAGATTGGCGGATGTCGTCGTCTTGCCGACGCCGCCCTTCTGATTGGCCACGCAGAGAATCCGTCCCACACGCAGAATCCTTTTGGCCGGTCGTTCGAGCACAATGCGTGCCCACGGAATATCGGCAACAACCGGCCCCAGATCAGGCAGGTTTCACGTGAAAACGCCCGCTTTGCGCAGCCCGCGCAGATTCCCCCGGTTCCACGTGGAACCGGGCTGGCAGGCTGAAGCCTGCCCCACATCGGACGGCGTCAGGCCTGGAGGGCCGGATGCGCACCAAACGGCGGAGCCGGCCAAGGAAAATTCGGCACGATGCCGAGATTTTCCGTGAAGCATCCCTGGCAGGCTGAAGCCTGTCCCACATCGGTCTAGTCAAGCGGGTTGAAGACGAGGCCGCTGGCGAGCTTGGGGTAGAAGTAGGTGCTCTTGGCCGGCATCCGCTCGCCGGTCTCGCTGACCTGTTTGATGTCTTCCACGCTCGCCGGCATCACCAGGGCGGCCAATGGATATTTTCCGGTTCCCAGCCCGTCGACCACCTCGCGGACGAGGTGCACGTAGCCGGGCGTCTGGATCTCTTTCGCACCCAACAGGTCGCCGATCACGAGCCGGTGGAGGATCGATACACCGAGGCCCCGCCAGGCGGTGCCGTGATCGCTCGCGACGGCATCCATCCTGGCCCTGCCGGCAGGCGTGATCCGGGCCAGCGTCCAGGCCTGATCGCCGGCCGTGTAAAACCCGATCGTTCCCTGATCGGCCTCGAGTTCGATCGTCGACCAGACGGTCTCGGCGGCTTCAGGGCCCTTCCACGACGTCCGGGTGTTGAAGCAATCGCCGAGCTTGGCCGCCAGTTCCGCCGCGTCCGCCACGGAGGGCTGTACGAAGAGCCGGTGCGTCGGAAGTACCACGAGACCCGGGTCGCTCATCCCGACGAGCATCATCAGGACGAAATTCGCGGGGTGGTCGGCCGGGAGCGGGGCCCCGCCGTGCTCAGCGGCCCAGACGGCCGACACCTCGTCGCGGTAGTTGCAGGCAGTCTCGTAGCGGTGGTGGCCGTCGGCGATGAACACGGGCTTTGGCCCCATGATGCCGGCCACCTTCGCGGCCACCGTCTCGTCTGTGAGGGGCCACATCCAGCTCTTCACGCCGAGGTGGTCGGTCGCCTCCAGTGGAGGCTGGCCTGCCACTGCCTTGTCGAGGATCGCCTGCACCTCCCCCTGCGGGTCGGGGTAGAGGCCGAAGACCTGGCTGAGGTTCGCCCGGCAGGCCCGGGTGAGCAGGAGCCGATCCTGCTTCGGACCCGACATCGTCTCCTCGTGCGGGTGGATGTTGCCGGTGCCAAACCGTTCGAGCCGGACTCGGGCCATCACGCCGCGCCGAACATGGGTCTGACCCTCGACCTCGAACTCCTGGTGGTAGACGTAGAGGGCCGCCGCCGGTTCCTGCATCACCACGCCCTGGTCCCGCCACTCCCGGAGGAACTTCGCTGCCCGGGTGTACTTGTTCGAGCCCTCGTGGTCCCCCGGCTCCTCCCGGTTGAGTTCGATCCGGATCACGTTGGCCGGGTGCCGCTCGTAGAGCCTCGTCTGCAGTGCGGCGTCGATCACGTCATAGGGGGGCGCGATCACCTGCGAAAGGGCGCCGACGTGCTTGGGGTCGTAGCGGAGGCCGCGGAGCGGGGCGACGGTGGGCATGCTTGTCCTTGCTTCGGGGTGGGGATGCGAAGCCTGAATCGTAGCAAAAAACCTTCGCGTCCGGCTCCCGCTCCCCTCCCGGGTTCGTCCCCGGTGGGACAGGCTTCAGCCTGTCATGCCTTGCCACGCCCAACCGGCTCGGGGCTGCCCATGCCTCGTCGCCGGACGTTCGCGGTGGCCATCGTGGCCACCGCTCACTCGGATGCTGACCACGCTTCGCCATCCTGGCTGCGCTCGTCAGCATACACCGGCTCTCAAGGCACGGGCAGCCCCGAGCCTCCCCGGATTGAATCTCAAGGGCCAGGGTGGTTCCACGGGAAACAGCCGCGCGAAACCCTCGCCGCGGAAGCGGCAACGGCCGCCCCGGAGGGCGGCCGTTTGGAGGGTGAGTGGAAACCTTGGCTTTCCCTCACCCGACTCCGTGGCTGCACCGGCCATGGATGGCGGTGCAGTCACAGCACTGAGTCGCCTGCGGCGGCTCAGTAGCGGTAATACTCAGGCTTGAACGGGCCTTCGACCGGAACGTGGAGATACTCGGCCTGCTCCTTGGTGAGCTTCGTCAGCTTCACGCCCAGCTTGTCGAGGTGCAGCCGGGCCACTTCCTCGTCGAGCTTCTTGGGAAGCAGGTGCACGCCCACGTCGTACTTGTCGGTCTCCTGCCAGAGGGCCAGCTGGGCCAGCACCTGGTTGGTGAAGCTCGTGCTCATCACGAACGACGGGTGGCCGGTCGCACAGCCGAGGTTCACGAGCCGGCCCTCGGCCAGCACGATCACGCTGTTGCCGGAGGGCAGCGTGTAGCGGTCGACCTGGGGCTTGATCTCGACCTTCTTGACACCCTTCGTGTTCTCGAGCCAGGACACGTCGATCTCGAGATCGAAGTGCCCGATGTTGCAGATGATGGCGTCGTTCGGCATCTTCTCTATATGCCTGCCGAGGATCACGTCGCGGCAGCCGGTGGCCGTGATGAAGATCTGACCGCGGCTGGCGGCCTCCTCCATCGTGGTCACCTCATATCCCTCCATCACCGCCTGCAGGGCGTTGATCGGGTCGACCTCGGTGACGATCACGCGTGCCCCGAGGGCCTTCATCGAGTGGGCGGAGCCCTTCCCCACGTCGCCGTAGCCGGCCACGACGACGACCTTGCCGGCCACCATCACGTCGGTGGCCCGCTTGATCCCGTCGGCCAGGCTCTCGCGGCAGCCGTAGAGGTTGTCAAACTTGCTCTTCGTGCACGAGTCGTTGACGTTGATCGCCGGGAGCTTGAGTTCCCCGTTCTCGTGCATCTGGTAGAGCCGGTGCACGCCCGTGGTGGTTTCCTCGGAGAGTCCACGGATTCCGCCGAGCAGTTCCGGATACTTCTGGTGGACCATCGAGGTCAGGTCGCCGCCGTCGTCGAGGATCATGTTGAGCGGCTCGCCGTCGGGGAAGAACAGCGTCTGCTCGATGCACCAGTCGAACTCCTCGTTGGTCATCCCCTTCCAGGCGTAGACCGGGATGCCCGCCTTGGCGATCGCCGCGGCGGCGTGGTCCTGGGTCGAGAAGATGTTGCAGCTGCTCCAGGTGACCTCGGCTCCGAGCTCCTTGAGGGTCTCGATCAGGACCGCCGTCTGGATCGTCATGTGCAGGCAGCCGGCAATCCTGGCGCCGGCGAGGGGCTTCGAGCGGCCATACTTCTCCCGCAGCGCCATCAGGCCGGGCATTTCGTTCTCGGCCAGCATGATCTCCTTACGGCCCCATTCGGCCTGCGAGAGATCGGCGACTTTGTACGGAAGACGGGTTTCAACGTGGGCCACTGGGAACCTCCTGAAGGAAAGGGTTTGACGAAACGGGAGCGATGCGGTGCGGGAGATCAAGCGGGTCGCGGCCTGGGAAAACCATGGGTCGGGACCGCTCGAACGCCGTTATCATAGTTGCGTTCGGGCCTTTTGGTAGTTTGATTCGGGGGGTGGGTTCAGGGCCGCCAGCGCCGCCAGGGCGGCGGACACGAAAGCCCTGACTTTCTCGGGGTCTTTCCGGCCTGGCGAAGCCTCCACCCCGCTCGCCGTATCGACCGCTCGGAGGCCGCTTCGGGCGATCGCCTCGGCGACGTTGGCTGGCGTCAGGCCGCCGGCGATCGCCATCGGCAGGTCGAGCGGTCGAGCGGCTGCAACGGCCTGCCAGTCGACGGTCTCGCCCCGGCCTCCCAGGCGGCCTGGTTCGGTGGCAGGCATGACCGAGGCATCGACGATCACCATCGACGGACCATGACCCAGCGTCCGCGCGGCCTCGATCCAGGTCCGGGCGCCGGCGAGCCGGTCGTCGCCAGCCGGCCCGGCATCGAGTCGCACCGCCCGGATCAGAGGCATGGAGAGGAGCTCGCGGCAGCGGTCCGGCGGATCGCTGGCGTCGTCGTCGCCGTCGAGGTGTCCGTGCAACTGGATCGCATCGAGCGGGACCTCGCGGGCGATTCGGAGGATGTCCACGGCCGGCATTCCAGCGAACACGCCCACCTTGAGAACACCGGGCGGCAGGACGGCGGCCACGGCTCTGGCCTGTGTCACGTCGAGGCAACGCGGGGAGCCCGAGACGAAGTTCAGCCCGATGGCGTCGGCTCCGGCGTCGGCGGCTGTCAGCGAGTCGACTGCCGTCGTCACGCCGCAGATTTTCACGCGAAACATGATTGATCGGCCGGCTACGGGCCGGGCATCCCTCGTCCGTCAGATTCGGCGCGACCGTTCGCGGGGGCGCCCTTTTCCCGATCCGGAAAGTCTACGCGGCCGTTGTCTGGTGCAGGAAGCGGCGGTCGATGGTCGAAACCATAGGGGTCGATTGAACACCGCTCACCTCGGAAACACAACCACGCGATGATCGCTCCCCGCCGCTATCCGTCGAGTCGGCCTTTCCTCGCGGCGCCCCGCACCGACTTTTACCACCCTGCCCGGGTGATCGATTCCGCCGTGCACGGGCTCGACCGGCTGGTGCGCCGGTCGGAGGGCATCGGGCTCGTGGTCGGGCCGCCGGGAACCGGCAAGTCGCTCCTTCTGGCGAAGCTCGCCGAAAGCGTCCGCGACGATTTCGACGTGGCGCTTTTATCAGGCGCCCGGATCTGCACCCGGCGGGCGCTCTGGCAGTCGATCCTCGCCGAGATCGGCGAACCCTACCGGGGTATCGACGAGGCCGAGTTGAGGATCGGACTGGTCGAACGGGTGCGGGGCCTGGCGGCCACCGGTTCGGGGCTGGTCGTGCTCGTGGACGAGGCGCATACGCTGCCGACACGCCTGCTCGAGGAACTGCGGCTGCTTACCAATCTGCCCACGCCGCTGCCGGCCGTGCACATCGTGCTCGCAGGAACGGGCGAACTGGAGGAGATTCTCGCCGCCCCGAGGATGGAGAGCTTCTCCCAACGGATCGGCGGCCGGTTCTATCTCGAATCGCTCGATCACTCCGAGACGATCGCCTACGTGCGGACCCAGATGAAGTCCGCCGGGCTCGACTGGGATGCGGCCTTCGAGCCGGGCTGCGACGACGCGGTGTTCAGCGCCTCCGACGGCGTGCCGCGGATCGTCAACCAGATCTGCGACCAGTCGCTCGTGCTCGTGGAGCAGGTCGGCCGTGTCCGGGTGACGCCTGCCGACATCGCCGCCGCCTGGGGAGAGATCCAGCGGCTGCCGACTCCTGCCGCGATGCTGCACGGCTGCCTTCCGACCAGACACGAGTCATCGGCCAGCCCTGAAGCGGCCCCCACAATCGCCCCGAACACCGGTGGCATCGAACTCGACGGTGAGATGGGCATCATCGAATTCGGCGGTTTCGAGATCGCCACGATGGAAGAGCAGCCGACGACCGCTTCGGAAGTCGGTGGGAAACCGTTCGAGGGCACGATGGTCGATCCCTGGCATGGACCGGAGGTGGAGATGGTGTTCGATCCCTATGCCGATCCGTTTGAGGAGTTCTTTGAACAGGAGGAACGCGTCGTGGAACGCTATCTGATGCGGGGCCCCGACGATTTCAGCGACCGCCGGCACGTTGCCAGCCGTGAGGGCCTGACGATGGCACGGCAGCTCGATGCGCTGGAGCAGACCCCTCCCGTTGCGGCATCCCAACGGGAAGCGATTGCAGGATCCGACTTCCAGCGACCGGTCGACCCCCAGATCACCTCGCAGGAGCCTTCGCTCGTGGCGGTCGTCGAGGCCGACGATGCCAGAGGGGAAACTTCCGACGGCAGCGACGATGCCGATATGGTGATGATCGAGGAGGATATCGTCGAGCATCCGGCCGAAGCCCGCCGGAAGTCGTTTTTTGCCGTCAGACCCGGGGACTACCGGAGCCTGTTTGCCCGCCTCCGTCGCGGTGATCGATAAGTAGGGTAGGCTTGGGCCCGCCATGGCCGAAAATGATCTGCTCTCCCGCGACGACTGGCCTGCCGGACAGGTGCTCGTGCAGGCGGCAACCTACAACGAGCGGGAAAACATCGCCGCACTGATCGATGCGGTGCTTGCAGCGGGTCCTGACCTGCAACTTCTGATCGTCGACGACGACTCGCCCGACGGCACCGGCCGGTTCGCCCTCGATGTTGCCGAGCGGGAACCCCGCCTCCACGTGCTCGTGCGTCGAGGAAGGCGTGGGCTCGGCAGCGCCATCCTCGAAGGCTTCATGACCGCCCGGGCCCACGGGTTCGAGGTTTCGGTCAACATGGATGCCGACTTCAGCCATGACCCGGCCGACATTCCCCGCCTGCTGGCGGCGCTCGATCCCGCCGGTGGCCGTCCCGCCGACATCGCGATCGGCTCGCGTCGGGTGGCGGGCGGACGGACGATCGGCTGGCCGCTCTCGCGGCATGTCGCCAGCCGGCTCGTCTGCTGGTTCACCCGCTGGGTGCTCTGGGTGCCGGCCCTCGACTCCTCGGGTGGATTCCGGGCTGTCAGGCTTTCAACACTCGACCGGATCGACCGCGAGAAGTTTGCCCAGGGGTATGCCTTCCAGGAGGACTTTCTCTGGAGGGTGCACCGGGCCGGTGGGCGGATCGTCGAGGTACCGATCACGTTCACCGATCGCACCCGCGGCAGTAGCAAGGCCGACTTCGCCGAGACCCGGCGGAGCATCGGCGAACTCCTTCACCTCGCCCGGATCACCTGGCTGGGAATCTAGCCCTGTCAGGCGAGAGCTTGTCCGACTAAGGCAGCACTGCGGGGCCGAGCGTCGGCGAGGCGGGGGCGTTGAGTTCGAGCGGTGGGACAGGCTTCGATTGATTTGATTGAGGAGTGGCGGCTGAGGGATCGGGCTTTTCGCCGAGGGCGACGGCGAGGCTCTCGCGGGCATCCTTGAGATTCGGGGCGATCGCCAGTGCCTTTCGGAATTCCGTGATCGCCTCCTCCTTCTTGCCGAGCTTGTAGAGCGTCACCCCAAGATTGTTGAGCAGCGCCGGATTGTTCGGCTCCGCCTGGAGCAGGATCCTGTACTGATCGCTCGCCTCCCCGAATCGACTCGCGGCTGCCAGAGAGTTGGCGAGATTCACCCGGATCGCCGGAACGTGCGGCGTCACCCTGGCCGCCTCGGTGAACTCCTTGATCGCCTCGTTGAGCTGGCCCTTCGCGGAGAGCGTGGTGCCGAGGTTGTTGTGAGTCTCGCCGAGGTCGGGCCTGAGGCGGGTCGAATTTTGAAAGTGGTAGTGCGCCCCCTCGACATCGCCGCGGGCGAACTTCTTGGCGCCAAGCCGGTTGTGGGCCTGCCAGGCGTCGTGGTTGGTCTTGAGCGTGTGTGTCCAGAGGGCGTCTTCGTTGGCCCAGGCGTGGGCGTAGCGAAAGGAGGCATAGCTGAGCACGGCGATCAGGACGGCCCCCGTCACCATCGCCGCCCGCTGCTCCGCGGTGGTCGTGGCTTTGAACCAGGTCATGATCCCGGCGGAGAGGAGGGCGATGACCCCGATCATCGGGAGATAGAGGAAGTGGTCGGCGACCCAGGTGATCCGCATGTAGGAGATCGTGATGAACCCGAGCACGGGTGCGATCGTGAGCAGGAAGAAACCGAGCGCGAAGGCGGCATGGCGGCCCCAGCCGGCCCGATTCGTCCAGATCCACCAGGCGGCGGCGAGAATTACGGGCCAGGCGAGAAACTGCCAAGCCTTGGGAGGGTCGACCTCCCAACGCGGATAGATCGGCAGCAGGTCGAACGGCCAGACCGACTTCCAGAGGTAGAACAGAATCGCCATGCCGGCGGTGGCGATCCGCGAGGCGGCACCCCCCACGAGGATCGTCTCCTGGCCGATCGCACGGCCATGCTGGTAATAGATCGTGACGATGCCAAGAACGATCGAGATCGCAAACATAGGCAGGGCCAGCAACAGATCCTGCCGCGAGATCCTACCCCGCTTCCACCAGGCGTAGAGGAGCGTGATCACGGGCAGCGCAACGACCGAAGTCTTCGCGAACATCGCCAGCAGGAAGAAGATGACCGACCAGACATAGAGCCGCAGTTTTTTCGCGCTCTCGGTCTCGTCATCCTGGCTCACCCAGAAGAAGCAGGAGAGGAGGAACAGGGGCAGAGAAAGCGTGTTCTTCGTCTCCGATACCCAGGCGACCGATTCAACACAGATCGGGTGAATGGCAAAAAGAACACCACTCAGCCAGGCCCCGGGAATCCGCATCTTCGCAAGCAGTGCCCAGAGGAGCAGCGCGGCTGTGATGTGAAGCAGGATGGTGGTGACATGGTAGCCGGTCGAGTTTGGTCCGAAGAACGGCCACTGGGCCCAGAGCGCGGTGTAGGAAAGCGGAAAGTAATCGGCGCCGTCGGGATTGAACCAGAGTTTGGCAAGCCCTTGGAAGGAGCCGGATTGGACGGTGGGATTTGCGGTCAGCAGCTGGTCGTCGTCCCAGAGCCAGTCGCCGTGGTAGGCCGGCGAATAGATCCAGAGTCCGGCGAGAAGGATGACGGCAGTCTGCAGAATGAATCGCCCCAGGTCGGCTGTGGACTCAGGCCCGGTCCCGATTTTCGGATCCCGCTCGGCTGCATCGGCTCCGTCAGCATCGGAGTCGTGGGATGACGTCGCGAAAGCCCGGTCGCCAGAGAGGTATTTGGTTTTTTTCCCCATGATGTCGGTCGAGTGTACGCAGCCGTGGCGATTGGCGGAATATGGCCGGCGGCTCAGGGGCGATTGAGGCGTTCGAGCAGCGGCTGAAGGGCGTCCGCGACCGATCTTTCCATCGCCAGCGAACGAACCCTTCCATTGGGGTCGGCTAGCCGTGGATCGAGTTCGAGGGCTTTTCGGAGAGCCTCGTCGGCCTCCTCGGGACGGCCCTGCTCGTCGAGGATCAGGGCGAGCATCGCCCATGGATCGGCCCGTTTTTCGTCCGTGAGCCGCAGTGCCATCCGGATCGACTGCTCGGCCTCGGGAAGTCTGCCGACCTCCCGGAGCGCCTCGCCAAGTCCGGAGGCTGCCGTGGAGGAGAGCGGATTTTTTCGGGCCGTGTCCTCCCAGAGATTGAGCGAGTCGGTCCAGACCTTTTGGCGTTCGATCGAGCCCATGCCGAGCAGGGCGATCGCTCCAACAGAGGCAAAAAGACAGGCCTCACGGATTGGTCCGCGGGCCCGCAGCCAGGTGGCATCGAGAAGCAGCCCAAGAGCGACTGCCACGCCGGCCATCGGCAGGTAGAGGTAGCGATCGGCTGCGGCCCGGTAGATCGGAAACAGATTCGAGACAGGCAAGAGCGGCACAGCGACGAGTGCCACGGCAAGCACCATCCGCCGGTCGGACCGGATCGCGAAGGCAGCAGCCACGACGAGAGCCGCCAGGATCAGGAGGGAGACCGGCAGCGGCAGGTGTCGCACCGAGTGAAGCCCGTAATCGGCAGAGAAGTTGACGGGGAGAACGATCAGCTGGGCATAGAGCGCGAGGATCTGAGGTTGGATCGCCATCGCTGCCTGGAACGATCCGCCCGGATACTGCGGCCTGGTCTCGAAAATTGCCGACTGGGCGGGTTCGAGCAGAAACCGGGCCGCCAGGAAAGCCGCCGAGGCTGCGGCCCCGCCCCCGATCGCGGCCTGCCAGAATCGGCCCGGTTCGTTGCGGCGGAAGAGCCACCAGTACACGGCCAGGAGCACCGGTGCGGCCAGGCCCGATTCCTTGCTGGCAACGGCGCAGAGGCAGCAGGCCACGCAGCCGAGAACCCGACCGCGATCGATCCCGGACGCGGTTTCGTGACGCATGGCCAACAGGATCGCTCCGAGAGAAAACGCAGCCACGAGCAGGTCCTCGCGAAATGTCGGCTCAGAGACGGCCTCCGTCACGACCGGATGCAGGGCGAACACGAGCGTCGCCAGAAAGCAGGAAAGGCCATCCGATCGACCACCCCGGACCTGGTGGTTCAGGCTTCCAGCCTGTCGGAGTACGGCCCAGACCAGGAGGACGTTCACAACATGCAGCAGAAGACTCGTGAGGTGGTATCCGAATGGTTTCCGGCCCCAGACCGCCGCATCGAGCATGAGCGAGGCCAGCATGGCCGGTCGGTTGAAGTCGAGCACGTCCATCCCAAGCACCTGGAAACTGAGCACCGAGAGCCAGTTGCCGGGATCGTGGATGAAGTCGCCCGTGAGGATCTGCATCCGGGCGTCGTAGACGAAATCGGCCGAAAGCGAGGCCGAGAAGACGGCCAGCGTGATCAATGCCAATATCAGGGGCTGTTTCCAGGAATCATGCACGACTGACGAAAGCCCCCGGGCAAACATCGTCCAAGAAGCCACGCACGATGATGGGAATGGCGTGATTTCGAACGTGCGATGGCGAGAAGAGGTGTTTTTGACCATCATTCCATCAGGGACGGTGCCACGAGGGAAGGGGTTTTCGAGGGACGGCTGCACCGCGGTAGGATCTTGGAACCCATGAGTCGAGCTGTGACGCGGAAGTCGCGGACGGAAGCTTCGAGCCCGAGTGAGGAAGTTCGCCCACGGGGTGAGCGATCCCTGCTTCGTTTGGCGACCAGCCACCCGGTGGTCTGTTCCCTTTCTGGTTTGGCGGTTCTCGTTCTGCTGATGTTTGGCGATCTGCTCTTCGCCGCGGGCGGCAGGGTTTTAGGTGCTCAAGACACCGACCTCTATCTGCAGTTTGTCTCCTGGCGTGACTTTGGGTTTCGGGAGTTGGCGAAGGGCAACATCCCACTTTGGAATCCGCATATCTACGGTGGCCAGCCCTACTTCGGCGGCATGCAGGCGGCGCTTCTCTATCCCGTCAATTGGCTGTTTCTCGTGCTGCCGCCCGTGCTCGCCTTCAACTGGACGATTGCGATCGGCGTCTGGATGCTCGGCAGTTTTATGTGGCTCTGGGCCTGGCGTCGCGGGCTCTCACCGCTTGCTGCGTTCGTCGCAGCAACGCTTGTCATGTTCAGCGGGCCGCATTTTCTCCACATCCACGCGGGACACGTCACGAACCTTCCGGCGATGACGTGGGTGCCGCTCATTTTTCTCGCGATCGACGAGTGGCTCGACTCGCGCAGGCCGGAATGGCTGCTGCTCGGCATGCTGGCTGTCGCCATGCAGATCTTCGCCGGTCATCCGCAATACGTCTTCTACGCGGCCCTCACGGCAGGCCTCTACACGCTGCTGCGGATCGACTGGTCGAGGTGGATGGTGCAGGCCGCCGGCCTGGGGGCGATCTACGCCGGCGGTGCGGCACTGGCAGCCGTGCAGCTGCTCACAGGCATGCAGGCTGCCGGCGAGACCGTCCGCGATGCCCCGCTTCCCTGGGAATTCGCGTCCATGTTTGGTTTTCCCCCGGAAAACCTGATCACGCTGATCGCCCCGGGCTTCTTCGGTGACATGCAACAGGTGCCCTATTGGGGCCGCTGTTACCTCTGGGAGATGTGCCTCTATTTCAGCGTGGCAGGGCTGGTGCTGGCAGTCTACGGCGTCGTCTTTGGAAACCTCGCCCACAAGCGGGCCCTGATCATCACGCTTGCGATCACGCTCCTGCTCGCGCTCGGCAAAAACACACCGCTCTTCCGACTGCTCTACGATGCCGTCCCCGGCTTCGACAGGTTTCGTAGCGTGTCGAAATTCACTTTCGAAACGATCATGCTTGCAAGCCTCCTGGCCGGCGGCGGTCTTCAGAGCATTCTCAGCTCAGGTGTGAAGCCATTCTTTGGCTTTGGATGCGGGTTCGCCGGCATGCTGGCGTTCATCGCTTCCGGCATGGTGGCAGCCCGCGACCTGAGCCCGCTGATGCAAGCGGTCCAGGCGACGAAGGAGACCTACCTCGACCCTCGCGCATACGCGATGCCTCAGTTCATCGCCGTGGCAGGATCGCAGGCCGCGGTATCCCTGTTTGTCGCCAGCGTTCTGCTCGGAGTGGTCGCGGTGATTTTCTCCTTCGGACAGCGGTATTCCAAGGTTACCGCACTTGCCCTGGCGACGTTGGCGGTCGGGGATGTGTTTCTGGCAGCCCGACGGCATCGGCCGACGTTCGACATCGCGACCGTGGTCAACCCTGAAGTCGAACGGTTTTTCCGGGACCGGCCTGGCGACTACCGGATCCTGAATCCGCTCAACCACAATAGCGCGATGTCGATCGGCGTGAACGACGTCTGGGGATTTGATCCTGGTGTCGTTCGCCGCTACGCAGAATTCGTCACCTGGACGCAGGGGGGCGACCCGAACAACGCCACGCAATACGTCAGCTTCCAGAATCTCGCTCCGACGCTCGCCATGCTGCGACTGAAATACGCCGTCGCCCCGGCGGAAAAGGGGCTCAGGATAGTGCGGTCCGACCACGAGCCGCTGCCGCAGCTTCTGCTCGTTTCCGATTACGTCGTGAAGCGAGGACGGGACGAGATTTTCAAGGCGCTCGCAGAAAACAACTTCGATCCGAGAAAAACCGTCGTGCTCGAGGAAGAGCCAGAACCGCAGCCCGAGTCGGGCGGAGCACATGCAGCCGAGGCCGCCGACGTCACCACGCCCGCTGGCGATCGAAAACCGGGCACCGTGCGGATCGTCAGCCAAGGCACCGACGACATCGAGATCGAAGCGGAACTCCCGCGGCCGGCAATCTTGCTGGTCACGGACTGCTGGACACCATCGTGGCGGGCAGTCCCCCTGCCCGGCAGCGTGCAGGATCGATATTCCGTGATGCCAGCGAACTCTACGCTGCGTGCAGTGCCGCTGGCAGCCGGCAAGCATCACCTGCGGATGGAGTACGCCCCTCAATCATATCGGACGGGCGCATGGATTTCGCTCTGCGCTGTGGTCGCGTGGACCCAAGCCTTTGTATGGGCATTGCGTCACCGTCTCCGCCTCGCAACCAAAAACACTTTCAGTTGGAAGCGCACAGATAGCACTAACCCGGCATAGCGCTATCGTTCGCTCATCGGACAGGACCGTGATGATGCTCAAAGAACCGCCAAACAATGACCGAGTGCTGATTTTTATTGTGGCTTATGAGGCGCAGGAGCATCTCATCGGCGTTCTTGAACGCATCCCGAACGAACTTGTCAACAATGACTCAGTCGAGATTCTTGTCATTGATGATGGGTCTTCAGATGCCGGCGTAACCGTTGCCACGGCATGGGCCAGGCAGCACGATGTCCGAAATATATCAATCCTGCGCAATCCGGTGAACCAGGGTTATGGAGGGAATCAAAAGCTAGGGTATCGCATAGCCGTGGATGCGGGCTTTGGGTACGTCGTTTTGCTTCACGGTGACGGTCAGTACGCTCCCGAGCTCCTGCCGACGTTCATCGACCTGTGGAAAACACACGATGCCGACGTGGTGCTTGGATCACGTATGACAAATATAACATCTGCCCGCAAGGGAGGTATGCCATGGTACAAGCTGATTGGTAATCGCACGCTCACCTATTTCCAGAATTACGTCACCGGCCAGAAACTCTCGGAGTACCATACCGGCTACCGCGGTTACTCAACGCGGTTTCTGCGCAGCATTCCTTTTGAGCTGAACACCAATGAATTCCATTTTGATACCGAGATTCTGTTGCAGGCATTCCATACCGGCGCAAAGGTGGAGGAATTTGCAATCCCCACCCACTATGGCGATGAAGTGTGCCGGGTGAATGGCGTGCGGTATGCGACGGACGTCATTCTTTCGACACTGCAATACAAGATGCATCAGTTAGGAATGCTCTGCGATCTGCGTTACCGCCGCATCGACATTGTTCGCTACGAAGACAAGACGTTCATGGCATACTCATCCCATGCGACGGCGCTCAAGCTGGTAGAGAGGTTCAAGCCGGCTACGCTCATGGATATGGGTTGTGGCCCAGGCTTTCTGGCGCGCCGATGCATAGATATGGGAATAGATGTCACCGCCGTGGACGTCGCGCCGCCACTTCCAGGTATGGTCGAACATTTCCGGCAGATGAACCTTGAGACGGATCGTGTTCCGGCGGACGCGATGAGTCATGACATGATTCTGATGCTTGACGTGATCGAGCATTTGGCGGAGCCGGAGAGATTTCTGCTTGACATGCGCAATCAGAGCGAGCCGGCAGAGGGGGGGAAAATGCCAGTTGTCGTCATTTCGACTCCCAACGTCGCATTCGCCGCGGTTCGGCTGAATCTCTTGCTGGGGCGATTCACGTACGCTGAGCGCGGGATCCTGGACATCACGCACAAGCGGTTGTTTACGAACAAGTCACTCCGGCATACTTTACGCGAATGTGGGTATACGTTGGAGCAATTTATTCCAATCGGAGTGCCATTTCAGGCTGTGATGCCCGGTGTCATCGGCCGGTGTCTAGGAAGTTGTGCTGCAGCTCTGGCTCGCGTGTGGCCCAGCATGTTCGCCTTTCAATTGATGGTGGTCTGCCGTCCAACGCCAGGCATTCGGT
>CAMDFJ010000045.1 GCA_945897435.1 Candidatus Kuenenia stuttgartensis | reverse complement strand
CGAGGTCGACGAGCAGGTCGAGTTCGGGGCAGCTCACCTCGAAATCGTCGCGGAGCGAGGCATGGCTCGCCGCCATCAATGGGCCGAGGTCATCGAGCCTGCCGGAGCCGAGGGCCTCGGCGGCCCGAAGTGTGCGGTCGATTTCGCCGACGACATGTCGGGCCCGGGCGTGGAGCCGCGGGCCGAGCCGCTCCCGGGCCATGTCGACCATCTCAGGCGTCGCCTCGCGGAGCAGTGGCAGATCCAGCATCCGGGCCGCCGCCTCGCAGTCGGCTCGACGCTTTGCGTATTCGCCGTCGTCGAGCGCATGACGGACGTTGGAGTCGGTGACGAGCAACACCAGATCGGGATCGACACACGGCACCTGCTCGGCATGCAGCGAGCGGCAGTCGAGCAGCAGCAGGTGATCGGCGATGCAGAGCGTGCTTGCGCACTGATCCATCACGCCGCAGGGCACGCCGGCGTAGTCGTGCTCGGCCTTCTGGCAGAGGAGCGCGAGGTCGAGCGGGGGAATCTTTCTGGCCGTGATGGCGGCGAGGAGCGTCGCCGTCGCCACCTCGAGCGCCGCCGAACTCGAAAGCCCGCCACCGAGCGGCAGGGTCGTGTCGACGATCGCGTCGAAGGCCGGGATCGACACGCCGCGGCCCCCGAAGCCCGCGATAACGCCACGGATCATGTTGGACCAGCCATCGTCGCCGGCGGCGACCGGCGGGCCCTGCGGCCCGTCGAGCGGAATCTCGACCTCGCGGCCCAGGGCCGTGCTCCGGATCCGGGCCACGGATGGTTTCGGACCGGCCGCAGCCGCGATCAGCGTCTGGCGGTCAATCGCCAAAGGAAGCACAAAACCGCCGCAGTAATCGACATGCTCGCCGATCAGGTTGACCCGGCCGGGCGCGACCGCGACCCATTCCGCGGGCCGGCCGAACCGCCGCTCGAACAGGTCGCAGACGTGGCGTCGTTGGTCGTCGCTCATCGCTTCGGCCACAATCCTAAACCAATGACCCGCAAACCCGAGATCTCAGAACGCGACTTCGCAGACTGCCCCGATCGCCGTGGCACAGGCTCCGAGAAGTGGGACCGCTGGCAGGATCGCGACCTGCTCCCGCTCTGGGTGGCGGACATGGACTTCCGCTCGCCCGAATGCGTGCTCGACGCGATCCGGGCCAGAGTCGATCATGGCGTCTTCGGCTATACGCATGAGCCGCCGGGGTTCGCGCCGGCACTGGCCGATCATCTCGCCGCCCGTCACGACTGGCAGATCGAACCCGAATGGGTCGTCGGCACGCCGGGGGTTGTGACGGCTCTGGCCACGACGGCCCGCCTGCTCGCCGCGGCCGACGACGAGATCCTCACGTTCACTCCGGTCTATCCGCCGTTTCTGTTCCTGCCTGGTCTCGCCGGCACTCGCTGCCTCCGCGTGCCCCTCGCCCAGGAGGCGAAACGGTGGGCGATCGACTGGGATGCCGTCCGGGCCGCGATCACACCCAACACAAAACTCTTCTGGCTCTGTCATCCCCACAATCCGACCGGCACCGTCTTCGAGCGGTCGGATCTCGTCCGACTGGCAGACATCGCCGAGGATCGCGGACTGACGGTGGTTTCGGACGAAATCTGGTGCGATCTGCTCCTCGACCAGGATCGGCGGCATGTGCCCTTTGCAAGCCTCGACCATCCGGCAGCCCGCCGGGCGATCACGCTCCTTGCGCCATCGAAAACCTGGAACCTCGCCGGACTCGGCTGCGCCGCAGCGATCGTTCCCGAGGCACGACTGCGACGCGACTGGCGGGCGGCGGGCGGCGGCCTCGTGCCGATGGTCAATCCGCTCGGCTACGCGGCCGCCGAGGCGGCCTGGCGGCAGGGCGAACCGTGGCGGCTCAGGCTGCTCGATGTCGTCCGGCGGCATTGCAAACGGGTCGTCGAGGTCGTGGCAGAAATACCCGGGCTCTCCTGCGTGCCGCCGCAGGCGACCTATCTCGTCTGGATCGACTGCCGGGGCACGGGCATTGCCAATCCGCAGCAGGCCTGCGAGGCAGCCGGCCTCGGGCCATCCGACGGCCGCGAGTTCGGGGCCCCGGGGTTTATCCGGCTGAATGTGGCCTGCCCGGCCGACAGGCTCGAAGAGGCCCTCCGGCGGCTGCAACGGGCATTTGCCTGACGACTGTGTGGCCTGGGCAGATCATGCCGGCGGCGGTATCCCTGCTTCGCGGTCGGCTCGCCGCTCAGATGACAGCCTGGAAACTGCCGATCTCCCTGATGAACCCAAGGAGAAGTCGCCATGGCCCGCCGCAAGAGCAGCAAGAAGTCGTATTCCCAGCAGATCGCGGGCGTGGCCGCAATGGGCCTGCCCGCTCCGGCGCAGAAGATCGTGACTTCGAGGTTCGGCTCGAAGCTGTTCGTGCTGCTGATTCCGATCCTGATCGCGACGGGCGTGATCACGATCTCGTTCAACGGCGGTATCCCCAGCGTGTCGTTCAACAGGCAGCGGGCCGCCGCCGTGGGCAGCGAGGTGAAGGCCGAGGCGATCAAGGCAGCCGAGCGGGTGCGGCAGTACAACGACAGCTCCTACCGCTGAACCGCGGTCGGAACTCGTTGAGCCGCGTCTGGCGTGGGTCGGTGTTGCCCACGCTCCGAGTGCCGGCCGTCCACTCCAGCCATTCTGGCCTTCGCTCTCTCGGAGGCGTCTGCAGGGAGCCGGCAATTCAGGAGGAGTTGCCCGTGTCCTCGAGCGGGCTGTGGGAGCAAGCGAAGCCAGGATGGCGAAGCGAAGCGGACATGCAGTGAACGGAGGCCTGGAGGGCCGACGTGAACGTCCGACGAGAGGACACGGGGAACCCCGACCCACGCAAGACGTCGATATCCCCGAGCCGTGACAGGCTGAAGCCTGTCCCACTCCGGCATGTCCAGGCCGTGACAGGCCTGCGGCATTCAGCGGCGAAAGTGTACGATCTGCGGCGGAGGCCAGATATCCATGCGTCATGCCCCGATCGACCCCGCCCTGTTCATCGACCACCGGCGGCAGCTCCGCGATCTGCTGCCCCGGAAGGCCGTCGCCGTCGTCCATGCGTCAGACGTCCTGCCGACCAACGGCGACGGCACGCTCCGGCCCGTGCCTGCCAGCGACCTCTTCTGGCTGACGGGAATCGAACAGGAGGAGAGCCTGCTCCTCCTCGCCCCAGATGCGGTCGATCCCCTGCACCGGGAGATGCTTTTCCTGCGGCAGCCGAACGAGCATCTGCGGATCTGGGAGGGGGAAAAGCTCTCCAAGGAGCGGGCCCGGGAGATCTCCGGAGTGGCCCAGATCCGCTGGCTCTCGGAACTGCCAGCCGCGCTCCACTCGCTTGCCTGCGAGAGCGATGTCGTGCTGTTCAATGGCAACGAGCACGAGCGGGCGGGCCTGGATGTCGATTCCCGCGACATCCGCTTCGCCCGAAGGTTCATCGAGGCCTATCCGCTGCACAGGGTCGATCGGCTCGGGCCGCTGCTCCGCCGGCTGCGGGCGGTGAAGTCGGCCGCCGAGGTCGAACTCCTGCGGCAGGCGATCGTGATCACCGATGTCGGTCTGCGGCGGGTGCTGTCGGTGCTGCGGCCGGGCGTGATGGAATACGAACTGGAGGCGGAACTGCTCGCCGAGTTCACCCGCCGGCGGGCCCGGATGGGCTACGAGCCGATCATCGCCTCGGGAAAAAACGCCTGCGTGCTGCACTCCGTCGAGAATGACCAGCAGTGCCGGGATGGCGACCTCGTGCTGATCGATGTCGGGGCCAGCTACGCCAACTACAGCGCCGATCTGACCCGCACCTATCCGGTCAATGGCCGGTTCTCGCCGCGGCAGCGGGCGGTTTACGATGCCGTGCTGCGGGTGCTCAGGAGTTCGATCTCCCGGGCGGTCGTCGGCACGACCCTCCGCGACTGGAAGCGGGCCGCCCAGATCCAGATGGCCCAGGAACTCGTCGGCCTCGGCCTGCTCAGCGACGAGCAGGCAGCCCAGGACAGCCCCGAGGAGCCGGCCTGCCGCAGATACTTCATGCATGGCCTCGGCCACTCGCTCGGCCTCGGCGTCCACGATCTCGCCCCCCAGAACGGCCCGCTCGCCCCCGGCTGGGTGATCACGGTCGAGCCGGGCATCTACATTCCCGAGGAGGGAATCGGCGTCCGGCTCGAAAACGACATCCTGATCACGGCCGACGGCCCGGTCGATCTCTGCCAGCACGTCCCGATCGAGCCCGACGCGATCGAGGCGTTGCTCACGCGGTGACCGATTCCGCTAAACTGCGACTCCATTCCCAAGGAGAACCATCCATGCGTTCGTTCGTCGCAGTGTTTGCGTTTGCACTCGCTTCCATCACCCTTTGCATCCCGGAGATCACCGTGGCCGCTCAATCCGCCGAAGTTCCCCATCCGCAGCTTCCCAAGGGCGCAGGCGCGATCGACGCCGACGCCCCGAAGGCCTTCGCCTCAACGGCCAGCGGGCTGCAGTACCGCGTTCTCCGCAAGGGAACGGGCGCGAATCCCAAGGCCTCGAACACCGTCAAGGTGAACTATCACGGCTGGCTCGACGACGGGAAGGTGTTCGACAGTTCCTACTCCCGCGGCGAGGCGATCGAGTTTCCCCTCAATGGCGTGATCCCCGGCTGGACCGAGGGCATGCAGCTCGTCGGCAAGGACGGCATGATCGAGCTCTTGATCCCCAGCAACCTCGGCTACGGCGCTCGCGGTGCCGGCGGCGTCATCCCGCCCAACGCAACGCTCCACTTCCTGGTCGAGCTGCTCGAGGTGCGGTAGTCCGGCAAGCCGAACAGGCTGCCGTGTGTGAATTCCATGAGCCGGCTTCCGGCGGTCGCCTCCCGGGCGACCGCCGGTATGCTTTTGGCATGGAGACAAGCACCATGGAATCTGGTGGAAGCGGTCCCTCGGTGGCGATCATCGGGGCCGGGCCGGCAGGGCTCACGGCCGGATACCTGCTCACCCGTGAGGGTGCCGTGGTGACGGTGCTGGAGGCCGACCCAAACCTCGTCGGCGGCATCTCCCGCACGGTCGAATACAGGTCGCCCGCTGCCGGCGGCAAGGGTTTTCGCTTCGACATCGGCGGCCACCGCTTCTTCTCGAAATCGAAGGAGGTCGAGGATCTCTGGAGCGAACTCCTCGCCGAAGACATGCTCGTCCGGCCCCGGAGCTCCCGGATCCTGTACGGTGGCAAGTTTTATTCCTATCCGCTCAAGGCGGCGGAGGCCCTGAACAACCTCGGGATCATCGAGGCCGCCCGCTGCGTCGCAAGCTACGGCTATGCCCGGCTCTTTCCTGTGGCCAATCCCCGCTCCTTCGAAGACTGGGTAAGCAACAAGTTTGGCCGGCGCCTGTTCGGCATCTTCTTCAAGACCTACACCGAAAAGGTCTGGGGCATGAGCTGCAAGGAGATCTCGGCCGACTGGGCCGCCCAGCGGATCAAGGGGCTGTCGCTCTCGAGCGCGATCTGGAACGCGCTGATGCCCAAGCGGGAGCCGAAGGACCGTTCCAAGCAGATCAAGACGCTAATCGGCTCGTTTCGCTATCCGAGGCTCGGTCCCGGGATGATGTGGGACGCCGCCGCCCGGAAGACCCGCGAGCAGGGGGGCGACATCCGGATGGGCTGCCGGGTGACCGGACTCGAGCGACTCGCCGACGACAACGCCTGGCGGGTCAATTTCACCGACGTCTCCGGCCGCCGGCAGTCGATCGAGGCGGAGCACGTGATCTCGTCCGCCCCGCTGCGAGAGCTGGTCCGCGGCCTTTCGCCGGCTCCAGCCGCCGAGGCGGTCAGGGCTGCCGACGCCCTCAAATATCGCGACTTCCTCACAGTGGCCCTGATCGTCCGGCCGTCGCTCGCGTTCGACGACAACTGGATCTACATCCACGAACCGGGCGTGAAGGTGGGCCGGGTCCAGAACTTCCGCAGCTGGTCGCCGGAACTCGTTCCCGATCCCGATCTGGCCTGCTACGGCCTCGAATACTTCTGCTTCGAGGGGGATGGCCTCTGGAGCTCGTCCGACGCAGAACTCATCGCCCTTGCCGGCAGGGAACTCGTCCAGCTGGGGCTGGCCAAGGAAGGAGACGTGATCGACGGGCATGTCGTCAGGCAGCCCAAGGCCTATCCCGTCTACGACGACGACTATGCAACCCATGTGGCCACGATCCGTCGGGTGCTCGACCGCGACTACCCCAACCTGCACCTTGTCGGCCGCAACGGGATGCACAAATACAACAATCAGGATCACGCCATGATGACGGCGATGCTCACCGCCCGAAACATCCTCTCAGGCGAGCAGCTGTATGACGTCTGGGACGTGAATCAGGACGCCGAGTATCACGAATCGGGCGATCGCGGGGCGGTCTCTGCCAGCGGCCTGCGGCAGGTGCCCGAGCGACTCGCGACCTAGGGCGGGGTGGCGACGCGGAGGGAGCTTCCATGACAGGCTGAAGCCTGTCCCACATCGGGCGGTACCAGGGGGCGCAGGGCTGGGTTCACAACAGCCCGCCGATACGGCTTACTTGTCGAGATCTTCGTCGTCGAAGATGTACCGGACGAGCGTCCCGTCGGCCTTCTCGTACCGCTGCCAGTTCCAGGCCCGGCCTTCCGGTTCCATCGCCTTTGAGTTCGATGTCAGCATCTGGCAGTAGACCCAGGAGGCGATCTTTTCAGACAGAAATCTGGCGTGTCCGTCGGCGAAAACAGCCACGACACCACCGCTGTGCCGTGACGAGGGGTACCGGAGCACCCAGTCGTCGAGGCTCGCTCCCGAAGGCACGGGGTTGGCGGACGGACGGGTTTCAGCCGTGGGATTGATGACCCGCACGTCATCTCGCGAGGCGGAGCCGAGATCGTGAGGATGCATGAAGACGTGGGATGCAAGCACGGCATTCCCGTTGGGCCGGGCCGCCCGGGGATTGGCCGCCCAGGAAATCGTATTCGGCGAGGTCAGGCCACACTTCTCGGCCAGCATCAGGGTGCTCGAAGCACCGTCCGCCGCGGCCACCTGCGACAGGCTCGAACGGGCTGGCTTGTAGTTTTGCCGCTCGGAGTCGTACCAGGGATCGGAAACGCTCCCCTCCGAACTGTTGCCAGCGGCATCAAAAAACAGGCCGTCACCGCGGGGCTGTGTCTTGGGTACCGAAGAGCCCGATCCGATCAGCGATTCGGCGCCCGTACCGGCATTCACCGCATAGCAGAGGGGTGACTGGCTCTCCATGTCGCTGGCCACGCTCGGGCAAACATACGAGGCGATCCGCTTCACCTTCACGTCATCGACGCCCGCTGTTCCAGCGTAGTTTTCATACCAGTCGTAGATCTCCTTCTGATCGATGAACGGCAGGATCGGCACGGTCCACGACACGCAGGCGTCGCCCTTGGTCGAACTGCTTCCGGCCATGACCTTCGTGTAGGAATCGAGCGTGTTTCGCCAGCCGGGAATCCGCGCCTTGTCGGCGTCATAGGTGATGATCGCCTTGCCGATCTGCGACATGTTGTTGGTGCAGGAGCTGCGGCGGGCAGACTCCCGGGCAACGCCCAGGGCGGGCAGGAGCATGCCCACCAGAATGCCGATGATCGCGATCGTCACGAGCAACTCCACCAGCGTGAACGCTCGCCGAGTCTGCCCAGCCATGGAATGCATCGCTGCCAAGGGAAACCTCGATGAATTGCCCATGCATCATATTTCGCCTTCTCAGTCGCCTCCGTCCAGTTAGGAAACGATGAGCGACTCGCTTTCGGCCTGCGGTCCGAAGTCACCCCGGACTTCTCCGATCAATGCCTCTTGAAAAAGAGGTTCTTTGGATGTTGCCAGTCGTTTTTCGGCCATGTAGAACCGTACAAGAAGAGTTCATTCCCTCCATTTTCCCACGAAAGTACGTGCCCCCTCTGGGGCGGTATACCCGATGGCGGCATTCGGCTTCAGCGCGAACGCTTTCGGGCCGCAGATCCAGTTGTCGTGGATGACTGGTCTGTTCGCGGATCTCGATTATCCCTCGTTGCAAGGGTTTCCGGTCGTCGGAATCGTCTGGTGGCTGCTCTTCGCGCTGACGGCGGCGGCTGGGCTGGCTACCGCCGTCTGGATGCGGGCCCAGGACGAGGAACTCGCCGTCCAGTACATGGAGTGGTGGAAACTGGCCATCAGTCTGGTGTTGGCAACGCTGTTCATCGGCACGATGCAGGTCGGCCCCGTGATCGCGATCCCCGTCGCCGTCGTCGGCCTGGTGGCAACGTTGTTCATGTTCACGAAGGCCCGAGACAAGCGGGTTCCGGCGGCGCGGCGGATCCTCACGAAAAACTTCGTGCAGAATCTGCGGGCCGGCATGAGCGAACGCACCGCCTCGAAGAAGGCTGCAGCGGCGGCCGCGAAGGCCGATGCCAAGCCCGTCTCGCTGTCGGAGCGGCTCAAGGGTGTCGGAGCCTCGCTGCAAAAGAGCCTCTCCGGAAAGAAGAAGGATGAGAAGGTTGAACTCCCCTCCTTCATGCTCCTGAAAAAGGATGGCAGCCCTGCCCTCGGACTGCCCGTCGAGGGGCAGGAGGAAGAGTCTGGCTCCGACAACGTTCAGGCGGCCCAGAAAATGCTCATCGCGGCGATGCGGCAGGGGGCGACCGACATCCATTTCGAGCCCCGCGACAAGGAGTATCACGTCCGGTTTCGGGTCGACGGCGTCCTTCACAATGTCGAGTCGATGCCGCTGAGTGCCGGCAAGGGAGTGGTCTCGGCGTTGAAGGTCGTGTCTGACATGGATATCTCCGAGCGTCGCCGACCCCAGGACGGCACCTTCGCCGCAGTGCTCGAAAAGGTGAAATACGACATTCGTGCCGCGTCGACGCCGACAAGCTACGGCGAAAAGATGGTGATGCGGCTCCTCAATTCCTCGGGCGGCGTGATGCAGTCGGGCCTGGCGAACATCGGCCTGCGGAGCCAGATTCTCGAACAGCTCCGGGAAGTGATCCACAAGCCCTACGGGATGTTCCTCGTCACCGGCCCGACGGGATCTGGGAAAACCACGACCGTCTACGCATCGCTCAGCGAGATCGACAGGCTTCAGCACAACATCACCACGATCGAGGATCCGGTCGAATACCGCCTCGACGGGATCACCCAGATTTCGGTCAACTCGACCGCGGGCGTCACGTTCGCTGCGATCCTCCGCAGTGTGCTCAGGCAGGATCCCGACGTCCTCCTCGTCGGCGAGATCCGCGACAAGGAGACGGCCGAGATCGCCTGTCAGGCGGCCCTCACCGGCCACTTCGTCTTTTCCACGCTCCATGCCAACGACACCGTCGCCACGATCACCCGGATGCTCGACCTCGGGCTCGATCCGATGCTGATCCAGACCGCCGTCACGGCGGTGCTCGGCCAGCGACTGGCCCGCAAACTCTGCCCAAAGTGCAAGGAGGCCTATCCGCCGCCCCCCGACCTGCTGAAGAAGTTCGGCCTCAAGCCGGGCAGCATCGAGAAGATCTACCGCGAAAAGGGCTGCGAGGAGTGCGGTGGGAGCGGCTACAAGGGCCGGGTCGGGCTCCACGAACTCATGGTCATGAACGACGACATCCGCAAGCTGATCACGGCCCAGCCCTCGGTGCAGGATCTCAAGATTGCCGCTCGCAAGAGCGGAACGCGATCCTTGCAAACCGACGGTATGATGAAGGTCTTCAAGGGCATCACGAGCATCAACGAGGTCGTCCGCGTGACCACATAGCCCGCGGCTCCAATTCCATGCCCAGCTACATCATCGACCTCGTGATCCTGATCACCATCGGCTACCTCGGGTGGCTGGGAACGGATCGCGGCATCTTCGAGATGGCGGCGATCGGCCTGCAACTGCTCGTATCCCTGGTGCTTGCCGTCCTGCTGCTTGAACCGGCGGCCGATCTGATCGGCGGCGGCCTCGAGGCTGCGGTAGCGCCATTCCTGCCCCAGGATTTTCCCTATCAGGCCTGGGGGACATTCCTCGCATTTACGCTCCTGCTTTGGGTAGCGTTTCTCGCCCTCTGGATGAACCTCCACCCCAGGCTCATGGCGGGGGGCGACATGAAGTCGCTCCCGATCATCGAAAAGATCGGTGGGGCATTGATTGGCGGCCTGACGGGAGTGCTTCTTCTCGGCTGTGGGCTGGTCACACTCTCGATGATTCCCTTCCTGCAGGGTCTGAAGGTCAACGCCGACAGGCTCTACTTCGATGTCGGACGTTCTGCACTCCGCACAGCGGGTGGTTTCACCGGCGACTGGCACAACGGCCGTTCGCTGGTCTTGGATGGGGAGCCGCCTTCGCGTGAGAGTGTGCCATCTGCAAAGCTCAGCAGCGAGCCACGATTCGATCTCGACGAGGACGGCAACCCGTCCGATGCAGACGTCTATCGCGACGTCGATGACAACGGCACGTTCACCAAAGATCTCTACTATGAGGATCTCGACAACAGCAGTTCTCGTCGGGTCGGCCTGATCGAGAAGTATGTGGTCGGCCGCTGGGACTCCTACCTCGAGGTCAACGACCGCGACCGGCCAAAACCGGCTGTCGCGACGAAGCAACCGCCCACGCCCCCACCACAGGCCTCGCCCGCACCAGCCAAGCCGACGCCGGCGGCGGAACCGGCCAAACCGGCCGATCTGGCCGCAGCCGACGAAGAGGACGAGGAGGAGGTCGAGGAAATCGTGGTGATGGTCGACGAAAACGGGGAGATCGTCTCCGAGGAGGAGATGGCCGAAGGAGACGTTGAGATCGTCGAGGAAGTGGTCGAGGAGGACGGCAAAGCCGCTACCAAAAAATGAACATTTTCAACCGCTCAATGATCCACGGATTTCTGCTCGCCGTTTGCAGCATCGCAATCGCCACGGTGCTCGTCACGCCGCTGCATGCACAGACCCAGACCGAACTCGAGACCGAGAAAACGCTCGTCTGGAAGATGCTCCATCAGGGCGACTTCGCCAAGGCTCGCAGTCTGCTTGCATCGCTCTGCGACACCGCCCGCGATTCGAAGGAGAGTGGTCTCGGCCAGAAATCGGTCTTCTACCTCGAATGTCTCTCCCTGCTCGGTGCGATCGAACTCCGCAGTGGCATGCTCACCGAAGCCTCCGGCCATCTCACCGAGGCGAAGGACGGCTTTGCCCGCAAGCGGCGGTCCTTCAAGGATGACTACAGGCAGGCGATGGTCCGCGGCCAGTTGCCGACGTTCATGGCTTACGCAGGCCAGATCACCGGTCACTATTGCAGGGATCTCGATTGTCTGGGCGAGGTCAAACTCGAGCAGCAGGCCTTCGAGGAGGCCGATTCCCTCTTCAAGGAGTCGCTCAAGGCCAGGGAGGCGTCTATCGCCGATGGCATCGCTCCCAACGAGCCCGTTCCATCGGGCCTGACGATGTCAAAGCATCTCCAGGGGCTGTATTGCCTGCGGAAGGGCGATCTCACCCACGCGCGGCACTATCTGGAGGCTGCGGTCAACGAATTCGAGGCCTTCATCGCCGCAAAAGCAGAGGCTGCCGCCGATGCGGCCACCGAGCAAGCGGAAGCCGCCGAGCCACAGCCGCCGGCGAATGATGTTGCCAAACAGATCGCAACGATCGATCAGACGCTCTCCCACGTGGCCTTGCTCACCCATCTCGGAGAGCTCGAGTCCGCCGAGGGGAATTTCACTGCCGCGGCCCAGCTGGCCCAGAAGGCCGGCGATCTCGGCCGCATTGGCCTCGGCGAGAAGCACGGTGTGCTGCTGGAACCAACCCTGCTGCTCGTGAAGACACGCTCCTCGGAGGCAGACCAGCGGCTCGCCGCCAACGAGCCCCGGGAGGCACGAGCCGCCATTCAGGCGGCGATGCTCGAGTATGCCAAGGCCGAGCCTGTCATCAGGTCTTTCTGGGTGCCGACCTATGCCCGCCGGCTCCAGGCCGAGGAACTTGGCGGTTCGCTCCGGCAGAAGGCGGCCGCGGTCAGCACGGCCGTCGCGAGCCTCGATGATGCCGAAAAGGCAGCCGATGTCGCGATGACGAAAGCCGGTGAGGGAGACCCGCCCAAGAAGACCACGACCAAGCGGCGGATCATCCGGAGGGTGGTCCCCAAGAAGCCGGTTTCGGAGGATGGCACTCCGGCATCGCCGCCAGCTGCCGCCCCCACTCCCGTCCCGGTCGCCCCAACGGCCACCGAGTGAAACCGCATTTGCATCGCGGCGAGATAAACCCGCTCAGGGAGTCTGTTTCTGTTCTGCGGGTTCGGCCGGCTCTTCCGCGGCAGCAGCCCGGAGAATGGCGTTGGCCCGGGCCGTCAGTTCTGTCGCCGGGCCATATTCGCCCCGGGCCCTGAGGGCCGTCGCCAGCATCAGGAGATCTTCGCCGACCTCCGCATGGTCGGGTCCGTAGATCGCCTCGTCGATTTCCAGAACCTGCCGAAAGAGGGTCACGGCTGATGCGGTGTCGCGTTCCTCCATGGCGATCTCGCCAAGTCCGTGCAGGCAGACGGCCACCGCGGCGTTCGGCTTCTTGGTGGCCGATCTGTAGATCGTGATTGCCTCCTCGAAGAGCCGCCTCGCCTCGCCGTTCTGCTTGCGGAGGCGGGCGACAGCCGCCAGATCGACGAGTAGGCCGGCCGTCTGAGAATGCCGGTCGCCATGGCGGCGTTTCGTGATCTCGAGTGCCCGCAGAAGCAGCGTTTCGGCGGCGTCTGCCTGGCGAGTTGCGATCTGGCTCTCGGCGAGCCGCTTGATCGCAGTCAGGGTCACATCGTGCTCCGGGCCCAGATGCCGCTCCCAGATCGCCAGTGCCCGGCTGCGGAAATCAGCCGCCAGCGACGGATTCGCCGGCTCCTCCACGGCGGCCAACCTCTCGAGTGTCAACGCAACCGAGGGATGCATCGCCCCTTGGGTCCGCAGCCGTACGCCCAGGGCCCGATCGAGCAGTTCGACGGCCTCGGCACGATCGCCGTCGCGCTCCTCGATCGCCGCCAGTCGTTCATAGATGTCGGCCATCGTCGGATGCTGGCGTCCAAACGTCCGCTGCCGGATGGCGAGGGCCTGCTTCAGCAGGGCCCGGGATGTCGTCGCCTTGCCACGGTGCAGCGACACATCGGCGAGTTTCTCGATCGTCTCGGCGGTCGTGAGGTTGTAGTGGCCGAGCACTTTTTCATCGATCGCGAGCACCTGGCGGAGATAGCCCCGGGCATCCTCGTAGCGGCCCTGCCGCTCGACGACGCGGGCGAGGTGGAAGAGGTCGATCGCGGTTTCGGGATGATCAGGGCCGAAGGCCTCTTTATCCGCTTCCACAGCCTGCTTGAAAAACTTCTCGGCATTCTGCAGGTCGAACGCCTCGTCGTAGGCATGGGCGAGTTCGTGAAGCGCAAGCGCACGTCTCACGGGATCTTCGGAAACGGCACCCAGGATCGCGGCGGCCTTCTCGAGCAGGTCGGCGGCGGTCTTCGGGTCGGTATCGCCGATCGAGCAGCGGGCGAGCCGCACCAGGTCAGATGCGACCTCGCAGTGCTCCGCTCCGAGGGCCTTTTCATCGATCGCAAGCGCCCGTTCGTAGGCCTGCCTGGCCCCGCTGCGGTCACCCGCGGCCAGCAGCGTGTCACCGAGGTGTGCCGCAGCCGCGGCCACCGCGGGATGGGCGGGTCCGAAAGCCGCCGACTGGATCGCGACCACCCGTTCCCGGATCGGTCGGGCGGCGACATGATTCGCCGATTCGTCGAGGAGATTGGCCCGCAGTTCGAGGGTCCTGGCAACTGCGGGGTGATTGGGGCCGACGGTCTTCTCCCGGGCGGCGACCACCCGATCGACGAGTTCTCCCGCCTCATCACGATCACCCATCTCGGCCTTCATCGCCGCCAGGGATTCAATCGCCCGCAGCGTGACGGCATGTATCGGTCCGAGCGTCGATTCCCAGGCCTCGACCGCCTCGGTCTGGCGGGATGCGGCCTCCGGCAGATAGCCCCGACCGCGGAGCGCCTCGGCCAGCAGGGCCAGGGAATCTGCGACGTGCGCGTGGGCATCACCGGTCGTGGCCTCGCGGATCGTGACGGCCCGCTTGGCACTCGCCTCACCATCCACGAATCTGTGGCCCGCGATTTCGAGTGCGGCGAGCAGGTCGAGGGCATCAGCCAGCTGGGGAGCCGTCTCACCCTGAAGGCGTTCCCGGATCTGGATCGCCTTCTTCACTTCCTTGCGGGCTGAGACGAGTTTTCCGGCCTCCCAGAAGGCCCTTGCCAGCCGCTCACGGGCATCGGCGATCGCCAGGTTCGGATCGCCCGAAGTGCCCGACTCCGCGATCGCCGCTGCAAGAGCAGTCTCGGCCTCGGCAACCGCCTTGGCCGGGTCCAAAGCCTTTGCCGACTGGGCGGAGCCGCTCCGAACCACTGTCAAGGAAACCAGCACCGCGAGAACCGCGAGCAGGGGGAACGGCGGCTGGGGGCAACGCCAACCAGTCATGACACTTTTTCGTCGGCAAGGAGGAACGACCATCCACACTATACAACCCGGAGGGCCGCGGTTCCCGCAACCAACGCGTCACACGAAAACCACATAAAAAGGCCACGGCCGCCCGAAGGCGGCCGTGGCTGCAAACCCCTCTTGGAATGCAAACCGATCCTCTGGATCAGTTCTCGTTGACGCTGCCCGAGGCAGACTGGCGGGTCCGGAGACGCTTGACCCAGATCTGGTCAACGATCTCCTGGTAGCCGGCGCCGTCGGTCGCAACGGCAGTGATCTTGCCAGAAGCGTTCCGGGTCACGCCGTTGCCAATGAAGCCGTCGCCAGCGTTGCCGCTGGTGGTGACCGCGTCGACCGAGTCGACAACCTTCGACACGTGCAGATCCGCGAACAGGATCGGGGCCAGACCGCCCGTGCCGTCCGAGTTCTTCGCCTGGTGAAGGGGCTCGATGTCGTTGAACTCATGGATCTTCTGACCAGCCGAGCCGCCGATCGCGGTGTCGGTGAAGTCGACGCTCATGCCGTCATTGAAGCTCTCGACCAGCAGGTCGTTCGCCTTCACCAGCTTCGAGCCGAAGAAGTTGTTCATCGTCGTGGCCTTCGCAGCGTCGACCAGAGCATCGGCGCCGTCACCAGCCCGGGCCGGGCCCATCAGCGCCACGCGGGCGGCTGTGGTCAGACCCTGGTTGATGTGGTTCTGAGAGAGGCCACCGTCGCCGTCTGCAGGGCCCTTGCCGCCGCCGGCATAGCCGTCCGTCGCGGAAGGATCGCCACGGCTGAAGTGCCAGGTCGTGGCGTAGTTGCTGTTGTAGCCCGAGTCCCAAACTTCCTTGGCAGCAGCGTCGCCACCGAAGTAGTTCTCTCCGCTCACGTCCGCCCAGGCGGCGACTGCGGTATCCCACTTCCCGGCATTCTTGCCCGTGGTGAGTTCACTGGTCTTCGTGTAGGCACCGGTGTAGTCACCCACCTTCTCATTGATCTTGTTCCGGCTGCCGGCGTCGATGGCCTTGCCCGGGTTGGCAACCTTGAGGTTGATCAGGTCGGCGACCCAGCCATTCGAACGAACGTCACCGTCACGAGCGTGGTCGAAGGCGCCCGAGGTGTAGAGGCCATCGTTGTTGGTGGCATACAGCTCGAAACCACGACCGAAGCTCGACAGATTGCTCGAGCTGGAAGACAGATTGGCAGCAGAGCGAGCAGTCGACAGGGCGGGCAGCAACACGGCCACCAGCACGCCGATGATCGCGATCACGACAAGAAGCTCGACGAGCGTGAAGCCACGCCGGCCCTTGAACATCGAAATGGTCATCTTGATTCTCCAGGATGCGTGGCGAAGGCACGGCATCCGAACCATTCGGATGCCATCCTTTGCCACCTGCGACAGCCTAGGCATCGACTGTGAGGAACAAATGTTTCCTCAATGAGAATTTCGTGAGAATCGGTATTTTGTGTTCCAAATTGTTGATCACAAAAGTTGTTGGAATGCAGGAGTTTGTGTCCAAATCCATGCGTTTGCGAGATTCCTGGGGGTTGGGATACTGCCTCGCCAGTTCCGCCCATCCATCGGCCTCCTCGCATGGCAGCCTCCGCCACACCTTCCCAGCGGCCCGACGGCCTCTCCCGCGGTTTCACGACAGCCGGCCCGGCCCTGTCGCTGACGCTGCTCGCACCGGCCCTCGTGGCAGCGATTGCAACGGGCCTTGTGGCCTGGAACTACGCCCAACGGCCCCCTGAAACCCGCTGGTCGATCTTCTGGCACCTCTCCGCCGCCTACGACTTCACCCCAGCGGCCCTCCAGTTATGGATCCTCGCGATCTGCCTCTTTGCCCCGGTTCCGCCGAGGCTCTCGACCGTCGTTGGGAAGGCTGTCGGCTGGCTGGGGCGGCGGGTCGGATTCGTCGCCCTCTGCTCGGCGCTGCTGCTCTCGATCCTCTCGCTGACGGTGCATCGGGCGTACCCGCTCTCGATGGATGAGCATGCCGCCGGGTTTCAGGCCGAGATTTTTGCCGCCGGCCGCCTCGTCGGGCAGTGGCCACCGTTGCTCGTAAACGGACTCCTCGACCCCGCACATGAGCCCGACTTCATCATTGCCTCCCGGGCCACGGGTGAGGTCTTCAGCGGCTATTCACCGGGCCATGCCCTGCTGATGGCCCCGTTCGCCGCGATCGGCGTTGGCTGGGCCTGCAATCCAGTGCTCAGCGGCCTGTCGCTCATGGTGCTCGCACGGATCGTAAGCCGCTGCCTGGGCGAAGCCTGCGTGGGCTGGGCGGTGCTCTTCTGGCTCGCCTCTCCAGTCACGACGGCGTATGGCATCTCCTTCTACAGCATGCCGTCCCACGCTCTCTTGAACATGGTGTTTGCCCTGCTCCTGCTCCTGCCGATGCCAGAGCGAGCGGCGCTCGCCGGGTTGACAAGCGGGCTGGCCATGTCGCTGCACAATCCCTTTTGCCATGCAGTATTCGCGGCTCCCTGGATTGCCTGGCTCGCAGGTCGCCGCAGTCGGCTGCCGGCACTCTTTCTGCTGATAGCGTGCTGCGCGCCGGTCTACCTCGGCCTTGCCTGGACATGGCATGCGATGGAGCAGCGGGCGATCAATGAGTCGCTCGAGGTAAAACGCCGGCTCAATCCATCTCTGGCCACAGAAATGCCAACCAGTTCGCCACCGGCTGACGAGCCTGGCGGTGCTTTTGCCTTCCCTACCCCGACGATGGTTCGGCAACGAGCCCTGGCGCTCGTGAAGATGATCTCCTGGGAAAGTCCGGGGCTGCTTGCGATGGCGGCATGGGGAGCCTGGCTTGGCTGGAGCGATCATCGACTGCGGCTCTTTGCAGCCAGCGCTGCAGGCACATTCGTGGCCTATCTGTTCGTCACCTTCGATCAGGGACATGGCTGGGGATATCGCTATTTCCAGAGCGCCTTTGGCTGCCTTCCGATCCTGGCAGCCGCCTGCGCGGCCCAGCCGGCGAAATTCGATCCGGAAGTTCTCCGTCGCCTGGGGTTGGCCGCAGCGGCTGGCCTTCTACTCGCCCTTCCGCTACGGCTTTTCCAGATCCGCGAATTCATCGACGAGCATCTCGCACAGCAACCGCCTATCGACGCCCGACTCATTGAACGCTGGGGGACGCGGGTGATCACATTCATCCATCGAAATGGAGGCTATTACCGCTCCGACTTGATCCGCAACGATCCCTTCCTCCGTCGAGGTCCCCTTCGCTTCGTCGGCGATGATGCCGAATCAGACGCGATCCGGGCCAAGAGCGTGGCGGATATGCTCAATTCGGATCTCGTACCGATCTCGTCCGACGAGCGTGGCTCGGTCTGGGTGCTCACCCCGAAAAAGGTATCGCCATGACCCTGCCTGAAGAACCGCAGCCGAAGCAGTCCTGCGATTCCCGCCGGCTTGGTCGGGAACGGCTTTGGCTGGCAGCTGTCGCCATTGCCGCCACCGCGTTTCTCTTTCTCGCGGCACTCCGCATCAAGATGATCGCCGATCTCGGATGGGAAGGTTACTACCTGCAGATCTACTACAACCTCATGGCCGGCTACGACTGGCTTGGCGCCGGAATCTCGCTGGCATCGCTGCTCGGGGTCTGGTTGCTGTCGCGGCAGGAAATTGGCATCCGGGCGGCCGAACTGCTCGAGCGACGACGGATCACGGTCGCATGCATCGCGGCCCTGGCAATGTTTCTGCTCGCAAACGTCATCTGCGGGGGCCGGGCGCTCACCCAGGATGAGTTCGCTCCGCTGACCCAGGGCCGGATTTTCGGGGCCGGCAAGATGGCCGGAGAGTGGCCGGCGGAAATGATGAATCTGCTTCAGCCCTCCGTGTATTGGAACTGGTTCTTCGTCAAATCCGCAGGCACGGGCAGATTTATTTCAAACTACTCGCCGGGCCATGCCCTGCTGATCGCCCCTTTCTCGAGGCTCGGCATCGAATCGGCGAGCAACGCCCTGATCAGCGGCCTCGTCCTGCTGGCGATCACGACGATCGCCGGGCGGCTCCACGGCGGCCGGGCGGCCGGGGCGGCGGCGCTGTTCACGCTCGCATCGCCCGTCTTCTGGGCCTATGGGCTCGGGTTCTACAGCATGCCGGCTCACCTCCTCGCAAACCTGCTCTTTGTCCTCTTGATGATGCAGGGCTCCCTGACGGCAACCGGCGCCGCTGGCACGATCGGGGGCTTCGCCCTCTCGCTCCACAACCCGTTTCCGCATGCTGTTTTCGCGGCCCCCTGGATTCTCTCGCTCTTCCGTCAGCCCCGGTGGCTGGTCCGGATTCCGATACTCGTCGCCTGCTATGCGGTGGTCTACGTCCCGCTGGCACTCGGATGGGACGACTACAAGCAGTTCATCCGTCAGGAGGGGGAACAGGTGAAGCCGGTGGCGGCGGCAGCGGCCGCTGAACCCGTTCTCTCTCCGCTCGCGCGGGTCACGGGCTACATAGAGCAGGTCCGCGGTGCTTTTCAGCTCGACGAAGCCTGGCAGATGCTCGAGCACAGGCTCTTCGCGATGATGAAACTGGTCTCGTGGGATGCGCCCGCGTTGCTCGTGCTCGCCTGCTGGGCGGCGTGGCAGCATCGCCGCGACCGCTGTACGGCCCTGCTCGCGGCATCGGCGCTGGTCACGGTCGTGGCCTACGCGTTCGTGAAGTTCAGCGGTGGCCATGGCTGGGGCTACCGCTACTTCTATCCCACCTGGGGCGTGCTTCCGATTCTGGCCGGAGCCGCAGTGGCCGGTTCGCGACCCATCCCCTGCTCCGTGGCGGCCATCCTCACGGCCGCCGCCATCGCTGCCCCGGTGGCCGTTCCCGCCAGGCTCTGGCAGATGCATGGCTTTTATGCCGGCCACTATTCACAGGAACCGGCCATCCCGCCCGATGCGGGCATCGATCTCTCGCGGATCGATCTCCGTCGCCTGCTCGTCTTCGTCAATCCGAGCAAGGAGCCGTTTCGCAAGGATCTGGTCCAAAACGACCCTTTCCTGCGGACTGGCCCGATCAGGATGATGACGGTCGGCGATGAGATGTCGGAGAGCGTGGCCCGGGGATTGGCGGCTGAACGCGGGGCGAATCCGGTTTTGGTCCTGCGGAACCGACGGGGATGTATCTGGTATCTCCAGCCGATTGCGGGGGCCGCGCCGGCTGAATGAATTCCTCGCAATCGGCACCTAGGCTCGGGGCTCCCCCGGACGATAATCATCTCGCATGCCGCCCGACGTCACGATCCTGATGCCCTGCCTGAATGAGCGGCTCACGCTCCCGGCCTGTATCGACACGGCCGAAGAGGCTGGGCGAATGCTGGCGGAGCGGGGCTATGCCGCGGAGATTCTCATCTCCGACAACGGCAGCGAGGATGGGAGCCAGGCCTATGCGGCGTCGCGTGGCTGCCGCGTGACCCACTGCCCGACCCGTGGCTACGGCGCCGCCCTGATCCACGGCATCGAGCAGTCGCAGGGCCGGTTCATCATCATGGGCGACAGCGACGCCTCCTACGACTTTCGGGAGGGCGTGCCGATGGTGGAGGCGCTCGCCGCCGGCCACGACATCTGCATGGGCAACCGCTTCACCGGCCGGATCATGCCTGGGGCGATGCCGCCATTGAATCGCCATCTCGGCAATCCGCTGCTTTCCGGCATCCTCAATCTCTTCTACCGCTCGGGCGTGGGCGACGCCCACAGCGGCCTGCGGGCCTTTCGGCGGGACGCCGCCCTCGGCCTCAACCTGACC
>CAMDFJ010000044.1 GCA_945897435.1 Candidatus Kuenenia stuttgartensis | reverse complement strand
TCGGCGGCGGCCTGCCGCTTGGCGCCTACGGTGGCAGGCGGGATGTGATGGACCACGTGCTGCCGGCCGGGAAGGTGTTTCAGGCGGGAACGCTCTCGGGCAATCCGCTCGCCGTCGCTGCAGGCACCGCGACGCTCGAGGAACTGCGGGACAACCCGCCCTACGCCCAGCTCGAGCGACACGGCGCAAGGCTCGAGCAGGGCTTCCGCGAGGCGGCCTCCCGGGCCGCTGTGCCGGTCTGGATCGCCCGGGTCGGCAGCATGATGACGATGTTCTTCCAGCAGCCCCCGGGGGGAGTGCCCGTCACCGACTGGCCGACCGCTGCCGCCAGCGACACCGGCCGCTATGCCTCGTTCTTCTGGCAGATGATCGACCGCGGCGTCTATCTCCCCTGCAGCCAGTACGAGGCGCTCTTCTTCTCGGCCGCCCACAGAGACGCCGACATCGAGACCACGATCAGCGCCGCCGCCGAATCGCTGGCCGCTTCCTGATCTGGACCTCCTACCGGGCCTCGTCGAGATGGAAGTCGACCACGACCGGAAGGTGATCGCTGGCAACCCTCGAAAGACTGGTTCGAACGACACGGGCCTGCCGAACCAGGATGCCGCCGCGGACGAATGCCTTGTCGAGCGACCCGACGGCAAGCCAGGAGGGAAACGAGCGGAAGCGGCTGACCGGACTCGTCACCTGGGAAAACCCATTGGCGGCGAGACTCCCCTCGCTGAGCGTGTTCCGCCAGTCGTTGAGGTCGCCGACGATCAGCGTGGGGAGCGGATCGGCTGATCGGAAGAGCATGTGCCCGAGGAGGCGGTCCATCTGCCAGCGTCGTTCCGACTCCGCGAGCCCGAGATGGGTGTGGACGAGATGGAGAATCCCCTCCGGCGAATCGATGAGCAGCAGCTGCGCCCCCCGAGGCTTTCTCGCATCCTGCCGGAGCGTGATCCGGTGACGGCTCGCCACCGGCCAGCGGGAGAGCACGAGGTTGCCGTAGGCGCCGTTCCCGACCGGCACATTGGGCTGAAAGACCGAATGGAAGCGGAAGGAGCCGGCAAGGAGTCGGGGCTGGTCGTCGAACTGGCTCCTGCGGACGATCCTGTCCACCTCCTGAAGGCAGATGATATCGGGATTTTCAGCCTCGATGCAGGCGATGATCCTGGCAAGCGAATAGCGTCGATCACGACCACCGATGCCCTTGTGGATGTTCCAGCTCAGCAGTCGCATGGCAGATATTGTATCGTTGATCGGGATCATGCATTCCCACGACGACATCCGAATCGGCACGCTCGTGCCTGCCCACGACCGCACGCCGGAACTGATCGGGCAGCTTCTCGGCCATGGCTTCGAGACGTTCCAGATCGCCTTCGGCCGGAGCGTCGGCGAGATCGATCCCCTCGCCCTCGCCGGACGGGTGCGACGGGTGCTCGATGCCGCGGTCGTCCCCGCCGGCGAGCCGCCCCCCAGGGTGAGCAGCATCGGCGTGTACGGCAATCCGCTCACCAGCTCGGAAACCGTCGCCGACTGGGAGCAGCTGATCGATGCCGCGGCTGCGTTTGGCTGCGACGTCGTCTCCGGCTTCGCGGGGCGGATTCCGGGCCGTCCGGTGCCCGAGTCGTTGCCCCGGTTCGGCGAGGTTTTTCGACCGCTTGCCCGACGGGCCGAAGACCGGGGCGTGCGACTGGCATTCGAGAACTGCGAGAAGCGGGGCAGTTGGGAGAGCGGTGACTGGAACATCGCCCATGCCCCGCGGGCCTGGGATGCGATCTTCGCCGAGGTGGAGAGCCCGGTGATCGGACTCGAATGGGAGCCCTGCCACCAGATCGTGAGCTTCATCGATCCGCTCCCACAGCTGCGTCGCTACGCCCACCGGATCTGGCACATCCACGGCAAGGACGCGACCGTGCTCTGGGACGTCGTCCGCGAGCAGGGGATTCGCGGTGGAGTGCCATACGTGCACCACCGCACGCCGGGCTTCGGCGACACCAACTGGACCGACCTGATCAGCACGCTGCGGCTGGCGGGCTGGCGCGGAAGCATCGACATCGAGGGATTTCACGATCCGGTCTATCGCGATGCACTCGAGACCACAGGTCAGGTGGCGGCGCTCGACTATCTCAGGCGATGCCGGGGCGGGCGATTCATACCCAACGTCTGGTGAACGGACGACGCTCGTTTCCGTTCACTCGGCGGCGGCGGAAGCCTCGAGCGAAGGCCCCTGATCGACTGCGGCCGAAACGGCCTCGGCCCCTCGCTGCGATGCGGCTGACTGCCCCAGCAAAAGCAGGGCAACAGCCGTGACTGCGATCGCGGCCGCCAGCGAACCGACGCCGCTGTATTGCACTGACGCCCGCTGAGCCAGATTCGAATTCGTCATGCTACCTCTCCATGGAACATGGGAACGCGGACTCCAAAACTGGAACCATCCCGCCCGGAGCGGAGTCTAGTTCACGGCTCGGCCGAATGCCAGAAATTTGGAGCTTCAAGGGAAAGTTTCTTTCAGGGGCTGAATCAAGGACTGGAACAGCCGGCAGATCCCGCCCAATCCGCCCTGACCGCAGGCCGGCTCCCCACCGTCGGGCCGATTCGCTACCTTTCCCAGATTATGGAGTCGGTCCTTGCGGAGGCGTGGCGGTGGTGGCTCGTGCTCTGGCCGCACGTCCTGGCGGCCTCCGTGCTGGCGATCAATATCGCCGCCTCCGCCCATGCGATCCTGATCAAGCGGGATACGCGATCCACGATCGGCTGGGTCGGCCTGATCTGGCTTTCGCCCGTCTTCGGGGCGATCGCCTATGCGTTGCTGGGTGTCAACAGGATCCGACGACGGGCCAGCCAGCTGAGGGCCGGAACCCGCAAGATCGCCCATGAACTCCATGACGCCGTGGCGACCGGAATGCGACTCGATCAGGCGATCGGACCCGAAGGTTCGCCGCTGCGGTCGCTGGCCACGCTGGTCGGACAGGTCACCGGCCGGGCCCTCGTCGAAGGCAACGCGATCGAGCCGCTCGATGGCGGCGACGCCGCCTACCCCCGGATGCTGGCGGCGATCGACGACGCCGACCGCAGCATCGCCCTCGCCTCCTACATCTTCGACAACGATCCCACCGGCCGGATCTTCGCCGCGGCGCTCGGCAGGGCGGCGGCCCGGGGCGTCGAGGTCCGGGTGCTGATCGACGGCATCGGGGCGAGCTATACCTCGCCGTCGATCGTCGGCGTTCTCAGGGATGCCGGTGTGCGGGCGGAACGCTTCCTGCCGACGAGCGTGCCGATCTACTTTCCCTATGCCAACCTGCGAAACCATCGCAAGATCATGGTTGTCGACGGCGGGATCGCGTTCACCGGCGGACTCAACATCCGCGATGGCTGCTGGCTTTCGCGTCAGCCGCGACACCCCGTCCGCGACATGCACTTCGAGCTTCGGGGCCCGGTGGTGGCCCAGTTGCTGGAGGTGTTCGTCGAGGACTGGGAGTTCGCGACGGGGGAGTTCCTCGACGTCGATGATCGATCCTGGAGGCCCGACCTCGCTGCTGCCGGTTCCACCCTCGCCCGGGGCGTCCGCTACGGGCCGGATGACCCCGACATCGGCCGGATCAAACTCATCCTTGTGGCGGCCCTCGCGGCGGCACAGAAGAGCGTTCGGATCATGACGCCCTACTTCCTCCCCGATGATGCGGTCTGCCAGGCGCTCGACGTGGCGGCCCTCCGCGGCGTGCAGGTCGACATCGTGCTGCCGGATGAAAACAACCTCGCGCTGGTCGGCTGGGCCTCGACGGCGATGCTCTGGCAGGTGCTCGGCCGGGGCTGCAACGTCTGGATGTCACCGCCGCCGTTCGACCACACCAAGCTGATGGTCGTCGATGGCTCGTGGGTGATGTTCGGCAGCGGCAATTGGGACGACCGCAGCATGCGGCTCAACTTCGAGATGAACGTCGAGACCTACGACCGCGAACTCGCCGCGGCGATCGACGGCCATGTCCTCGGCATCATCGGCAGGTCGCGTCCAAAGACGCTCGCCGAGGTGGACGGCCGCGGGGTTCTGGTGCGACTCCGGGACGGAATCGCCCGGTTGCTCTCCCCCTACTTGTAGCTTGTGGCCGCGGAGGGGACCGCCCTCGTTGCCATGCGGGCCTGGCATTTCATAGAGTTTCCCGAATGCCTGCCGCCATGCCGTCGCCGATTTCCGGCGTCATCCCCGCCGCAACCGAAGCCACGTCCGTCATCGATCAGCTCCGGTCGATCGGCAGGGAGTTTCATGGACGCTCCTGGTCGTTGGGCACGAGCAGCAACTACAGCGCGGTCGTCGGCCGCGATCCGCTCGAACTGCTGATCACCGTCAGCGGCAAGGACAAGTCGGCCCTCGGCAGCGACGACTTCGTCCGGGTGGACGCGACCGGCAGACCGATCGACGGGTCGGGGCGGAAGTCGTCGGCTGAGACGCTGCTCCACTGCCTGATCGCCGAACTGGTGCCGGCCCTCGGCGGGCATCCTGTCGGCGGCATCCTCCACACCCATTCGGTCTGGAGCACGATCCTCTCGCGGGCCGACCTCGACCGCGACTGCATCCGCATCGAGGGCTACGAGATGCTCAAGGGCCTCGAGGGCATCGGCACCCACGAGACCTGCGTGGAGGTGCCGATCTTCGCCAACAGCCAGGACATGCAGGAACTCTCCGGGCGGATCCGGGAGAGGCTTTCCGCTGCCGACTGGGGCGATCCGCGGCGGCCGCCCGTTCACGGCTTCCTGCTCTCTGGCCACGGCCTCTACACCTGGGGCAGGGATCTCGCCGAGGCCCGCCGCCATATCGAGATCCACGAGTTTCTCTTCGAGGTGGTCGCGCGGCAGCGGATGCTCGCCGCCGCCCACACCCATTCCTGAGTCTTGCTCCACTCCCAGAAGGACCTTCCAGATGGCGATCGTCACGGTTCCAGAGCAGGCCCGACGGATCACGGACGCAGCTGAGATCAAGGCTTTTCTCGCCGACAACGGGATCGCCTACGACGTCTGGCCGCTGGCCGACCGGGTCGATCCGGCCGCCCCGGCGGAGCGGATTCTGGCCGCCTACGATCCCGAGATCGAGGAACTCAAACGACGGGGCGGGTTCGTGACCGCCGACGTGGTCGACGTCTACCCCGAGACTCCGAATCTCGACGCCATGCTGGAAAAGTTCAGCAAGGAACATACCCACACCGAGGACGAGGTCCGGTTCATCCTTCAGGGCAGGGGGGTGTTTCACATCAACCCCGTCGACCGGCCGGTGTTCGCCATCGAGGTCTGGGCCGGCGACATGATCAGCGTGCCACTGGGGACGCGGCACTGGTTCGACCTCTGCTCCGACCGCCGCATCCGGGCGATCAGGCTGTTTCAGGACATGAGCGGCTGGACACCGCACTACCTCCAAGATGGCGTGCATCAGGGCTATGAGCCGCTCTGCCTCGGTCCGGCCTGGATCGCTCCCTCCGGCAGGGCCGCCCCGTGATCCTGTTCGACGGCCGCGGCATCCTCCTCGACGTCGAGGGAACGACGTCGTCGATCTCGTTTGTCTACGAGGTGCTCTTCGAGCATGCGAAGCGGCACATGGCCTCGTTCCTCGAAGCTCATGCAGCGGATCCGCTCGTCCGCGAGCAGTCTCGACTGCTGCTCCTCGACGCGGCCGCCGATCCCGCCGCGGCCGACGACATCGCCCGCGTGACGCTCGCCGCCCTCGACCTGATCCGCCGCGACGTGAAGAGCACGCCGCTCAAGGCGATCCAGGGAATGATCTGGCGACGCGGTTTCGAGTCGGGCGAACTGGTCTCCCACGTCTTCGATGACGTGCCGCCGGCGCTCGCCCAGTGGGCCGATTCGGGATTCGACGTGCGGATCTATTCCTCGGGCTCGATCGAGGCCCAGCGGCTGTTCTTCGGACACACTTCCTTCGGCGACCTCACCCCGCAGATCCGCGGACACTACGACACGACGACCGGCCCGAAGCGGGAGCCGGGAAGCTACAGCCTGATCGCCGCCGACATGGGGATCGAGCCGCGGCAGATTCTGTTCGTCAGCGACATCGGCGCCGAACTCGACGCCGCCCGGCAGGCTGGGATGGCCACGGCGCTCGCCGTCAGGCCCGGCAACCGGGATGCCGGCGGCCTCTTCGAGCATGAGCCGATTGCGTCGTTCTCCGAGATCGTTGTCTGAGGCATCCCGTGACCATCCAAGCCCAGCCCGAACAGCCCCAGACGCCCCGGGATGCCACGGCCTGTTCGGTCGGCAGCTCGACAGCCGCGGAGATCGAGGTGGCGATCCGCGAAGCGACTGACCGGGCCAGGGCCGGCCTTCCCGAAGGACGGGCCGATCTGGCGTTTGTATTCGTCTCCTCCGCCTATGGACAGCCGATCCGCGCGGCGATGGAAGGCCTCTCCGATCTTCTCGAGGTGCCGACCCTGATCGCAGCCACAGCCGAGGGCGTGCTCGCGGAAGGTGAGGAGCATGAGTCGGGGCCCGCCGTCGCCGTCTGGCTGGCGAGGCTCCCGGGCGCCATGATCGAGCCGCTGGCGCTCGAATACTCGAAGACTCCCGATGGAGGAATGTTTGTCGGCTGGCCGCAGGCACTGGAGCGGGATTGGCCGGACGACGCGACGCTCCTGCTGATCGCCGACCCGTTCTCGTTTCCGGTTGACGCGGTCATCCGCCGACTCGAGGAGGACCATCCCGGCGTTCCGATCGTCGGCGGCATGGCGAGCGGCGGGATCGTGCCGGGGAGCAACACGCTCGTTGTCAACTCCCGCACCTACGACTCCGGGGCCGTCGGCGTCGTGATCGGGGGCGGCCGCATCCGCCCCGTCGTCTCGCAGGGCTGCCGTCCCATCGGCAGGCCGATGGTGATCACCAAGGCAGAGGAAAACCTGATCGTCGAACTCGGCGGCCGCCCGGCCCTCGACCGGCTGCGGGAGGTCTATGGCCAGCTCACCCCCGAGGACCGTGAGCTTGTTCGGTCGTCGCTCCACGTCGGCCGGGCCGCCAGCGAATACAAGGAGCACTTTCAGCGCGGCGACTTTCTCGTCCGCAACGTCGTTGGCGCCGACCCCGATCTTGGCGTGCTCGCGATCGGCGACGCCGTCCGAGTCGGCCAGACGGTGCAGTTCCACGTTCGCGACGCCCAGACGGCCCATGAGGATCTGCAGGAATTGCTGGCAGCCCATGCCGGCGGCGGAACCCCGAGCGGTGCCCTCGTCTTCACCTGCAACGGCCGGGGAACCAGGCTCTTCGCCGCGCCGCACCATGACGCCCGCTGCCTGCGCGACTGCCTCGGACCGATCCCAGCGGCCGGATTCTTCGCCCAGGGGGAGATCGGGCCGATCGGCCGCCGCAACTGTCTCCACGGGTTTACGGCCAGCATCGCCGTGTTCGAGAGATAGCGGTCTTCCGGCCGGCCTTGCCCGGCCCGGCCCAGCCTCCTAATCTCCCGCCTCCGTATTCCCGGGAGGCTCTGCCGATGTGCGCACCACGATCATGGTTTTGGAGGGCGAGGTTCTGGGTCTGCCTGCCGCTCGTCGCCGGCATCGGCTGCGCCCATCATCGCCAGGATTACGCCTACGCTCCTCCCTATGCGCCGCCCGTCTATCCGCAGCCGCAGATGGCGCAGCCCGTCTCATATTCGGCACCGATGGCCGCGACTCCCGGGGCCGTGATGCCTGCCGCCGTCATCCCCGGTTCAGCGGTCCCGTCGGCCGGCATGGTGCCCGGAGCCATCGCAGGACAGTCGAATCCCTGCCCGCAAAACTGTCCCGATGGAATGACGGCCGGGAGTCCGGTCGTGATCGAAGGGGGCGGCCAGACGCAGCCCTGCCCGCAGGGCCCTTGATCGGCCGTTCAACCTCAGAGCGACCGATCGACCCCGATTGGTGTAGGATGCAACCGGCGTTGCACTCCGTGACGCCGCTTCCGAGGTGCGTGGTGAGCCGCTGGTCCGTTGCCCCCAGCCGTGAGGCTGAGTTGATGGACGATCCGGCGCTCCCCGAGGCCGAGCACCTGCACGCACTTTCCGCTCTTGGAAGGATCAACGCATTCTCCGGAACGGCGAGCCAACTCGCGGCTGCCATCGGGCGACTCGCCGGGCCGGCGCGGGTTTCGGGCCGTCCGCTCGAACTGGTCGATGTGGCCTGCGGAGGAGGGGATGTCACCGTCTCGCTGGCGAGACGACTCAACCGACGGTTGGCTTCCGCTGCCGAGCCGGACGTCAGCATCATCGGGCTCGACATGAGCGGCCGGGCGGTGATGCGGGCCAGGGCCCATGCAGCCACCGCCGGGATTGGATCGGCCAGATTCGCGGTCCGCGACGTGGTGGCCGAGGGCTGCCCGGCCTGCGATATCGCCATCAGCTCACTCTTTCTCCATCATCTGGATGACGACCTGGCCATCGACGTCCTGCGGTCGCTCGCGGCGGCGGCCCGGATCGGAGTCATCATCTCCGATCTGCTTCGGAGCAGGCTCGGCCTCGTGCTGGCGACACTCGGCACCGGCGTGCTCTCGTCGTCGCGGGTCGCCCGCATCGACGGACCGCTCTCGGTCCGGGCCGCGCGGACGCGGAGCGAATATGCCGCCCTCCTCGACGCCGCGGGGCTTCCCGGCGCCAGCATCCGCCGCGTCTGGCCGGAGCGGGCCTTGATCAGCTGGCGACGAGCCGACGGAGTCGCCGGATGATCCCAGCGACGCTCACCCCGTCCACCGCCGCGGGCATCCACTGGGATGCGATCATCGTCGGCGCTGGGCCGGCTGGATCTGCCACGGCGATCCGGCTGTCCCGCGGCGGTCTGCGGGTGCTGCTTCTCGACCGGGGCATGATGCCGCGGCCAAAGGTCTGCGGCTGCTGCCTGTCGCCGCAGGCGATGGCCGAACTTGAGTCACTCGTCGGCCGATCTGCCTCCGATCCACAGCCCGTCCCTTTGAGGCTCGTTCGGATCCTCGCCCGCGGTGGCCTGGCCCAGATTGCGATGCAGGGCGGCGGCACGCTCTCCCGCGAGGCTCTCGACCCACTGCTCGTACGGCGGGCGATCGATGCCGGCGCCGAATGGCTGCCGCAGTGCAGCGTGCGCGACTGCGAGGATGATTCGAACGAGGTCAGGGTTCGCGTCCAGTTGAACGGAGCCCCCGCGACGGGCGTCTCGGCAACACTCCGCGGCGATCTCTGCATCCTTGCCACAGGCCTCGCAGATCACGTCCGCATCCGCTCTCGAGCGACGCCGACAGCCCCGTCCCAGCCGCGGCGTCGCCAGCTTCCGGCCAGTCGCATCGGCCTCGGAGCCACACTTGCCCCGGAGGCTGGTTCGCTGCCGGGCGGCGAACTCGTCATGGCGGTGGGACGGTCGGGCTATGTCGGCCTCATCCGACTCGAGGATGGCCGGATCGACGTCGCAGCGGCCATCGACGCGACCGCGATCACCGCCGCCGGATCGTCGGCCCTGGCACTCGCCGACCTTGTCTCAGATGCCTGCTCGGCCGCACCCGAGCTCGTCCTCAGGCCGTCGCTGCTCGCGGCTGCGGTCCGGGCCACCCGACCGCTGACGCATGTCTCGCCCCTGGTCGCGGGCGATGGATCGGGCATCTTCCGCGTCGGAGATGCGGCGGGCTACATCGAGCCGTTCACCGGCGAAGGAATGGGCTGGGCACTCACCTCAGCCAGGATCCTCGCCAACGCGTTGATTGGCGGCCGGTCCGATGGCAGGCCGATCGGTCGCGGCAACGGACAGGTCGCCGGGAAATACCGCAATGACTACGCAGACGCGTTCGCAGCTCATCACGCCCGCTGCCGTGCGATCGCCCGTGCCGTCCGTCACCCGCTCCTCGTTGCCGGAGCCGTGCGGGCGGCGGCGCTTTCGCCGCGGATCGCGGCGAGGCTGCTGCCATGGGTGGTGGGCGGCCGCTCCGCCGGACCTGCGGCAGTCAGATCGGAGGCGGACAGATGAGTCTTGCGATACTTGGCATCGGCACGGCCGTCCCGGAGCAACAAATCTCACAGACCGACGCCGTCGCCCTGGCCGTCGGCTTCGCCAATGCGGAGCCGGGCCGGGAGCGGACGCTGGCGGCGATCTATCGGCAGACGAGGATCCGCACCCGCGGCTCCGTGCTGCTCGAGCCACCGGATGACGCCGGCGTCTCACTCGACTTCTACAAACCGGTGACGTCGGTCGACGACAGCGGTCCGGCCACGTCGGTCCGCATGGCCCGCTACGCCGCCGAGGCCGGAAGTCTCGCGGCCACGGCGGCGGGGCTTGCACTGGGCCGGGCCGGCATCGCGGCCGCCGAGGTCACACACCTCGTGACCTGCTCCTGCACCGGCTTCGCCAACCCGGGCGTCGATCTGGAACTCGTCGAGACGCTGGGGATGTCTCCCACGGTTTCCCGGACCCACGTCGGCTTCATGGGCTGCCACGGAGGCTTCAACGCGCTGCGGGTTGCCGATGCCTTCGCCGGCGCCGATCCGGATGCGGTCGTGCTCGTCGTCTGCGTCGAACTCTGCAGCCTGCACTTCCAATACGGCTCGCGGAGCGACTCCGTCGTCGCCAACAGCATCTTCGCCGACGGGGCGGGGGCGATCGTCGGCGTGGGCTCCGGCCATCCTGCCGCCGATCCCGCCGCCTGGCATGTCGCCGGACAGGCTTCCCGCGTGCTGCCAAACTCGGCCAACCAGATGGGCTGGATCATCGGCGACCACGGCTTCGAGATGAGTCTTTCGGCCCAGGTGCCGGGCACGATCTCAGCGGAGATCGGCCTCCTCGTCGACGACCTGCTCTCGCGGCAGGGATGGGCCAGGGAGCAGGTGCGGTCGTGGGCGGTGCATCCCGGCGGGCCGAGGGTGCTCGCCAGCGTGTCCGAATCGCTCTCGCTCGATCCGGGGGCGCTCGAGGTCTCGCACGCCGTGCTCGCCGAGCATGGCAACATGTCGAGCGCGACGATTCTGTTCATCCTCGAACGACTGCTCGAACAGGATCCGTCGGCGACGCCCTGCGTGGCGATGGCATTCGGACCGGGGCTCACGGCCGAACTGGCGGTGTTCGCATCGGATGCCGGGCGAAGAACTCCCAGATGATCTCGTTGGCGGCGAGCGACAAGGCCGAGGGGCCGAATCCAGAGAGCCATAGTTGCAGTCCCATGGCCACTGCCAGCCAGTCGGCAGCGGCCCTTCGGCCGATCGGCATGCGGAACCCGTACGACCGCTGCATTCGTCGCGATCCGCAGGACAGGGGAGGCCGGGAGGGGAAACGGTCGAAACCCGACGGTATCGTAGGTTGAAGGTTCGGTGCACGGGTCCCCAGAGGGTGGATTCAGGAGCGGCATGGCAATGAACGACAACGAAGAATTCGTGAGGGAATTCCTCGTCGAGTCGGCAGAGAACCTCGACCAACTCGACCGCGATCTTGTCGCCCTCGAGGTGAATCCGCGGGACGAGCAGCGTCTTGCGAGCATCTTTCGCACCGTCCACACCATCAAGGGTTCGAGCGGATTTTTCGGGTTCGCCAAGCTCGGCGCCATCACCCACGGCGGCGAACATCTTCTCGGCCAACTCCGCGATGGAAAGATCGACCTCGACGACGACGTTGCCGGTGCCCTCCTGAGCCTCGTCGATGCCGTCCGCTCAATCCTCGACCGGATCGAAAAGACCGGAGCAGAGGGGGATGATGATTTCCATGGTTTCTCCCAGAAACTCGCCCGCGTTTCTGACGAGGCGGCCCGGCGTCGTCAGAGTGATGGCATCGTCGTGACGCGGATGAGTCCGCCGACGGAAGTCAGCCTGCCGTCAGTCGCAGCCGAGTCGCCCGGAGTCGTCGATCAGCCGCCTCGTATTGACACGCCGGCCGCACCGCCGTCCTCCCAGGCGGCCGGACAGTCACGGGCCCAGAAATCGCCCGTTACCGAGCAGTCGATCCGCGTCGACCTCGGTTTGCTCGGTTCACTCGTCGATCTCGTTGGCGAACTCGTGCTCGCCCGCAACCAGCTCGATTCGACCGTCCGCCACTCCGCAGTGGGCCAGGACGAGCACCCCGATCTCCTCAAGGTGGTGCATCGCATCGACGCCGTGACGGCCTCCCTCCAGGCAGCGGCGTTGAAGACGCGAATGCAGCCGATCGAGCAGGTGTTCAGCAAGTTTCCCCGCATCGTCCGCGACCTCGCCGTGACCTGTGGCAAGGAGGTGACACTCGGGATCGATGGCGCCGACACCGAACTTGACCGCTCTCTCATCGAAACGATTCGTGATCCGCTCACACATCTGGTGCGAAATGCCGTCGATCATGGCATCGAGCTTCCGGAAGTGCGTCTGGCACGAGGCAAATCGGCGGCCGGGAAATTGTCGCTACGGGCATACCACGAGAGCGGCCAGGTGACGGTCGAAATTCGTGATGATGGCGGCGGCATTCCTGTCGATGCGGTCCGAAACAAGGCGGTCGCACGGGGCCTGGTGACCGCCGAACAGGCAGCGATGCTCTCCGAGGACCGCGTTCTCCAATTCATCTTCGAGCCCGGTTTTTCCACGGCGGCGAAGGTCACTGACGTCTCCGGCCGTGGTGTCGGCATGGATGTCGTGCGAACGAACATCGAGGCGATCGGCGGCTCGGTCGACATCGCCAGCCGGCCCGGCCTTGGAACGATCGTCCGCGTGCGGATCCCTCTCACGCTGGCGATCATTCCGGCGCTGATCGTCACCTGCGGCAGTCATCGATTCGCCATCCCGCAGGCCGCTGTCCGCGAGTTGATTTCACTGCGGGCCGGCAACACGGGCTCTGCTGTCGCCGTCGAGGGGCTCGAAGGGGCTCCTGTGATGCGGTTGCGGGGAAGGCTTCTGCCGCTGGTATTCCTCGGCGATCTGTTCGGCATCGAGGCACTGGCCAACAGTGCCGTGGCCTCCAGGACACCCCGTGGCACAGTCGTCGTTCTGCGGATCGACGACCATGAGTTCGGCCTGGTCGTCGACAGCGTGGCGGTGAGCGAGGACATCGTCGTCAAGCCGATCGTTGCGGCACTGGTGGCCCTCGGCCTCTATGCCGGGGCGACGGTGCGCGGTGATGGGGCTGTGGTGTTGATTCTCGATCCGCGTGGAATCGCTCAGGCCGCAGAGGTTCCGACCCGTCCACAGTCCGATGGTACCGGCGACGCAACTGCAGCAGAGGAGATCCTCGACCGCTATCTGGTATGTGAGTCTCCGGCGGGCAGGCTCGTCGCGGTGCCGCTCGAAGACGTTGCCCGACTCGAGACATTCCCAAGGGATCAAATCCAACGGGCCGCCGGGCACGCGGTGGTTCACCGCGAGCGCCGCCTGACCACGATCGCCGACATTGACGCCTTGCTTTGCGGGACCCCGGCCCCCTTCGATTTGCCCGGCATTATTGCCGTGATCCTGACCCCGACTCTCGGCGACGTTGGCTTGAGGGTGCGGCGGATCCTCGAGGTGGTGGCGCCCGAGTCGCCGATCAATCGTGGCCTGAGCGGCCGCGGGGTGTTGGGAACGATCGCCGTGGATGGCCAGGCCATCGAGGTGATCGATGTCCGGGCGACGATTCCTGATGCGGCAGATCGTGAGATGCGGCAGGTGCCCGCATGACCAGCGTTTCGACAGCCGTTGCCCCGATCCGTCGCGTCTGTACGTTCGTCGTCGCGGGACGCAGCTTCGCAGTCGATGCTGCCGCTGTTCAGGAGGTGTTCCGCGGAACGATGACGACACCCGTACCGCGCGGACCGGCGGCGATTCGCGGCCTGCTCAACCTGCGTGGGCGTATCGTGCCGGCGATCGACATGCGGAGGAGGCTCGGTTTCGATCCGTCGGCGGTGGAAGGGATCCATGTCGTCCTCTCCGCCGGTGGAGAGACATACAGCCTCATCGTTGACGCGATGGCGGATGTGATTGACGTCCCTGTGATGACGATCGAGAAGCCATCGGCTGGTGTCGAAGGCGGCCAGAGAGAATGCATCGACGGCGTGTATGCGGCCCACGGGGGACTTGTGCATCTGCTTTCGATCGAGGCGATTTTTTCGGGATTGGGTGAGACGGCAACGGAAAGGAAGTTGCGATGACGGCACAGTCAACGGGTTTCAGGAATGGTGGTCGCGGATGGCTCGGCGAACTCGTGGCATTCGCAACCAATCCACTGCTTCTTTCTCTCCTCCTCGTGTCGCTTGTACCGCTGGCCCTGATGGGGTACGCCACCTACAGGAGCGCATCAGCGTCACTCGACGAGGAGTCCAGGAACAAGCTTCAGGTGGTCCGCGAAATCACGATCAACCAGGTTGAACGCTACTTTGCCGGCCTCCGCGACCAGCTCGAAGTCCTCGCCGATGATCCTTCGACCAAAGCGGCCCTGGCCGACTTCCGCGGGGGGTTCCAGACACTGCTTCAGGACGACAGCGTCACCGAGGCCAATCAGGCCCAGGCCCGCCGCGATCTCGAGGCGTGGTATGCAGGCGAATTCGTCTCTCGCTACAAGTCCGAGAGCACCAAGGACATCTCGGTCAACGGGATCACGGCCGTCCTCAGCGACACCGCCGTATGGCTCCAAGACCTTTACATCTGCCGCAACGAAAATCAACTTGGTTCGAAGGATCTCCTCGACGCCGCCTCAGACGCATCGACGTACACCAAGGCCCACGGTCGGCACCACCCGCGTTTCCGCAATGTCCTCAAAACATTCGGCCTCTACGACATCTTCCTGATCGATGCCGACTCGGGCAACATCATCTACACCGTCTTCAAGGAGATCGACTTCGCAACGTCGCTCCGAAATGGTGCGCTCGCGGAGACCAACCTCGGAAAGGTATTCCGACAGGCGGCGACCGCGGGGCGAAGCGATGTGGTTTTTTTCGGACAGTTCGGCCCGTATCTCCCCTCCTACGACAAACCGGCCGGATTCCTTGCCGCGCCGATTCTCGAGGGGCGAAAAGTGGTCGGCGTCCTGGCTTTCCAGCTGCCGCTTGACCGGATCAATCAGGTGGTGGGAGAGACACTCGGCCTCGGGAAGACGGGCGAGACCTACGCCATCGGTCCCGACCGGATGTTTTGCACCGACTCCCGCTTCCTCGACCAACTCGGGGTCAAGACGACGATCTGCAATCCGACGTTCAAGGTCGACACCGCTCCGGTGAGGGACGTCTTCGAACACGGCGGTTCGGGCACGGGACCGACCCTCGACTACCGCGGCGAACCAGTGCTCTCCTCCTGGGGACCGGCCGTCGTCCACGCCGGCGACGGTCCTGGAAACGACTCCGTGCGGTGGGCAATCATATCGGAGATCGACCAGGCCGAGATTTCGGCGCCCACCTCGGCGCTGAAGCGGTTTGCAAGCTGGATTTTTGGCCTCACGACCCTCGGTGTGGCCCTTCTCTCGGCCCGCATCGCCAGTTCGTTCAGCCGATCATCAAGGCGTCAGGCGAAACTCGTGGATGGAATCAAGGACAACACGCACACTCTCGCCAGTGCCTCCGAGGAACTGACCAGCGTCAGCCAGCAGATGAGCGCTGCCGCCGAGGAGACGACCGCCCAGGCAAACCTCGTGTCTGCTGCAGCCGAGCAGGTGAGCGCCAACACGAGGACCGTTTCAGGCTCCGTCGAAAACCTCGTGCAGAGCATCTACGAGATTGCCCGTTCGGCACAGGATGCGGCGGGGGTCGCCAGGCAGTCGGTTGAGATGGCCCGGGCCACGTCGAAGACGATGGACAAACTCGGCAGTTCGAGCGCCGAGATCGGGCAGGTGGTGAAGGTCATCACCTCGATCGCCGAGCAGACAAATCTCCTTGCCCTCAACGCCACGATCGAGGCGGCCAGGGCCGGAGAGGCAGGAAAGGGCTTTGCTGTCGTGGCCAACGAGGTCAAGGATCTGGCCCGTGAGACGGCCAAGGCCACCGAGGACATCGGCACGAAGATCGAAGCGATGCAGGCCGATACCTCGAAGGCTGTGATGGCGATCACCGAGATCGTGACGGTGATCGAGAAGATCGATATGCTCCAGACGAAGATCGCCGCGGCAGTCGAAGAGCAGAGCGTGACCACAAGCGAGATCGGCCGGAACATCGGCGAGGCGACGTCCGGATCGACCGAGATTGCCCAAAACATCGGCCAGGTGGCACAGGCCGCCCAAAACACCGCTGAAGGGGCCACGAACGCCCAGCTTTCCAGCGGAGAATTGGCGAGGATGGCCCAGAACCTTCAGCGGTTGGTGGAGGAGTACCGCGAGTGATGCCCCCGGGGCAGACCAATTCCGGGAAAGGACGCCATGCGGGCGCTTGTCGTCGATGATTCGAAGCCGGTGCGAAGCATTCTCACCAAGATTCTTGGCGACCTCGGCTTTGCATGCAAGCAGGCGGCCGATGGCCGTGAGGCGCTCGATGTCCTCGCGTGCGACGGCCGGCCCGACGTCGTGACCGTCAATCTCCAGATGCCGGTGATGGATGGCTTCACATTGATGGGGAGGATCCGCGCGCTGCCGGCTCTCAAGGGATTGCCTCTGGTGGTGGTGTCGTCGGAGCAGGATCGGAGTGTCATCCAAAAGGCGGTCTCGTGCGGCGCCGGGGCATTCGTGGCAAAGCCGTTTACACCCGCGGCGATCAGCGAGGCGCTGGCGACCGTCGGCATCCGTCCCGGTGGAGCGGTCGAACCGTTGGTCCCACTTCGGATCCTCGTCGTCGACGACTCGGCCGCGATCAGGGGAGTCGTCTCGGCGACGCTCTCCGCCGATCCCGAGTTGCGCGTCGTCGGGACGGCAGCCGACGGGGTGCAGGGGCTTGCCCGGGTCGCGGAACTTGCCCCCGACCTGGTCCTCCTCGACGTCGAGATGCCGGTCATGGATGGCCTGACCATGCTCCGTGAACTACGCAAGGTACAGCCGAGGCTGCCGGTGGTGATGTTCTCGACCCTCACGGAACGGGGGGCGAAGGTGGCCCTCGATGCCCTCGTCGCCGGCGCCAACGACTATGTCGCCAAACCGAAGGGAGCCACCAGTGACGACGTGGCAATGCGGATCCGTGAGGACGTGATCCCGAAACTCAAGCAGTTCCGTCAGCGGGCTGTCATTGCCGGCGGACCGGTGCCGACGATCGTGGCTCCACGTCCTCCCCGTCCGCGGAGTGACCTGGCGGTTGCGGCGGTGGTCGTTGGTATATCGACCGGCGGCCCAGTGGCGCTGGCAGAGTTTCTCCCGGCGTTTGTTTCGCCGACGAGCATTCCCGTCCTCATCGTCCAGCACATGCCGGCCGTATTCACCAGCCACCTCGCCGAACGACTCACGAAGGTCTGCGGGCTCCCCGTACGAGAGGCTCCTGACGGCCACGAAATCCGTCCCGGCGATGTCCTGCTCGCCCCCGGTGGCCGCCATCTCAAAGTCCTCCGGCAGGGCACAAAGGTGGTCACGCAACTCGACGACAGCCTCCCCGAGAACTCCTGCCGACCGGCTGCTGACGTTCTTTTCCGGGCAGCGGCAGGAGTCTGGGGAGGAGCCACGCTCGGCGTGGTCATGACCGGCATGGGAAAGGACGGGCTCAAGGGAAGCGAGGCGGTCATCGCCGCCGGCGGGGCGATTCTCGCCCAGGACGAGATGACGAGCGTGGTCTGGGGGATGCCGGGACATGTCGCCCGGGCTGGCCTGGCCGAGGCGGTGCTGCCGCTTGGGCAGCTCGGGGTCGAGGTGGCGATGCGGTTGCGGCGGCGCGGCTGAGGATTGGAACGGTTCCGGAGTCGATCAGCCCTTGAAGGTCACCCCCCAGCAGATGTCATTCCTCTCGACGTTCCTCAAGCGTCGCAGCGGTGTCGTGATAGACCAGTCGAAGGCCTACCTCGTCGAGGCCAGGCTGCTGCCGGTGCTCCGGCAACGAGGCATCCCCGACTTTGAGACGCTCGTCGAGAGGGTCCGGAGCTCTCGCGAGCCGGCGATTGAGCAGGATTTCCTGAACGCGATGATGACGCACGAGACGTCGTTCTTCCGCGACCGCTCGCCGTTCGAGGCCGTCAAGCGGCTCCTTCCTGAACTCATCAGACGGCGGGCCTTGGCTCGGCATCTGGTGATCTGGTCAGCCGCCGCCTCTTCGGGACAGGAGGCATACAGCCTCGCCATGCTCTTGAACGAGCACTTTCGCGAGGCGCTTGCCGGCTGGTCGGTGCGGATCCTGGCCACCGACATCTCGGAGCCGGTCCTCGCCCGGGCTCGGGAGGGGCTCTACAACGACCACGAGACGGCCCGCGGTCTGCCGGTGGAACTCCGCGACAAGTACTTTGTCCGCTTCCAGGGAAAGTGGAGCATTTCCCAGGATTGCCGGAGGTATGTCGAATTCCGCCACATGAACCTCCTCGATCCCTGGCAGGGTGTGCCGCCTTGCGACATTGCCTTCCTGCGGAACGTGCTCATCTATTTCGACGTCCCAACGCGGGCCGCGATCCTCGCAAAGATGCACATGATCCTCCGCCCCGACGGTGCCCTGCTGCTCGGTGGCGCGGAGACAATGCTCGGGGTCTGCGACACGTACGACCGGATCGATGGGGTGGGCTGCAGTGCCTACCGTCCGCGGCAGGGGAGGGAGATTGGTCGAGCCTCAGGGCGGTGAGTGCAATGGATGCCGGGCGAAGAACTCCCAGATGATCTCGTTGGCGTCGAGCGACAAGGCCGAGGGGCCGAGGAAGAACGAGTCGGGCCGGCGGCCTGGCCAGGTGTGGCCGCCCCCCTCGAGCCGGACAAAAACCACCTCGCTGCCATCGCGGCCGGGCCCCCAGGTGAACCGCTCGATGGCGATGCCCTCGTCGCTGCAGGGCAGCTGTTCCACGGACCAGTTCGTGGGGCAGCCGTTTGCATGGACCCAGTCGAGAATGCCCTCGAGCACCGGGCGATGGCTGACCCGCGTCACACTGCGGCGGCCGATGCCTCCTTCGAGCGGCGTGAACTGGTCGAGCGTGCCATGGAAGTGGAGGATCGGCACGGCCCGCAGTGGAGCGATCGATCCAAGTGCGAGCGGCCCGGCCACCGCGGCCACGGAGGCGATCCGCCCGGCGAGCTCGGCCCCGGCCCGATAGGCCATCATCGCACCGTTCGACATCCCTGTGACATGGACACGGCCGGAGTCGACCGGCTGGCTCGATTCCAGTGCGTCGATGAGGGCGTCCACAAATGCCACGTCGTCCGACGCATCGGCGAGCGCCTCGCCGCAGCAGTTGCCGCCGTTCCAGGTGAGCAGGCTCTCGCGGGAGCCCGTTCCGGCAGGATAGGCCACGATGGCCCGCCCCGCGGCGGCGAGGGCGTCGAGGCCGGAGAACCGCCGCATCATCTCGGGGTGGCTCTGGCCGCCGTGAAATGCGATCACGAGCGGCCAGCCGCCAACCGGCGGAGCGGCGACCGGGACGCAGAGCGTGGCCGAGCGACGCCGGCCGCCGACCGGCACCTCGATCGCGAGCGTGAGCCAACCGTTTGGGGCGTCGGAGGAGTGGCTCACAGCAGGAGATCCCAAAGCCAAAAATCCAGTCGCCGGGGCGGGGCCTGAATCTTTACACTTCCCGCCTGTTCCAGCCACCGCCCATCGGAGAGCCCCGTGCTCGAGCGAACTCCAGAACTGCCCAGCCTGCTGCGTCGACGGGTGGTGATCGATCGGGTCGCACCCGAGGTCGACGGCGGCCGCTTTCCGGCCAAGCGGATTCGGGGGGACCTGGTCGAGGTCGAGGCCGACGTGATCTGCGACGGCCACGAGGAACTCGAATGCCGGCTGCTCGTGCGACATGGCGAAAGCGGCCAGTGGGCGGCGATTCCGATGACATGCCAGGGGAACGACCGCTGGACCGCTTCGTTCATCGCCGACCGGATCGGCCTCTGGCAGGTCGTCGTCGCCGCCCGCATCGATCTCTTCGCCACCTGGCTCCGCGATCTCGGCCGCCGGGAGGCGGCGGGAGAGGAACTCGGCGTCGAACTGATCGCCGGCAGCCAGATGATCGCTGCGGCCGCCCATGCGGCGCCGCCGGCGCTGGCCCGCGAGATCGATTCTTTGGCGGCCCGACTGCGGTCCGAGGCCTGGGCCGAAACGGCCCGAAGCGAGCGACTGCGGGAACTGATGACCCTCTATGCAGACCGCCGCGACGAGACTCGGCTCGATCCCCCGCGACCGATCTGGGTCGACCGCGAGAAGGCCAGGTTCAGCGCCTGGTATGAATTGTTCCCGCGATCATGGGGCCGCACGCCCGGTGTCCACGGCACGTTCGCCGACCTCACCGACCGGCTCGACTACGTTCGCGGGATGGGCTTCGACGTGCTCTATCTGACGCCGATCCATCCGATCGGCAGGTCGTACCGCAAGGGCCGCAACAACGCGCTCGTGGCCTCCGACGACGACGTCGGCAGCCCGTGGGGCATCGGCTCGCCGGAGGGCGGCCATACCGCGATCCATCCGGCACTCGGAA
>CAMDFJ010000043.1 GCA_945897435.1 Candidatus Kuenenia stuttgartensis | reverse complement strand
CGGCATTCGTCAGGCGGTCCATTCGCCGCGGACCCGTTCGAGCAGTCGCTTCGTCGCCAGGATGCCATCGGGCTCAGGCAGCGCCTTGCCCTCGTACTCGATGCCCACCCAGCCCCGATAGCCGGCATCGAGCACGATCTTCATCATCTTGCGGTAGTCGGTCCGGACCTCGTTGCCCTCGGCATCGAACTCGTGGCTCTTGGCGCTCACCCCCTTGGCGAACGGCATCAGCTGTTCAACGCCGAGATAGCGGTCGTAGTCGTGGAAGTTGCCGAAGTCGGGCAGCGTGCCGCAGTTCTGTCTGTCGACCTTCTTCATCACCCCCGCCAGCCATTCACCATTGCTCGACAGACCGCCGTGGTTCTCCACGATCACCGACATCCCCATCTGGGCCGCAAACTCGGAGAGCCTGGAAAGCCCGTCGGCCGCGAGTTTCTGCTGTTCCTCGAACGGGCCCTTGCTCGCCGCGTTGACGCGGATCGCATGGCACCCCAGCCGCTTCGCCGCCTCGACCCAGGGAAAGTGGTTTTCAATCGCGCGGGCCCGCTCCTTGGCGTCGGGGTCGCCGAGATCGCCCAGTCCGTCGCACATGATCAGCAGGTTGGTGACGCCCTCGTCCTCGGCACGCTTGGCGAGTTCGGCGAGGTAGTCCGCGTCCTTGGCCTTGTCCTTGAAGAACTGGTTGACGTACTCGACCGCCTCGATGCCAAACTGCTGCTTGGCCACCTTGGGGAAGTCGAGATTGTCGAGCTTGCCGGACAACAGCGTCTGGTGGAGCGACCATTCGGCGAGCGAGATTCGAAAGGGGGGGGTCTTCGCCGGCTCTGCATCGAGGGCCAGACCGCTGATTGGAGCGACCACCAGACTGCCGGCGAGGGCCGCCGAGCTGGAAAGGAACGAGCGGCGGCCGGCCAGCCGACTGGAAAAACGTGGCATGCGATCCTCGCGTGGTCGTCTCATGGGGTCCCGTCGGCCTCCTGCTGGAGGTACTCACGGGGTTTGAATCCCCAGACTACAGGAATCAGCAGGAGTGTCGCCAGCGTCATGCAGCCGGTGAAAAACCAGTAATACGAGGCCCCCGTCAGGGTCGAATTGCCTGCCGCATCGCGGGTCAGGATGTTGACCGCGGCCGTGAACAGGTTTCCCAGGGAAACGCTGAGCAGATAGAGGCTCATCACCAGCGACTTCATCTGGGGCGGGGCCTGCGTGTAGCTGAATTCGAGGCAGGTGATCGAGACCAGCACCTCGGCGGCGGTGATCACGACGTAGGCCAGCAACTGCCAGCCGACCGAGGGCCAGCGGGCCGCCTCCGGCCCGAGGTCCGCCGCGGCGAGCCTGGTCGATTCGGCGTCGATCAGCTGCTGTGCCGTCGCCGAGATGGCGAATGCGGCGACCGCGAGCCCGAAGCCGACGAGGATCCGTCGCAGCGGCGTGAAGTCGAGGAACCGGCCCACGGTCGGGTAGATGACGGCTCCAAACAGGGGGATGAATGCGAGCACGAGCAGCGGATTGATCGCCTGAATCTGGCTCTCCAGCCAGTCGACGCCGAAAAACCGTCGGTCCATACGCTGGGCCTGCTGCACCCAGGCGCCGCCGGTCTGATCGTAGAGCGACCAGAAGACCGCCACGAGCAGGTAGAGAGGCACGAGCCTGCCGATCGCCGAGAGACCCTCGGGGCCGAACGTCTCCGCGAAGTAGCCCGCTCCGCGGGGAGGCACGTGGACGAAGCGGTTCCGTCCCAGCCAGAAGACGAGCGTCGCGATCGCCATCAGGATCCCTGGAACACCGAACGCCCAGCCGGCGCCGACATGGGCCAGCAGCCAGGGCGTCAGCAGCGTGGAGAAAAAGGATCCAAAGTTGATCGCGAAGTAGAACCAGCCGAAGACCTGCTCGAGGAGGTGGCGGTTGGACCGGCCGAACTGATCGCCCACGTGGGCCGAGACGCAGGGCTTGATGCCACCCGAGCCGACCGCCACGAGCGCCAGTCCCGCCAGCAGCCAGCCCCGGGGCTCGAGCGTCGCCGCCAGGAACGGCTCCGGCATGTCCATCAGGGCCAGACAGAGATGGCCGAGACAGTAGACGACCGAGAGCAGAAGGATGGTCAGATACTTGCCGAGGAAGGCGTCGGCAAGGATGCCGCCGAGAATTGGGAAGAAGTAGGCGCTGGCCACGAACAGGTGCATCCACTCCCGAGCTTCCGTCTCGGTCATGAAATCGGGACGGCCGGAACTGGAAATGAGATACTGGGTCATGAAGACGACGAGGATCGTCTTCATGCCGTAAAACGAGAACCGCTCCGCCGCCTCGTTGCCGACGATGTACGGGATCCCGGGCGGCATCGCCGAGGTGGCTGCCGGCTGGGTGCGGTAGTGGTGTGGGTCGGCTGCCATGCGGGTTCAAAAGAGGGAAACCGACGGGGATGAAAGCCGTGTCAGCATCGCCGAATCCGCTCCAGGAAGGCAAACCCGAACGCCCCACGTCGGGCAGACTCCTCGTCGTCACGATCGACCGGCTGCCTGCCTGGATGCTCGCCGCCTGGGGCGCGACCTGGGTCTCGACTCCGGCGATCGACGGACTCGCGGCCGATGGCGTCGCCTTCGACCGGTTGCTGACACCCTCGCTCGATCCGCGGGCCGTGCTGGCGACGGTCTCCTCGGCCGGCGAACTCTGGCGCCGCGTCGCCGCGGCAGGCTGGCAGGCTGCGATTGTCACCGACGACCCGTCACTCCCCCAGCGGGAGCCCGGCGTAGACCTTGTCGAGGTGCCCCGCCGGGCCAGCGAAACGTTGGCGGCGGACGATTCGGCAACCAACATCGGCAGGCTCGTGCAGGCTGCGAGGGAGCTGATGGCCGCTGGAAGGCATCGCCTGATCTGGATGCATGCGGGCAGTCTGGCCGCGTCCTGGGACGCCCCCGAGGCCTACCGTGGGATCTATCTCGACCCCGACGATCCGCCGCCGCCGGCAGGTTCCAGCCTGCCGCGGTTCGATGTCGATCGCGATACCGACCCCGATCGGATCATGGGTGCGCGGCAGGTGTTCGCCGGCCAATTGACGCTCCTCGATCGTTGCCTGGGGGGGCTGTTTGCCGAGGCGAAGGATGGTGCCGCCGGGCCGCATGGGGTGCTGTTCATCGGTCTGCGTGGGATGCCGCTGGGGCTGCATGGTCTTGTCGGCTGCGGGCCGGAGGATTCAGACCCCGGCCAGCCATTCGGCGAATGGGCCCATCTGCCGGGAATTCTCGTCGATCCCGGTGGCCGCATGGCAGGACAGCGGTGCGGTGGCCTGACAACACCCGCAGACCTGGCCGACATCCTCCTCGACCTCGTCCCCCCGAAGGCCGGCTTCCCGTCGCCGACTCCGGGGCCAGCCGCAAAGCTGTTCGACGAATGGGCATTTCCCGGCCGGGATCGAATCCTGATCGATGCCGGGGCATCGGCAGCGATCGTGACCCCGGACTGGCATCTCGTCGTCGACCGTCCCGGTCGGGAGGACCACCGGCTCCCGCGGCTCTATGCCAAGCCCGACGACTTCTTCGAACTCTGCGACGTGGCGGATCGCTGTCCGGCAATCGTCGAGGAGCTGGAATCGATGCTGAAATCGGACTGTTTTCAGCGGTAAATGCGACGGCGAAATCGCCTTTCCAGCAGCGGCGCGGGCCGATATGATCCCCGCCCATTTTGTCTCCCCCACGCCGTCGCTGGTTCATGGCCCGTCCTGCACCCTTCAGGATGCGTGTCGAACAGGCGTCCCATCCAGCCGGGTGTGGCGTCCGGGCGACGGCCTGGCTGCAGCTGACGCTCGCCGTCCATCTCCTGCTGGCTCCGTCGGCTGGAATCGCTGAAGGACTGCCGGAAGGATTTCCGACCGGTGCAGCCGAGCCGCCCGTGGCGATCCGGATTGTCTGGGGAGGCGGCAAGCCGATCGCACGCCGGGGAGCGATCCGGTTGCTCGACGAAACGGCCGGCGCGGGGGTGGCGGATGGTGCGTCGGCCGTCGAGCCGGAATGGCGGATGCTTTCGACCGACCCGCTGGCTGCTGCAACGCTCCATGCCGATGGCGACGCGATCCATGTTCACGAGCCCCGTGGACTCGATCTGAACGGGGTCGAGATCCGGGTGGCCGACTGGAGCCGGGCCAGATTGCGGGTCGAACTCGGACCCGCCGAGGGGGGCGAGCCGCCCGTCGTCATCGAGACGGCGGTCGCCGATCTGCTCGACACGCCCCTCCAGCAACCGCTCGACACCGCCGGCAACAGGCTCTCGCTGAAGCGGGCACCGGGCGACGAACTGCGGGTCTCGCTCCCCGGAGACCATCCGGGCGTCTATCGCGCCGGCGAGACGGTTCGGTTGGCGGTGCATCCCTTGATGCCGCGGCGGCTCGCGGCTGTCACCGCTCCGGAACTCCGACTCCGGCTGATCGCTCGGGATGGCGGATCAGACCTGCACTCCCAGTCGGTCGTGCTCAAGGAAAGGCCTTCTGCTGCGGAGGCGGGACCGCAGGCCTACGAGCCCGTCGTGCTGGCTGTTCCGCTGCCGGCCGAGGAGGGGGGCTATGACATCAGCCTGGAGATCGTCGAGCGGGGCGGAATCCGCTGGTCGCGGGCCACTGCTGCGAGGACGATTCAGCTGGTCGCGGTCGCCGATCTGGCTCCCGTTCCGAGGAACGTCGCCGACTGGAAGCTGCTCTACGAACTCGATCCGGGGAGCCCCAAGCTGCTCGAACGGCTGCGTCGACTGCCAGGCATGGGCATGACCACGATCGCGGCGGCGGGCGTGCCGCTGCCCAAACTCCCCCGGCCATCGTTTTCGCTCCCGAAGATGCCGATCCCGACTCCGTCACTTCCAAGCCTGCCGCTTGGAGGTGTGACGCTCCCGCATGTGCCGGTGCCGAAGTTTCCCTCGATGAACTCGATGGTGCCGCGGCTGACAGGTCTGCTGGCCGTCGGCCATTCGACGCTCGAATCGCACCCGCTCGGTCCGATGCTGAAACTCCCGCCCGCCGCGGGCGAGGAGTCTGTCTGGGAAGGAGTGGCCCTCGGCGCGGTCGAGCCGGGCATGCCGCACCTCGTGGAGATCGAGTATCCGCTCGATCAGGAGGCGATCATCGGCGTTACGATCCTCGAGCAGACGGGAGCCGTCGTGCGATCCACTGGGGGGAGCGGCTTCGAGGTGGAGCAGGATCTGCTGCCGAACGTCGATGGTGGATCGCCCGCGGCCCGACTCGGAACGCACCGCTTCGTGTTTTGGCCGCAGACCCGCTCCCCGCTCGTGCTCGTGAGCAACCTTTCCCCCCGTTCGGCGGCAACCTTCGGCAGGCTGCGGGTGCTGGCCGGCCCCGAGACGCTGCCGGTCGCACGTTCGAGGCAGCAGGCTGGAGATGTTCTGCCCATGCGGCCGACATATCTCCATCTGGCGAGCCCGGAGTTTCGGATGTTCGGGGCGGCGGAGCGGATCGACGCGGCATCCGGCCGACCATCCGCCGACTGGAACGGGATGCTCGGCGGCATCCAGCGCTCGGCCGAATGGACCGCCGCACAGGGATTGGCCGGCGCGATGATCCCTGTCTATGGCGAGGGCGCCGCGATCTGGCCCAGTCGGCTGACAGGATATGCGCCACGCTGGGACAGCGGGGGCTCCGCCGACGCCTCCCTCGATCCGACGCCAAAGGACATGCTCGAGGTGCTCGGCAGGGTCTACTCCCGGAAACGGCTGCGGATCGTGCCGGCCGTCGTCTTCAATGGCGCCATGCCCGTGCTCGAACGGTTCATTGACCGCCGTGAAGCCGGTGCTGATGGAATTCTCTGCCTGGGCAGCGACGGCCGGCCGCATGGCGGTGCCGGTGGCCACCGGTCGCCGAGATACAACCCGCTCGATCCGCGGGTGCAGGATGCGGTCGATGCAGTGGTCGCCGAGCTGGCAGACCGTCTGCGGGCTACGGACTCCGTCACCGGGATCGCGATCCTGCTGCCGCACGACGGTTGGCTGCACCTTCCGGGGCTCGCCTGGGGGCTCGATGATGCGACGTTCGGACGCTTCGCCGCCGCGGTCGCAGAGGAGTCGCAACCGCTTGTCCGGCCAGTTCTGGGAACCGTCGACGGCAGTCGGTTCGCCGGACGTGCGGCGCTCGTCGAAGGGCCGCTGCGGGAGCAGTGGATGGCATGGCGCGAGGCGGAGTTGGCCAGGTTTTTCGGCAGAATCTCAGCCACGATCGCCGCCCGCAATCCCGCCTGGACGCTCTCGCTGGGACCGACGACGCTGTTTTCCCAAGGGCTGCTTGCAGAGCGGTTTCGGCCCGCACTTTCGATCCCCGGACTGGGGGCAGGGATTCTGCGTGAGATCGGCATCGACCCCGGGCTGATCACGGCCGAGGGGCGGATCGTCTATCTTGCGCCGCAGGTCCACGAGGCGACGGCCGACATCGTCGAACGCGGCATCGTGGAAAATGCCAATCGATCGCTCCGTGTTGCGGACGCCACCAGAGCGGCTGTCCGACAGGCGGCCATGCTCGTCGAGACCCCGGTTGCCGTCGATGTTCGCCCTGTTCTGCCCCACGGACCGTTCACCTCAACGGAGGTGGAGCCGGTGTCGGTGCCGGTGCTCGCGGTGGGGAGGCAGCGGGGCCGCGGACTGGCGGAATCGCTCGTGGCCGCCGATCTGCAGGCGGTCTTCGAGATGGCGTCGCTGCACCGTCTGGGAGACGATGACGACGCCGGCCGTCGTCGCGGACTGGAACTCTTGCCCGCCGGAATCGAGACCGTGGCTGGAACGCCTGCGCCGCTCGTCGTCCGCACGCGATCTGGCGAGGCCGGGCTCTGGGTGTCGCTGGCGAATGCCTGCGGGGTGCCCTGCAGGGCGGAACTGGCCTGTGACGGAACGCCGCTCGGGGTGGTCGATGCAGTGACGCATGCGGCGCTGCCGATCGGTGCGGGCGGCGGCTGCGGTGTCGGCCTCGGTGCCTGGGAGACCAGAACGATCGTCATCGAGGGGGTGACGGGCGTTCGGCAGGCGGCGGTCGTCTTCGACGACTCGGTGCGGGACGCCGTCGCGAGGCTGCTGACCGATCTCCGCGGCCGCAGGGCGGCACTCGAGATGGCGGTCCCGCTGGCCGTGCTCGACAACCCCGGATTCGATCTGCCCGAACTCGGCGGCGTGCTGCCCGGCTGGGACCTGCTCGAGCCCCGGCGGGGTGATGTGAAACTCGTCGCCGGCCGTCCACCGGCGACTGGCAAGGCGTTGCGGTTTGGCTCGACCAACGGGCTTGCCACGGTCCGCAGCAATCCATTCAGGCCACCGCTGACGGGCCGGATCAGCGTCGCGGTCTGGCTGCGGATATCACCCTCAGACCCGCAGCCGCCGCTGCGGATCGCGATCGAGGGCGTGAGGAACGACGTCGAGTATTACCGGTTCGCTGCGGTCGGAAGCGGGGCCGCGATGCCGATCGGGGCGGCCTGGTCGCAGTTCGTGCTCCAGGTCGATGACCTGCCGACCCAGGGCATCGAGTCGCTTCGGGTTCGGCTCGACCTGCTCGGCCCCGGGGGTGTCGAGATTGACGATGTGCGGGTTTTCGATCTGGCCTTCGACGAATCGCAGCGGGTGGGGCTCTCGAGGCAGTTGGCCGCAGCCGAGGAACGCCTGGCAGCGGGCGACGTCGGCGGCTGCCTCACCCAGATCGACGGCCATTGGCCGCGGTTTCTCCGGGCCTTCGTGCCGGCTCAGGCAGCCGCCCTTGCCCTGCCGCCAGCCGGGCCCGCTCCAGCCGGCCGGCCAGAGCAGTCCGGTCCTGCCGGAGTGATCGGTCGGATGCGGCAATGGTGGCAGTGATCGGCCGCGGGGGGGCTGAAGGGTCGGTATCCGGTGCTCGCTATTCGGCCGCATCCTGCGGTGCGGCCGACTTCCGGGAGCGACGGCGTGGAGCCCGCGGCATGGCCCACTCCTTGGTCAACTCCTCGAAAACCTCCGGTGCCTCGTAGCGAACCACGTTCGCACCCTCCGGCATCGGGCCGATCAGGGAGCGAAAAACCGGCGCACCCCGCAGTTCGAGGTCGGTGCTGCAGTCGTCTGTGCCCACCTGCAGGTGGCTGCGGAGGATCGGTTCCGGCGTGTCGAAGTCGCGGATCACGAGTTCGCCGTCAGGGCCGCGGGTCACGATCCGCCAGGTGTTTTTCTTCGCCATTGTCATGCTCCCGGTACGGGTGAGGTCTGATCGCTGCCGACTGCGGCTGCCCGACAGGAAAGTATCGGCCGGAAGGAAACCGGTCTCGCAGTTCCGGCTGCCGGCCCTGTCGTTGCCGGCAGCGGCGGCAAAACTGGAACCGGCGGCGGATTCCTTGATCCACCGCCCGCTAGATCGAATGAAGCGGGGCCGGGCGGGGGGGCGTTTTCAGGTGGGCTGCGTCGCGAACCAACCGGATCCGCCACGGCCCTTCGATCGCATAGGTGACGCCCCGCCACTGGGCCGAACGCATCGCCATCGCCTTGAGCAGCGCGGCCGCGTAGAGGCACTGCGCCGAGAGCACTCCCCAGAGCAGCAAAGAGAGGGGCATTCTCCGAGGACGGGCCCCGACCGACCGGTGAACGACCGCCCTGATCCAGATGAAGAGCGTGGGGAGCGAGATCAGAAAACCGAACAGTGCCCCGAGCAGCCAGCCCAGCGTTGAGAGGTCTCCGCGGGTGGCGGCGCTCATCGCGGCCACCGCGGTCGCCAGAACGGTGATCGGGGCCGAGAGACCGAACACCGCCACGGTCGGCCAGGCCGGATGGTAGAGGCGGGCGGTGAGCAGCTGCCTCGCCACCCACTCGAAGAGCGCCGGCAGTCGGACATGTTCCCGGTTGACGGCGATCAGGGAGGGCACGAACGTGACCTTCCGACCGATTCCACGGAGCGCCTGGGGAAGCAGCGTGTCCTCGCAGAACGAGGCGGACCACTTGGCCCGCAGGCCGGCCGCCTCGAGGAGATCGCTGCGAAATGCGAGCGTGCCCCCCCAGGGGATCCCGAAGCAGACCATCTGAACAAGCGCGCCTGCGTTCCAGCCGGCGCGGGTCCACGACCCAGGACTGGCGTCGGGTGGAGCATACCAGCGGTTGCCCGTTGCCACGCCGCAACGATGATCGTCGGCGAGCGTCTCGGCGAGCGTCCGCAGCCAGGCTTTGGAAGGCACGACGTCGGCATCGAGGAGGGCCACCATCGCGGTCGATGCCTCGGCGTCATCAAGGCCCTGCAGCAGGCTGGCGCACTTCAGGCTGGCGGTCGTCGGGCGGCCCTCGAGCGGCTCGATGATCAGGCGGCAACGCAGGTCCACTTCGGCCAGGGCTTCGCGGGTCTGCTGCCAGGCCGGGTCGCATTCCGAATCGACGATCACCCGCAGTTCATAGTCTGGATGGTCCTGGACCGCTGCGGCCCGCAGCGTGTCGCCAAGAAACGGATCGCTGCCCCGCAGGCAGAGCACGATCCGGGCCGGCGTCAGGCAGGCCTTTCCCTCGTCTCCCGGCTGCGGCACCGATCCGTCGGGCCGTTCTGCCTGCCAACCGCAGATCGTGGCGAACCGGGCGACGAGGACCACCTGGGTGACCGTGATCACGATCAGCATGGCGATGCAGGCGATGTCGAGCGGAGTCATACGACGGCCTCCGCTCGAAGGCCGACGAGCGAGCGGCGCATGGCCGCGTCGAAGCCGTCGCGAATCCGGCGGGCGCGTTCCCCTGAGATCACCGTCGGATCGAAGCGGATCGTGAACCCAAGGCTGCCCCCATACTCGATGGCTGCCATGGCGAGCGGCGTGCCTCGCCTGAGCGGTGCGAACCCGTCGACGGCGACCAGCCGTACCGGTCCCAGGCTGACAGTCGCCGTGCGACCCTCGCGTGCCAGCCGCCTGTCGGCGCGGCGAAAGATCCGGCCCAGGTTCGTAAACAGGGCCGTCGCGGCTGTGGAACGGCTGCGGACCAGGGCGGCGATGCCGCCGGGACCGCAGCGGGCCGCGGCGAGCGTGTGGATGAATGTCATTCCAAGTCCGTTGTCCTTGATGAGCTGCATCTCCTCGTGGATCGAGCGGAGCAGCCCCTCGCGGTCGGCGATCTGGGCGGCCGTGCGATCGAGAAAGATCATGCTGACGACGTTCGCAGCCGGCATCCGCCGGTCGGCCGCCTGGCGGAGATTCATCGGGATCGAGAGCCGGATCACCTCGGCAGTTCCGCCCGCCGAGGCGGGGGAAAGAACCTCCGCGGCGAGGGCGGTGAAGAGGGCGGCTGTGGCGATCTCGTTGAGCGACAGACCGGCAGCGGCAGCAGCCCGGCGGAGCGCGGCTGCCTCGACGTTGGAGTAGGCCGATGACACCGCGGCGAGTTCCCTCGCGACGCCCGTCGCCCCGAGGTCGGGCGGAAACCTGCCCGGACGATGGCGGATAAACTTCCAGACGCCTTCCAGGCCGCGGGCCTGTGCCGGCAGCGAGCGGAGCAGTTTCCAGGCGTCGAGCCCGTAGCGGCCCCGCCTGGCAAGCCGACTCGGATCGATCGGCTCGAGGTCGGGAGCGCGGTCCAGCAGGTTCGAGGCGATCAGTTCCAGGAGATCGGCAAGAAATGCGAGCGCCCCGAGCCCGTCGCAGGCGACGTGGTGAAACTGGGCGATGATCTCCCTCGGGCCGGACGGGTTGCCATCGATCTGCGGACCGGCAACGGCCACGATCCGTACCAGCGGTCCTGCGGAGAGGTCGAGCGGCGGGATTCGCGGCAGGCTCTCGCACTCGGCGACCGTGGCCGTCTGGATGATCTCGGCGGCGATCCGTCTCTGTTCGAGCGGCAGGAACCGGGGGCGTGCCGCCCGTCCCCACTCGATTCGGCTGCCGAGCAGCGGATGTCGGGCGACGGCCCTCGCAGCGGCGTCGTTCACGCTCCCCGGATCGAGCGGCCCGTCGAACCGCAGACGATAGAAAAACTCCATCGGATGGGATGGAGTCTCATCGAGGAGCATGTAGGTTTCGAATGGGGTGAGCAGAGATTGCATCTCGTGGCCACCTCCATGCGGAGCCTTCGATGGGTAATGTGCGTGTTGCCGCTTTCAGGCGGCGGTCTCACACGGCCGCGACTCCGGCAGTTTTCGGGGGGCTGTGCGAGCGACGTCCGAAGTCGGTTTCGATTGCAAACCGCGACATTCGCAGGAGCGTCTGCCGATCGAGTGCGGGGCAGGGAATATGGCCTGCGACGGAGATCGTGTTGTGACGGTCGAAGTCGGGGTCGTTGCGGAAGTAGCTCTGATAGACGTCGAGTTGGGACCTCAGGTTGTCGGCGAACCACTCCTCGTCGCAGAGGTCGGGGTCATCGGGCGAGGCGGCGTCTGAGAAGGTCTCCACCGCCTCCTGGATGACGCTGCCGACCGTGTGCATCGAGAGCGGGTCCGGGTGGGTCAGATGCAAGGTGCGACCGCGGGCCTCCGGGGTCTGAACGGCATGGGCGATCATCGCCGACACCCAATCGACCGGGACGAAATTCTTCCGATCAGACTGGTTCACGCCGAGCAGCGAGAGCAGGGCGGGGCCGCTCGTCGAGCCCTTCACCACGCGGGTCAGCAAAGTGTGGCCGAGTCGGAGGCCGGCGAAGAATCCATGGTAGGTCGACGTGTAGCCGGTCCGGGAATCGCCGACGATGATCGAGGGACGATAGACGGTTGCAGTCGCCAGATGGTCGGCCTCCCGCACCCGCTTCTCGGCCTCGACCTTACTTCTCTCGTAGTCGTTGCCGAACTCCTGGCCCTGATCGAGATCCTGCTCGGCGACCCTGCCGCTCCGGAGTCCGCAGACATAGGCCGTGGAAACATGATGGAAATGTTCGATCTCCGTGTCGTGGGCGAGATCGAGAACATGCTGGGTTCCGGCGACGTTGGTCAGCCAGGGTTCGGCCTGCGGGTCGCTGCCCCGAAACGTGAGCGAGGCAGCGTTGTTGAGCAGGGTCGAACAGTTCCAGCGGACCCAGGCCCGACTCTCCTCGTCGAGTCCGCAGAGCGGTTTTGTCAGATCGCCTGCCAGAACCACCGGCCTGGGCAGTTCGGTATCTGTTGCGTCCTCCCACTGACGGACGACGGCATCGACCCGACTCTCGGGCGACCGCTTGCGGTCGCGGCGGACGATCAGGGCGAGGCTGCGGCCCGCCAGCAGAAGATCCCGCACGAGATAGGAACCGAGCAGGCCCGTGCCGCCGGTGAGAAGAATGGATTCGCGGGAGTCGGAGGGCCGACGAATTGAGTCTTTCAAAGCAGCGTTCATGCCGGTTGGTGGAATGCGAACCCTGAATGGCGGACCGGGAGAACCGGGCCGAATTCCCGGGCCAACCTACCGCTCCACATGCCCTGCTTCAAGCGGCTCGTGCCGGGGCTCAGCGGGGCTCAGAATTTGGCGACCGCCTCGGCCCTGGGGCCGAGAATGTCGAACAGCGTGTCGAGGCGGGTGATTTTCAGCACCCCGAGGACGTCACGCTGAATCCGATCGAGCGATGAGCCGTCGGTCAGCTGCGGAAGGTGACCGTGGTCACGGTCAGCGGCCTTGCCTCCCTGGGTCTGGTCACCCGATCGATCTGAATTGGCTCCTGTTGGGTCACCCGCCCATCTCCGGAGATTTTCGTCGTCCCTTCGATCACCCCATCAGTCCTAAGCAGAGGCCCCGTCGTCGTAACGAATGGGCACGGAAGAGTTGGCTGGACTGCTTTCGCCCCAGCTGTGGGGGGCGTCGTGAAAATGGAGTCTTTTCGACCAGTTTCCTCAGGGCTGTGGCCGCGGGAAAACGGTTACGTTAGACTTCCCTTCAAGGCAATTCGGAGGGTAAGCGAATTGGCCAGCGGTCTGACTCGAAATCAGATGCCGAGAAATCGGTTGTGGGTTCGAATCCCATGCCCTCCGCTCCAGACCTGACCCCTGAACTGCACCACTTCCAGAGGGAGCGAATCTGGGGGTGGAGCAAACCAAGGGAAGCAGCCGATGCCACGGGGAAAGAAGGAACTGGGCTGAGAGGATCATCCCCACGCTTCAATCGCCCGGGGAGAGAAGCCAAGGCGGGACTCAGAATTGGGCGATCGCGTCGGCACGGGGGCCGAGGATGTCGAACACGGTGTCGAGTCGTGTGATTTTCAGCACCTCCATCACCTCCGGGTGGATTCCGCAGAGTTTCATCCGGCCCTTCGAACCCCAGGCCTTTCGGTGAACCATGCCCAGCATCCCGATGGCGGAACTGGAGAGAAAACCGACGCCGCTCAGGTCGACGAGCAGATCGATGCCGGGATTTTCCGCGATCAGGCCAACAACGTCCTGACGGACCCGATCGAGTGCCGGGCCATCGGTCAGTTGCGGAAGGTCCACCGTGACCACGGTCAGCGGGGTTGACTCCTTCGGCCGATTGATCCGATCGATACGCAGCGTATCCACACACTTCTCCCGTCCGCCGTCTGCCGGAAAATTCTTTTCACGATGGTATGCAGAAGCCGCGCGGACCGCAACAAACAGGATTCAGCGATCGGCCGGTAGCGTCAGGACCGGGCGGCCGATCCGAGCACCCGCACGACTTCCGCGGGGCTTGTCGTCCCCCGACGGACCAATTCGATCGCCTGCTCTCCGAGGGGAGACATGCCACATGTGCGGGCGATCCGATGGATCTCCCGGCTGTCGGCCCTGTGGAGGATCGGCGGCCCCAGTTCGGCCCGTCTGAGGTCGAGAAACTCGCTGATGATCGCCCGCTGCGAGTAGCCGGTTGAATTGCAGGCCGGGCAGCCGACGGCGACGCGGGCCTTTTCGAGGGGAATTCCGCAGAAGTCGGCCGCGTCGGTCGATTCGCGGCTGCAGCTGCAGAGCACCCGCAGAAGCCGTTGGCAGATGACCGCGATCAGGCCGCTCCTCACCAGAAACGGCTCAATTCCCATTTCGATCAGCCGGGTGATCGCAGAGGCGGCCGAGTCGGCATGGAAGGTCGCCAGCAGAAGCTGGCCTGTCAGCGACGCCTGGATCGCGAACTCCGCGGTGTCACGGTCCCGAATCTCTCCGACGATGATCACCTCGGGGTCCTGCCGCATCAGCGATCGCAGGCCGGTCTTGAGGTCAAAACCGGCTGCCAGATCGACCTCGCTTTGGGCGACGCCGTCGACCGGCACCTCGATGGGGTCCTCCAACGAGACGACGCTCCGGGCGCCGTTGTTGTGCGTGACGAGATGGCGCAGGCAGGCGTAAAGGGTCGTCGATTTGCCGCTGCCTGCCGGGCCTGTGATCAGGATCGCCCCGCTCGTTTCATCGAGCGAATCCCTGATCAAGTGGGTCAGTTCCACTGGATTCCCGAGTTCTTCGAGCGTGGTGAACTCGCGGGCGTGTCCGAAAAATCGGAGCACTCCCCGCTCCCCATACAGGGTCGGGAACGTGCTCACTCGAATCTCGCGACCGTGCCTCGGGCTCTCGACCCTGCCCTCCTGGGGGACGTCCGACTTGTAGGTCAGAAGACCGGACAGGACCTTGAGCCGCGAGATGATCGACGATCTCGAGCCGACCGGAAATATCCCGAGGATCTGCAGCACGCCGTTGCTGCGATACTTGACCTCGAGGCCGGATCGAGTCGGCTGGAGGTGAACGTCGCTCGTACCGACAGCATCGGCGAAGTCGAGGATGGCATCCACGACTTCAGTCGCGTAGGCGTCGGAGGAGGGGACGAGTTTGGTGAGCCTCTCCAAAACTCCGTCGTGACTCGACTGCTTGCTGCCGGGACGTTGCGTCGGGACCGATCCATTGGCAGCAGTGGTGCTGGGGAAAGTGCTCACGATCAAAACCTCTTCGGGGCCGATGCTGGGGCGGAGTCGGCTCGATCCGCCGTGAAGAAACGCGGCAGGGGATTCCCGCTAACCCGATTCGCCGCGGTTGAACAGACGTTCCACGGACTCGGGGTTCGCGAGCGACACATATCGGAAGAAGACGCGGAAGATGACCGTGATCAGGATCGCGGAGATCAGGATCCAGACGATCGATGAGGCCAGCTGGGTGATGGTCGCCATCGCGAACTTCACCCGCATGCGGAGCACGTTGCCGTGCTTGTCCAGCGTTTCGGCCAGTCTGCCCGATTCCTCCCCGAGCTGAACCGCCTCGATCGTGTCCCTCGAAAAGAGGCCCGTGTCTGCCAGCACAGAGTGCAATTCCCGACCCTGCCGGATCGCCCGCTGGGCGGAATCGGCCTTCGACTTGAAGACCGTCGAGGACGAACTGTTGAAGCTCAGGCCGATCGCGGTCCAGGCATCGAGCCCCGATTCGATTGCGAGCGCGAGCGACTGGATGAACGTGGCCTCGTCGAACGTGAGAAGCGCCCGGCCGAGGACCGGAGTCCGCGTCAGCCGGTCGCCGATGAACCCGAGCTTTCCATTCCGAAAGAGCACGAATCCGCCGAGCAGGAGGGTCGCGATGGCGAGCACGATGGCCCAGAAAATCGCCAGCCCCCTGCCGCCGATCAGGCCGATTCCGAGCAGGTCGGCCACCTCGGCCTCGTTCGGCGCGACGACCGCGGGAACATAGATGAGCACCGACACCACGATCAGCCCGAGGACGAGCTGGATCAGCGGCCAGAGAATCGCGCTTGTGAATTCATCCGCCAGTATCGCAGAGTCCTTGTAGTAGGTCGCCATCCGGTCGAGAACCCGATCCAGCCGGCCCGTCTTTTCACCAACCTCGATCAGCCGGGCGAAGTTGTCGGGAAAGTAATTGCCTTGGGCGAGAATCGCGTCACTGAGGCTCGAGCCGTTTTTGACCCTGGAGGCGATGGCCGTCATATGCCTGCAGTGGAGGGATTTCCCATCCCCGGCCTCGCGCTCGAAGATCCGAATCGGATCCTGTCCGACGTCGAACGCAACCCCCACGCGTTCACACATGACGCCCAGTTTTCGGTTGTCGATGCGGGAGATCAGCATGGTGCAAAGAGGCTGTGGGCAGGCCCGTGGAATCAAATTGAATTCTGGAAGCGTTCGCGTATATACCAGCCGTTTGTGAGATTGTGATGAAGTTGGGGCCAGACTCGTACACTCGCAGCGATCGGACCGGAAAGCGATCGCCAGCTCGAGGCCCTGATCCGTCGGAGGCTCGAGTTGCCGCTCGAATCCAGGATGTACTTCCTCCGCAGCGGCCTCCCGGCGGTGGCAGCAGCCTGCAGGAGAAAGCCGCATGCGACGCCTCTGCTTCTTGATCGGGATGACGGCACTTCTGTGTGCGCCGCTTCGGGCCGCTGAGACGGCGCAGCCTGTCGAGCCGATCCGCGAAGTCGTGATCTACGGCGGCACGAGCGGCGCGGTGGTGGCCGCAATTCGTGCTGCCATGCTCGGCGCGAGCGTGGTCGTCGTCTCGCCCGACGAGCATCTTGGCGGGCTCTCCAGCGGCGGCCTCGGCTACACAGACAGCGGCAACACCCGCGCCATCGGCGGCCTGGCGAGGGATTTCTACCGTCGCGTCTGGAAGCACTACCAGTCGCCTGCGGCCTGGAAGTGGCAGCCGCGGGAGTCGTTCGCCGCGCTCGGGCAGGGAGTGAAGAAGAGCGACGTGGGGGACAACTCGATGTGGCTCTTCGAGCCGCACGTCGCCGAACGAATCTTCGATCAGTGGCTCGAGGAACATGGCGTGACGGTCGTCCGCGGAGCCTTGCTCGATCGCGAGATGGGGATCGAGATGGATCCTCGCCGAGAGTCCGCCGCGGGCCCGCGGATTCTGGCGATCACGACACTCGCCGGGCCCGCCGGACCGGCACGGCGATTCGCGGGGAAGGTGTTCATCGACGCCACCTACGAGGGCGACCTGATGGCGGCGGCCGGCGTGAAGTATCACGTGGGCCGCGAGGCGAACAGTGTGTACGGCGAGGAGTGGAACGGCAATCAGGTGGGCATCCTCCACCACGGCCACCATTGGAAGATGGCGGTCGATCCGTTCAGGGAGCCGGGGAATCCTGCCAGCGGACTCCTACCGCTGATCTCCGCCGACCCGCCGGGTACTCGCGGTGAGGGGGATGCCCGCGTGCAGGCCTACTGTTTCCGGATGTGTCTCACCGACCACCCCGATAACCGCCTGCCGTTTGCCAAGCCCGCCGGCTACGACCCGGCCACCTATGAGCTGCTCGCCCGGACGTTCGCCGCCGGCTGGCGGGAAGTCTTCCACAAGTTCGATGCAATTCCCAACCGCAAGACCGACACCAACAACCACGGCCCATTCAGCTTCGACCACATCGGCGCCAACGACGACTATCCCGAGGCGTCCTACGAACGGCGCCGGGAGATCATCGCCGATCACCGGCGGTATCAGCTGGGACTGCTCTGGTTTCTCGCGCACGACGACCGCGTGCCGGCCGACATCCGCATGAAGATGCAGAGATGGGGCCTGCCGAAGGACGAGTATGCCGACAACGGCCACTGGTCTCCGCAGCTCTACATCCGCGAGGCCCGGCGGATGCTCGGTGACGACGTGCTCACGGAGCACGAGTGCCTGGGCACGCGGCCCGTGAAGAAGCCGATCGGCATGGGCTCCTACACGCTCGATTCACACAACGTCCGCCGTTACGTGACGGCCGAGGGCAGCGTGCAGAACGAGGGAGACATCGGTGTCAAGCCGAAGCAGCCCTATCAGATCGGCTACGGGTCGCTCGTGCCGAAGCGGACGGAGTGCACGAACCTGCTCGTGCCTGTCTGCCTGTCGGCGAGCCACATCGCCTACGGTTCAGCCCGCATGGAGCCCGTGTTCATGCTTCTGGGCGACGCCGCCGCGAATGCCGCCGTGCTCGCGGTCCGCTCGGGCGGCCCCGTGCAGGACGTCGATTACCCCTCGCTCCGAGGCCTGCTCGAATCCCAGGGGCAGGTGCTCGATCTGGCGAGGTGATCCTCCGTCTGCCGCAGCCGCCGCGTCAGGGGCGGGCGATCCGCTCGATGACGAGCGGATCGTGGGAGCGGAGGTCGCCGATGCGGAGGGCGGCCCGGCCCGAGAGCAGGTCGTCGACGAGCGGTCCAACGACCTCCGCCCGCCATCCGGAGGCGAGCAGCGGCACCTGCTCCTCCTCCTCGCGGTAGCCGAGTTTGTGGGCCAGGAGGTCGCGCATGTCGCTGGCCGTGCCGACCATTGCCGGGGCGAGCTGTTCCTTGCGGCAGACGCCGGCGATCGCCGTGGCCAGAAACTGGCCGAGCATGGCCAGCTGCGGCGGTGGGGCCCGGTGGCGTTCTCCGCCGGGCAGTTCCTCGTCGGGAAGCGTCAGGCCGCGGTCGATCGCCTCGGATATGCCGCCGATGATGTGCCTCAGATCGGACCGTTGCATCCCGCGGATCGCCGAGATCTGCCTGGGGTCGGAGCTCTTCCGCTTGCAGAGTTCAACCAGCAGGTCGTCGCGCAGCACCCGCTTCGGGGGCATGTCCCGCGACTCGGCCACGCCATCCCGCCAATGCCAGAGCTCGCGGGCGATCGCCAGCTCCCGCCGTGGCATGCCGTTGAGGCCCGACACCCTGCGCCAGCGCTTGCGGACAAACGACTCCTCGACGTCGTCCTGCCACATCGCCATCTCCTGCTGCATCCAGTCGCGGCGGCCGAGCGACACGAGCTTCGCCTCCAGTCGCCGCCAGAGCTCCTCGAGGTGCCGGACGTCGTCGAGGGCATACTCGATCTGGGCCGGCGAGAGCGGCCGCTGCCGCCAGTCGGTTCGCGTCTCCCCCTTGCTGGTCGTCTCGTTGAGGAAGCGGCGGACGATCGCGGCGTAGCCGGCGGGGTAGTCGTGGTCGACGAGGCCCGCCGCAACCTGGACGTCGAACAGGTTCGCCGGTCTGGCCTTGATGGCATGAAGAATGAATCCCATCTCCTCGCGGCCGGCATGAACGACCGTGGTCCGGCCAGGATCTGTCAGCAGCCGCCAGAACCCGTCGAGTTCGCGGACCTTGAGCGTGTCGATCACCGCGAGCACGCCTGGGGCGGCCACCTGGATCAAACAGAGCTGGCTGCGATAGGTGTGCTCCGAGACGAATTCGGTGTCGAAGGCGAGATGCGGCAGATCGGCCAGTCGCCGAACGAGATCGGCGAGCTGAGTGTCGCTGGTGACATGATCGAACGCTGACGGCGATGGGGAACGGGAAGTTGGCACGCTGGGAAAAGATCCTGATGGGAAAGAGGCCCGCGGCCCGAACACGGGAGACCGCGCCTTGGAGAACGAGCCCTATTGAAAAACGAACCCTGGAGAAAACGAAACCTAGAGAAACAGATACGACATGACGGCAAACACCGGCAGGAGCACACCGAAACTGTAGAGCATGTAGCCGAAGAAACTCGGCATTTTCAGGCCCGACTGCTCGGCGATCGCCTTGACCATGAAATTCGGGCCGTTTCCGATGTAGGTCATCGCCCCGAGAAATACTGCCCCCAGACTGATGCCGGCCAGCCGGCCCACCTCGACGTCCGCCATCGTGACGCCATTCGAGGGGAGCGACTGGGCCGCCTTGAAGAAGACCATGTAGGTCGGGGCGTTGTCGAGCACGCTGGAGAGGGTGCCCGTCGCCCAGAAGAAACTCCGCGGCGAGGAGAGGCCGAGGCTGTCGCCATGCTCATGGAGCAGGGCGAGGGCCGGCTGCATGCAGATGAAGATGCCGATGAAGAGCGCGGCGACCTCGATGATCGCGGTGTAGCCAAAGGCATTCTTCAAGCGAATCGCAGGCGATCCAAGCAACAGTGAGATCGCGACGAGCCCGAGGAGGACGATCTCCCGCAGGAAGATCCAGGGGTGCCAGGAAGTTCCGGGGATCGCCTTGGCGGGGTCGAACAGGGCCACGGCGGCGATCACGCCCACCAGCAGGGCCGCGTTTGGCCAGAGGCCGCTGATCCGGATACGGGAGGCCAGCCTCTCGTCGCGGGCGATGTCGCCGGCCGCCTCCCGTGGGTAGGCGAAGAACGTGTCCCAGGCCCAGTAGATCGCGAGCAACGCGCCGTTGGTGAACAGCCACTGCCGCCAGAGCGACGTCGTCCAGAGAAAATCGACCCCCTCGAGATAGCCGAGAAACAGCGGCGGATCGCCGATCGGCAGCAGGCAGCCGCCGCAATTGCAGACCAGGAAGATGAAGAACACGATCGTGTGGGCCGTCCGCCGCCGCTCGCTGTTGGTGTCGATCAGCGGCCGGATCAGGAGCATCGCCGCCCCGGTCGTGCCGATGAAACTGGCCGCCAGCGCCCCGATCCCGATGAACGCGGTGTTGACGAGGGGCGTGGCGACGAGATCCCCCTCGATTCGGACGCCGCCGGTAATCGTGTAGAGGGCGAACAGAAGCACGATGAAGGGAACATATTCGGAGAGCAGCGCGTTGGTGAGCACCGCCTGGGCCAGGCCCCAGGACGGCCCGGATGCCGCCGGGGCGACGACCGCATGGGCGGGGAAATGGAGCTCGACGGGATGGCTGTGGAAGAGCGTGTAGTAGGCGAGGGTGATGGCCGCGAGCGAAAGGGCCACCAGCAGTTTGCTCGAATTCCGTTCCCACCAGTGGGCCAGCGACGGAACCAGCGGCAGGATGGCGATCGCCGCCAGGAGAATCGCAAACGGGAGCACGGTGAGCGGGGACGGGGAGCTGTCTGCATGGAGCCCTGCTTCCCCATCGTGGCCGCGGTCATCGTGGGCTGCTTGTGCCCCAACCAGCAAATCACGACCATACTGAGGCCAGCCGGCGAGCAGCGCGGCCATGTAGCCGGCACCGATCAGCAGGATGCCCCAGACTGGCCCCGTCAGGTAACCCCGGACCGGCGGCGTCTGCGAGGCATGCGTCATCAGTGGCCGATCTCCGTGCGGGCGCGGTGTTCGGGTCGGATCCGGTTCACGCGGTCCCGCTCCGGGGCCCGATTGATCGTAGGCCGTTCTTGAGAATGATGAAAGACTGATGAGCGACCGAGGCTTCGAGGATCGCGAGATCTGGCTCCGCGGCAACCTGCGACCGATGGTGGGGATTGCTGGTGTCTTCGCCGTGGTCTGCGCCGGACTTCTGGCGGCGACGATCTGGCCCTCGGCACCGGCATCGATCGCGACCTGCCGGCTGATCTACGGCTTCAGTGCCCTCGCGGCTCTGGTCATGTCCACGCTCCTCTGGGCCGCCTCGCGACCGCGGCTCGAACGGGTGGGGGGCGGCCTGCGGGTGCGGCTTTCGCCATTCCGAACCCACGACGTGCCGCTCGAACTGGTCGAGTGCTTCTTTCTGGGTTCAAAAAACCTGGCCGTGGACGGAGCCGGACAGCGGGACGACCTTCCCGCCTACAAGACCGCGACACTCGTGATTCGGATCGCCGAGCGGGCGATGGATTGG
>CAMDFJ010000042.1 GCA_945897435.1 Candidatus Kuenenia stuttgartensis | reverse complement strand
CCGACGGTGCAGCCACGGCTTTCCCCGTCGCTCCAGTCCTTCCTTTTCCCCGAGCAGGATCCACCATGGCCCGCCAGCCAGCCGCAGTCGCCGAGTCGAATGGAGATCGTCTGCGCCGCCTCCTCCGGATCGGATCGACCCACGTCGGCCACGGAATTTTTGCCTCCCGCCGCCTCAAATCGGGCATCGTGATCGGCGAGATCGCAGGTGAGGTGATGGACGAACATCCCGCCGACCCGAGCTATTGCATGGAACTGCCCAGCGGAAAGCTGCTGGAGCCGGCGGCGCCACTGCGATTCATCAATCACAGTTGCGATCCCAACTGCGAACTTTTCTACTGGTTCGACGAGGAAGCGAGCACTCAGGAAGACCGTTTGTGGCTGCAGACCATCCGTTCCATCGAGCCTGGCGAGGAACTCTCGATCGACTACTGCTGGCCAGCCGACGCGGCGATCCCATGCCGCTGCGGGACGGACCACTGCCGCAAGTGGATCGTGGACCCGGCGGAGCGCCACCTGCTGCCGGACGAACCGCCGGCTGGCGGCTGATCTCGCTCGCGGCCGTCCTGCTGATCTCCGCCCTGGCGGCAGTCGGCCTCTCGCGTCTGCGGATCGACGACGATCTGCGGTCGCTGCTCCGCGACAACGAGGCGGAGTTTCTCCTGATCGACGAACTTGCCGACCGTTTTGGAGCCCCCGACCGTGACTGCATCGTGCGGGCCACGGCCAGCAGCGGGAACATCTTCGATCCCCAGCCGCTCGAGGCGCTCCGCGGGGTTCGTGAGTCGCTCGGAAACATCGCCGGTGTCGAGCAGGTCCGGTCGATCTTCGATGTCCGCCGTCAGGGCACGGCCGGAGTGCTGCTGCCGGTCATCCCGCGAACCGCCGCCGGTCTTGACGACGACGCCCGGGCCGCCGCCCGCGAGCGGGCCACGGCCCACCCCCTGATCGCCGGCCATCTGCTCGACGACGCCGGCGGGTCGACGCTGCTGCTCGTCAGGCTCGATGCAGCATCGAACCGTACCGACAGGCTCGGTGCCGCACTCGGCAGGATCGAGGCCGTGATCGAGGAGGCCGGGCAGCCAGGCCGGCCGCTGAGGTTTGAACTCACCGGCCTGCCGGCCCTGCGGTATCAGGCGGCTCAGGCCCTGAGACGCGACATGCTGATCTTCAACTCGCTCGGCCTCACGCTGGCCATGATCCTCTCGGCGACGGCCGCGCGGAGCCTGCGGTCGACCGTCGTGGCCTGCCTGCCCCCCTTCGTCGGCGCGGTCTGGGCGATGGGCCTGCTGGGACTGTTCGGGGCGCCGATCAACATCCTCACGAGCGTCGTGCCGTCTCTGGCGCTCGTCGTCGGCACCTGCGACTCGATCCACTTCATCGAGGACATGCGTCGCAGCCGCCGCCGGGGAGTGGATCCAGTATCTGCCTCGGCAGGAGCGATGCACCGGATCGGGGCCGCCTGCGGCCTCACGAGCCTGGTCACGGCGATCGGCTTCGCCTCGCTGGCGGCGGCCCGGATCGATGCCGTCCGCACGTTCGGCATCGCGGCGGCGGCGGGTGCCGTCGCCAGTTTCATGGCCGTCGGTCTGCTGACGCCGCTGCTCGCCTCGACCAGGTTCTGTGCGGGGATGCATCTGGGGCGGTCCTGGCGGCCGGCCGGCCGGCTCGCACAGATGCTGACCCACTTCTCGCTCACGCACGCCCGACCGATCGTCGCCATCGGCTCTGCGACGACGCTCCTGCTGACGCTCATCGGAATGCAGATCGACGCCGACAATCGCGTGGTCGATGCACTTCCCAGCGGGGCCCCTGCATCGGCGGCACTGACCCGGGTCGATCGCGACTTCGGCGGAGCGTCGGCGGTCGATGTCATGGTTCGCTGGCCCGCCGGCCTCGACTGGCGGGATGCAGCGGTGCTCGATGCCCTGCGTGACGTGCATCTGATCCTCGAGGGGGAGGGAGGACTCCGGCACCCGCTCTCGCTCGCCACCGTGACAGGGTCGATGCCGGCGCGGGCCCGCCGTCGGCTCGATCCGGCCGACTTCCGCGAGATGGTCGATCCCGAGGGCCGCATCGCGATCGTACGGGCCCGGGTTGGCGACGCCGGCTCGAAGCAGCTCGAGAAGGTCTACGACCGGATCGACCAGAGACTCGAGGCCGCGACCGCGGCACGCCCAGGCTGGGATTTCAGGCTCTCGGGTGTGTCGGTCGTCTCGGCCCGCAACATCCGCCAGCTCGTCCGCGACCTCGGCTCGAGCCTGGCGCTCGAGGTGCTCGTCATCGGCGCGATCCTCTCGTTCGCCTTCCGCTCTCCCCTGGCGGGGATCGTCAGCCTGATTCCCAACATCTTCCCGCTGGCGGTGATCGCGGCCCTGGTGGTGGCCAGCGGCCGGTTCCTCGATCCCGCCACGGTGATCGTGTTCAACGTCTGCCTCGGACTCGCCGTGGATGACACGGTTCACCTGCTCTCGGCCCTCTCCCGGCAGCGACGGCCGGGCGTACCGATCCGCACCGCCGTTCGCCGGGCGGTGGCCGAAACCGGCAACGCGATCGTGATCGGCGGCATCGTGCTCACGGTCGGCTTCGCGGCCGTGACGGCCAGCAGCGTGCCGTCGCTGGCGAGCTTCGGCAGGCTGGCATGTGCCGCGGTCGCCGCTGCGACGATCGCCGAATTGGTGCTCCTGCCCGCTCTCCTCCTGGTCACCGATTCGGCCGTGCAGCGGTATCAGGCGGCCTGGCGGGACGGGATCTTCGGTCGGGATCCGGTCAACTGGTCGGCTCTCGGCCGCGGTGGAGAACCCGTCAGCCGCGTCGTCTGAGCGTTGCTCCAGCCGAGCCATCTGGCCGCCCCGGATGCAGCGACGGCTGCGGTCAGACCGAGGAACCGGGGCAGATCGGCGGCGAAGGCGATTGTGGCCGGCATCCGCAGTTGCCCGATCTGGCCGTCCTGTCCGAGTCGGCAGGATGCCACGGCCCCGGACATCATCCGACTGCCCCCGGCGAGCCGGCGATTGGCCCTCGCCCCAGGACTCGTGAGGTAGGCCGAGAGCCGCCCTCCGGCGAGGTGGGCGTAGTCGTGATTCTGGTGAATCGCGGTGCCGCAGCGGGTGAGGTCGACCACCGGCAGGCCACGACGATGTGCGTCGTGGACCATCCAGTTGTCCCAGTAGGCGCGGCCCAGCGTGAAGCCGGGCAGATGCTGGTAGTCATCCCGACCGAAGACGAAGTAGTCCTTGCAGACCCGGGCCGCCAGCCGCCCCTCGCTGCGGGCCCGGTCGAGCAGGCCACGCCTGGCCGCCGGGTCGTCGAAGTCGATGACCGTCTCGACATCCAGGTCGATCCGCCGTCCGATCGCCAGAAATGGCCCGGCGAGCAGGCCTGCGGCCCGCCGCACCGCCCAGAGCCAATCGGGCAGGAGAATGATGTCGGCGTTGACGTAGGCGAAGAGATCGGCGGGCGAGCGTTCCCGGGCCCTGGCAAACAGGCAGTCGACACGCGGCGGCCCGTCAACGCCGGGGTCGAGCGGGCCCAGTCGGGTGGCCCCATACTCCGCTGCGACGGCGTCGAGCCCCTCCTCGTCGCCGCCGAGCAGGATCTCGATCTCGGGCGCGAGGCTCCGCCAGCTGGCGATTGCATTCCGCTGGATCAGTCCGGCATGTCCGCGAAACGCCTTCGGCGCAGCGATGATCGCCAGCCGAAACCCGGGATCAGCTTGCATCGACCCTCCCCCCCGAAATCACCCGATCGACGCCGACGCCAAGGCGACACAGTCGGCACGACCCGATCACCAACAGGGCTGTCGGCAGTCAGACGGGGGGGCCGTCAGCCGGTCGCGAACGACCGCTACGACCGGCAGAAGCCTCAGGCTTCAGCGGCTCTCGACTCGCTCCACGAGTCTGAAGCCGGGCCACTAGGCGGTGATCTCCATCACCTCGGCCAGGGTCTCCACCGCCCGCACGATCTGTTCCTCGGTGTGCTCGGCGGTGAGGAAGAATCTAACCCGGGCCGCCGACTCGCGGACGGCGGGATAGAGGATCGGGCGGGCGTTGATGCCCCGTTCCAGCAGCAGCTGCGAGACCTGGATGGCCCGGGTGGAACTGCCGACGATGATCGGGATCACGGGCGTGTCGCTGCTCGACCCGGTGTCGAGGTTGCAGTCCTGGGCGAGTTTCAGGAAGAGCTCCGATCGCTCGCGAAGGCGAGTCACCCGCCACGGTTCCCGCTGGATCACCCGCAGGCCCTCCAAGGCCGCGGCCGCGTTGGGGGGTGAACAAGCTGTCGAAAACACGAACGCCGGCGTGGTGAAGCCGAGGTAGCGGATCAGTCGGTCGCTACCGGCGAGATAGCCGCCGCCGGCACCGAGCGCCTTGCTGATCGTGCCCATCCAGAGGTCGCCCTCCGATGGATCGACGTCGAAAAAGTCGCAGATGCCCCTGCCACCCGGCCCCATCGTGCCGAGCGAGTGGGCCTCGTCGACGTAGAGCAGCGCATCGTGCCGCTTTTTGACCTCGATAAACTTCGGCAGGTCGGGGTAGTCGCCGTCCATGCTGTAGACGCCCTCGATGGCGATCACAATGCGGCGATACTGCGGCCGCAGATCGCGGAGCAGGCCGTCGAGTTGGGCATGGTCGTTGTGGCGGAACGACCTTCGGCCTGCCTTCGAGGCGCTCGCCCCCTGCATGATGCTGTTGTGGGCCAGTTCGTCGTAGAGGATCAGATCGCCCTCGGCGAACAGATGGTTGAACACCGAGGCGTTCGTGCCATACCCGCATGGAAAGACGACCGCCCGCTCAGCCCCGAGGAACCTGGCCAACTCCTCGTCGAGCGAGTCGAGGATCGTGTTGTTGCCCCCCACCATCCGGCTCGCCGAGGCACTGCAGCCGAAGCGGTCGATCGCCGCCTTGGCGGCGGCGGTCACGTCGGGGTGGCCGGCGAGGCCAAGGTAGTCGAAACTGGTGAAGCTGGTGACGTTTCGTCCGCCCACCCGGGCAACCCGGTTCTGTACCTGTTCGTTGGCATGCAGGAACGGGTTTTCGAGCCCGGCCGCCGCGAGGCCGGCGAGCCGCTCTTCGAGGGCGGCGCACTCGGGAAACGGATCGGTGGCAGCTGTCGTCGAGACTGCGGCCGTCGCCGCCGACGGCTCTGGGTCGCTGCGGCGCCGCGCGGCAGAGGCGGAAATCGCATCCCGATCGACGCTGTCGAACATGTGGGTGGCGATGCACTCGACCAGGTCACCGCAGGTGCGGATCGAGGTCAGCCACTCGTCCCGGAACCGCATCTCATAGCGGCCCTCGATCCGGTTGACGGCATCGAGAAACCCGATCGCATCGACGTCGGCCTCGGCGAGCGTCATGCCCGGGGTGAGCGTGCGGCGGGCCCGGGCCGGCCGCACGCGGGCGAGTTCATCGAGCACCAGCCGGGTGATCGCAGACCGGGAATGGGAAGACGGTGCCGCCCTGTCTGCCTCGTTGGAGCGGCGGCCGACCGCCGGGAACGACAGGGACGCTGGTGCTGAAGCCACGATTGTCACTCCGTATTCGAGCCGCCGGCCAGACTTGGCCCAGAGCGTCGATCGCTCGCCGGCTCCGCCCGGCGAATCAACGGAATGTAGAAGAAATCCCCCATCCGGGCCAGCGGCCCGGAGAATCGGCATGGCTTCCCCATGGATCGCAGATCGACAAGGGGGCTTGCAATCAGCCCGCGAGCAACTTCCGCAGCACGAACGGAAGAATGCCTCCGGCCCGGAACTGGTCGAGCTCCACCGGCGTGTCGATCCTTACCGTGCAGGGGATGTCGAGCAGACTGCCATCCTTGCGATGGGCCCTGACGACGATGGTCGAACGCGGCGAAAGTCCGTCGAAGGGAACGTCGAACGTCTCTTCGCCCGTGAGTCCGAGCTGCTGCCAGGGCTGCGGCAGCACAAGCGGCAACACGCCCATCCCGACCAGATTCGAACGATGAATCCGCTCGAAGCTCGTCGCCAGCACAGCCTTCACGCCGAGCAGCATCGTGCCCTTCGCGGCCCAATCGCGGGAGCTGCCCGTGCCATACTCCGCGCCCGCGAGCACGACCAGCGGAACGCCCGCCGCCTTGTAGCGCATGGCGGCGTCGTAGACGGGCATCACGCCCCCGTCCGGCAGCAGCCGCGTCACTCCGCCCTCGGTGCCGGGCACGAGCAGGTTGCGGATCCTGATGTTGGCGAACGTGCCCCGGGTCATCACCCGGTCGTTGCCCCGACGAGCACCGTAGCTGTTGAAGTCGGCCGGCATCACGCCATGGTCGACGAGATACTGTCCGGCCGGACTCGCCTTCGCGATGCTGCCGGCGGGTGAGATGTGATCGGTGGTCACGCTGTCGCCGAGCGCGAGCAGCACCCGTCCGCCGTGGACGCTCTGCGGCGACTGCGGCTCGCGACTGATCTCGGCGAGGAACGGCGGCTCCTGGATGTAGGTGCTCGTGGCATCCCAGTCGTAGAGTTCTCCGGCGGTCGTGGGAACGGCGTTCCAGCGGGGATTCGACTGCCAGACATTTCCGTAGCGGTGCCGGAACTGTTCCGGCTGGACGCTCGCCTCGACGGTCGTGCGGACCTCCTCCGCAGTCGGCCAGATGTCCTTCAGAAAGACAGGCCTGCCGTCGGAGCCGGTGCCGATCGGCTCGTGCACGAGGTCGATGTCGGTGGTGCCCGCCAGGGCATAGGCCACGACGAGCGGCGGGCTCGCCAGCCAGTTGGCCTTCACCAGCGGATTGACCCGCCCCTCGAAGTTGCGGTTGCCGGAGAGCACGGCGGCAGCGACGAGATCTCCCTCGGCCACAGCCCTGGCGACCGGCTCCGGCAGCGGACCGGAGTTGCCGATGCAGGTGGTGCAGCCGTAGCCGACCGTCTCGAAGCCGAGGGCGTCGAGGTCTTTGTCAAGCCCGGAACGCTCCAGATAGTCGGTCACGACCCGCGATCCCGGGGCGAGGCTCGTCTTCACCCAGGGCTTCGTGGAAAGCCCCTTCGCCACCGCCTTCCGGGCGACGAGGCCCGCGGCGACCATCACGCTTGGGTTGCTCGTGTTGGTGCAGCTGGTGATCGCGGCGATCACCACAGATCCATGATGGATCGTTGCCGAGTGGCCGTTGTCCACCACCGTGCCGCTGCGGCCGAGGGCGGCGGCATCGAGGGCGAAGCCCCGCTTCTCGGTCGGAGCCGCGAGTGATGCGGCGAACGTTCGCTTCACGTCGGCCAGCGGCACCCGGTCCTGCGGCCGCTTCGGGCCGGCGAGGCTCGGCACGATGCTGCCGAGGTCGAGCGCGAGCCGGCGGGTGAACTCCGGCGTCGGTGCGGCGTCGGTGCGGAACAGCCCCTGCTCCTTTGTGTAGCGTTCGACGAGTTCGACCTGGGCCGGTTCGCGGCCGGTGAGCCGCAGGTAGGCGAGCGTCTCGGCGTCGATCGGAAAGAAGCCCATCGTGGCCCCATACTCCGGAGCCATGTTGGCGATCGTCGCCCGGTCGGCGAGCGACATGCCCGAGAGCCCTGCCCCGAAGAACTCGACGAACTTTCCGACCACGCCCTCCTTGCGGAGGATTTCGGTGACCGTGAGCACCAGATCGGTGGCGGTGGCGCCGGCCGGCAGCCTGCCGGTGAGTTCGAAACCGACGACCTCCGGGAGCAGGAGCGACAGCGCCTGGCCGAGCATCACCGCCTCGGCCTCGATGCCCCCCACGCCCCAGCCGACGACGCCGAGCCCGTTGATCATCGTCGTATGGCTGTCGGTGCCGACGAGGGTGTCGGGCACGGCCACCTTGAGGCCCCCCTTCCCCGCCGCCGGATCGTCCCGGAGAAACACGCAGCCGGCGAGAAACTCGAGATTCACCTGATGGACGATGCCGATCGCCGGCGGCACGACGCGGAAGTTGTCGAACGCCTGCTGGCCCCAGCGCAGGAACGCATACCGCTCGGCATTCCGCTCGAATTCGATGTTGACGTTCTTTTCCAGCGAATCGGCCGCACCGAAGAAATCGACCTGCACGGAATGATCGATGACGAGGTCGACCGGCACCAGCGGGTTGATCCTGCCCGGGTCCCCACCGAGCCGCCGCATGGCGGCCCGCATCGCCGCCAGATCGACGACGCAGGGGACGCCGGTGAAGTCCTGCAGCACGACGCGGGCCGGCTTGAAGGGAATCTCCGTCTCGGCGGGCTTGGTGGCATTCCAGGTGGCGAGGCTGCGGACGTCGGACTCCGTGACCTCGTAGCCGTCGCAGGTCCGCAGCAGGGCTTCGAGGACGGTCCGGATCGAATAGGGAAGCCGGGCCGTGTTCGTCACCCCGGCGTCATCGAGCGCCCGGAGACGGTAGAGCATGGCCGGTCCGGAGCCGGTTTCAAACCTGGAACGGGCGGAAAACGGGTCGATCGGGGCGGCCATCGGGCAGACCTTTCGCGGTTCGCGGAACAGTTCGGGGGACGTCGAGCTGGTAGCGTACCGAAATCGATGGCCGCAGAAAGGACGCAGCCGGTATTGGCGTCAACTGCGGCAGGCCCGGACCCCGAGTGTCCGCCTCGCCCCGCAGCGATTCAAGGCGACAAACCAGCGTTTTTCAGCAGAAAAACAGACCCTTTGAAAATCACCCCAACTGGATTCGACAGATCGAAACTTGCCGGGTATGTTTCATCTGTCGGCGGTGATTCCGCACGACATCCAACCGAACAACAACGATCTCTTCAGCGGCTGTTCCCCCCCCCAAAGACCCACACCTCGATAGCCGCTCTCGGGCCCGTGGTTTCCCCAACCACGGGCCCTTTTCTTTTTCACACCTGTCGGCCGACTGCGGCGGATCCGCCCCCGAACTGCAGGCCATTCCAAGCCCTGAGCGAGAACATGGGCTGGCGGTGCCATCCTCATCGATCGTGCGGCACCCTTCCCGCTCGCCGTGTACGTCCCAGAGCAACAGGCCGACTTCGCTCACGTTGGACTGGCGAAGAATGACAGATGGAAGATCTCCCGGCTGTCACTTCCACCCACCTTGGACACCAGTGCCATGAACAGTCTTTCGTTCGCCACCAGGCAACAGTCCGGCGCCGCGCTGCGGCAGAGCGTGCCGCGGTCGTCGCACGGCGTGTGGGCGATGCGGGAAGGCGACCGCGACGTGATCGGGATGCTCGAGCAGTCGAACGAAGGTCGACTGCCTCACCTGACGCCCATTCGGTATGGCCGGATGCTGCGGAATCCCTTCACATTTTTGCGGGGTGCGCCGGCAGTGATGGCCGCCGATCTGGCTGGCACACCCGCGACGGGCCTGACGGTTCAGGCGTGTGGCGACTGCCACCTGGTGAATTTTGGGGTGTTCGCCTCGCCCGAGCGCCGGCTGGTGTTCGACATCAACGACTTCGACGAGACGCTGCGGGCGACGTGGGAGTGGGACGTCAAGCGTTTGGCCGCGAGCTTCGTGGTGGCGGCGCGGGTGAACGGGTTTCCCGAAGACCGCTGCGCCGCGGTGGCCGTGCGCAGCGCAGCCAGCTATCGCGGGCATATGCACGAGTTTGCCGAGATGAGCCCGCTCGAGACCTGGTACTTTCACATCGATGCCGATGATCTGGTTGCCAACGCGGCAGACGAGGAATCACGCCAGTTGCGGGAACGCATGGCCGCCAAAGCCCGGCTGCGTGTAGGTGAGCGGCTGGTCCCGAAGATCACTGAGCAGGTGGGCCAGCACAGGCAATTCGTGGAGTTGCCACCGCTCACGACCCGCGTGCATGACGAGCGAGCGTTGCGCATCGTGCGGCGGGGCATCACGGACTATCTGCAGACGCTGGACGAATCACGCCGGTTTGTGCTCGATCGCTACAGCCTGGAAGACTACGCCATCCGCGTGGTGGGGATCGGCAGCGTGGGCACCCGCTGTTTCGTGGCCTTGCTGGTGTGCGACGATCGCAATCCCCTCGTGCTGCAGATCAAAGAGGCACGGCCGTCGGTGCTGACCCCGTTTGCCGGGCCGTCGCCTTATGCCAACCAGGGGCAGCGGGTCGTGGCGGGGCAACGGATGATTCAGGCGGCTAGCGATATTTTTCTCGGGTGGCTGCGGGCTCGCGATGGACACGATTACTACGTGCGGCAGTTGCGCGACATGAAATACTCGGTGCCGATCGATGCCTTGGAACCGGGCGGTCTGGACCGCTATGCGGATCTCTGCGGCTGGGCACTGGCGAGGGCGCATGCCCGGTCGGGCGACGCCGCTGCGATCGGCGGCTACCTGGGAGGCGGTGATCAGTTCGACCTGGCGATCGGAACATTCGCGGTCGCCTACGCCGATCAGACCGAGCAAGACCATGCAGCGCTCGTGCACGCAGAGCGGACCGGCCGGATCGTGGCCGATGCAGAGGCCGACTGAACCCGCGGTTTGACGCGAGATTGGGTGCATGATGCTCCGGCGAACCGGACCGCAACCATGCTCATGACAGACTGCAGTCGTCGGCCTGGGGAACTTCAGAAAGTCTGACCGAGCGGGCAGTTGGTGCCAGCACCGCGACTGGATCTGGGCCAGGGTTTTCGGCGGGGGTTACTTGGCCAGTGCCGCTTCGATGGCCGATACCATCGCCGGGTCGTCGGGCGAGACACGGGTCTTGAACCGGCCCACGATCTTGCCATCCTTGCCGATCAGGAACTTCTCGAAATTCCAGCCGACCTCGCCGCTCGGATCGGCCGTCTCGGTGAGCACCTGGTAGAGCTTCGCCTTGCCGGCCCCCGTGACGGTGATCTTGGAAAACATCGGGAAGGTCACCGCGTACTTCGAGCCGCAGAACTCCTTGATCTGTTCGTCGCTGCCCGGCTCCTGGGCGCCAAAGTCGTTGGCCGGGAAGCCGAGCACGACAAAGCCCTTGTCCTTGTACTTCTCGTAGAGTCCCTGCAGGCCGGCATACTGCGGCGTGGCGCCACAACGACTCGCCACGTTGACGATCATGACGACCTTCCCGGCGTAAGATCCGAGATCGACGTTCGCCCCGTCGATCGACTTCATCGTGCCTGCGAGCGGAAGTTCGGCCCGGGCCATGTCGGCGAGTCCCACCATGGCGAGAACGGCGGAGAGAAGAACCAGTTTCAGCGTGAGCAGTGACATGGAAGGGCCTCCGGAGGGTGCTGGTGAACGACCTGGGAATCGGCGCTGGGAATAGTAGAGCGTATCCGGCCCGAGGGGATGGCTAGCCGAAGTGGCCGATCACTGTGGCGGCGACCTGCTCCAGCGGCACGATCTCGTCGGCGAGGCCGGCCATGATCACGGCCTTGGGCATCCCGAAGACGACGCAGCCCTCCGCGGCCTGGGCGATCACGCGCCCCCCCCGCTCCCGAACGGCACGACAGCCCTCCGCCCCGTCGCAGCCCATGCCCGTGAGCACGATCGCCAGCACTTTCGATCCGTAGGTGGCGGCGGCCGACTCGAGCAGATGGTCGAGCGACGGCCGACAGCCGTGCCGTCGCGGTCCGTCGTCGAGGACGCAAAAGATCTGCTCCCCACGCCGCCCGACGCCGAGATGCATGCCCCCGGGGGCGAGGAGCACCCGGCCGCTTTCGACGGTCATTCCCTCGGTCGCCTCCACGACCCGCAGCCTCGAACCGCTGTCGAGTCGCTCGGCGAGGCTCGAGGTGAACTGCGCCGGGATGTGCTGCACCACCAGCACGGCCGCGGGCAGACCGACGGGCAACAGCGGGATCACGGCCCGCAACGCCTGAGGCCCACCGGTCGACGTGCCGATCACGACGCAATCGAATCGCGTGCCCAGCGCCGGCCGCGGCGGCATCTTCTGAGGCGGAGGCAGCAGAGTTGCTCCAGCCGGAGAGACCGCCATGCTTTCCCGAACGGCGTTCAGTTTTTCGCTCAGTTCGCGTTGGATCAGTTCCCGACTGACATGTGGGTCGACACCGGCCGGTTTGAGGATCGCGTCGAAGGCGCCCTCCATCAGGGCGGCCACGGTCGCCGGGGCGCCCTGGGCCGTGAGGCTGCTGACCATGATCGAACGCGGTGCAAGGCCTCGCTGCCGCAGTGCCCTGAGAACCTCGATGCCATCCCGCCCCGGCATCTGAACGTCGAGCGTGATCACATCGGGCCGGGCCCGGGCGACGAGTTCCACGGCTGCATCGCCGTCGGCTGCCGTGCCGACGACCTCGACGCCGGCGATCCGGCCCAGCACGTTGAGGATCATCTGGCGGTAGAGCGCCGAGTCGTCGATCACCGCCACCCGGAGAACGCCGTCGAACATGGTGAATCGCACCGCTGGGAGGCTCGGGGGTTCAGATCGACACGCTGACCTCGAATCGTACTTCCCAAATCTATCGCGTCGCGGTCTGCCGCGTCGTGTCGAAATGCCGCCTGCAACGATTCTGACGAATCTGAGCGGGCGGACACCAGCCCCTGGCCGTTACAACCGGATAAATTTGAAGTGCCGCGAAAACGGGGCTATATCGAAGAGGGCCAGACTCCGACGCTGGTCTCGCCGTTTGCGAATTCCCCTCGCTCCACTCCCCACGCTCCAGCAGATGGTCACAGGCATGGAATCGCCCCGCGGTCAGGATCCGAAGCAGAACAGTTCGGCGCAGTTCGTCGGCTTCGAAATCCACGACCAGAAATATCTGTTTCGCATCGAACGGATCCAGGAAATCCTCACCCCTGGCAGCGTGACCCGGATCCCGGACGTGCCGGCATACGTGGTCGGCGTGAGCAACCTCCGCGGCACCATCATCCCGATCGTCGACCTCCGCCTGCTGTTTGGACTGCCTTCCCGCAGCGCCGATGCCAACACCCGCACGATCGTCGTCAACCTCGGCGACAGGACCGTCGGCTGCATGGTCGATGCGGTGCTGCAGGTGATTCGCATTCCCCTGACCCAACTCCATCGGGCCCCAGACACCGTCGCGACCGAAGGCCACCGTTCGATCGAGGGATTCGCCCGCAGCGGTGACGACCTGTTCATTCTTCTCGATGCCAACAGCCTGATCGACCCTGCCAGCCTCGCGGCCGCCCATCGGGCCGGAGTTCCCGGCGTTCCTCCCCCGGACATGGTGCCCTGAGATGAAGTTTTCCGCAGACAATTCCCTGAGAAATCTCGTTCTTGCATCGCTGCTGACGATGTCGCTCGTGCCGCTGGGACTGCTCGGCATCTCGATCTACCGATCGGCTGCGGATTCCCTCCGCAAGGAGGCGTTCGCCCGCCTGGAGGCCGTCCGCACGATCACGGCCCAGTCTGTGGAACGCTACTTCACGACCCTCCAGGAGGAACTGCTCGTGGTCGGCTCCTCCCCGCTTCCGCGAGAGGCGCTCGGGGCCTTCCGCAAGGGCTGGAAGGAACTGCCGGCCAAGGATGAGACGACATCGCGGGACAGGAGGGAGATGGCCGATTATTACGCGGCGGAGTTCACGCCGCTGTTCGAGAAAGTGAACGACGGCGGCATCGACATGCAGCCCTACATCGCCGCGCTCAGTTCCCGCGGGGTGATGCTCCAAAACCTCTATCTCCGGCAAAACCCCAACCCCGTCGGCTCGAAGCAGAAGCTCGATGCGGCCGCCGACGGATCGGACTATTCCCGGGCCCACCAGTCGCTGCATCCGATTTTTCGGGAGATGCTCGACCGCTACGGGCTCTACGACATCTTCCTGATCGACGCCGAGTCGGGGGAGATTCTCTATACGGTGTTCAAGGAGATCGATTTCGGCTCTTCGCTGACCTCGGGGCCGCTTGCCTCGAGCAATCTCGCCAAGGCATTCCGCGAGGCGCTGGCCCTCGGGCGTCCCGGTACGATCGCCTACGGACAGTACAGCCGCTATCTGCCCTCGCTGATGGCCGCCGCGAGCTTCATCGCAACTCCGATCCTCGACGGTGACACCGTGATCGGCGTGCTGGCCTTCCAGATTCCGCTCGACAAGACCAGCCGCATCATCGGCGAAACGACCGGCCTCGGCGCGACCGGGGAAACCTACGCCGTCGGTTCGGATCGGATGTTCCGCTCCAACTCTCGGTTCGCGAAGGAACTTGGCGTCGAATCGACGATCATCAACCCGGAGATCAAGGTCGATACCGTTCCGGTCCGATCCGCGCTCGATGGCGGCCGCTCGGGCACGGCCCTGGGCATCGACTATCGCAACGTCCCCGTGCTCTCCTCATGGACCCCGGTGACGATCTTCAAGGGTGATGCGACGGGCAACGGCGCGGTCCGCTGGGCACTGGTGTCGGGGATCGACGAGGCCGAGGTGATGGCTCCCGTCAATCATCTCAGGCGGTTCGGACTGGTCCTCTTCGGCCTGACCGCGCTCGGCATCGGCCTGGCATCCTGGTTCATCGCCCGCCGGCTGACCCGCGACCAGCAGGAACAGCGACAACTTTCCGAGATGGTTGAAAACACCTCCGTGCGGCTGATCATGGCCGACCCAGACCTCCGGATCACCTACATGAATCCGGCCTCGGAAAAGTCGCTCCGGCAGTTTGAGCGACTCCTGCCCCGGCCGGTGGATCAGGTCGTGGGCGGACCGCTCGATATTTTTCCGTCGCCCTCGGAGCGACCGTGGCAGCTTTTGGCGAACCCTGAAACCCTCCCCCGCCGAGAGCAGGTCACGCTCGGTTCGGAGGTATTCGACCTGGCCATCTCGCCGCTCAGCGACTCCGACGGCCGCTACATCGGGCCGCTGATCACCTGGGACGTGGTCAGCGACCGCATCCGGGCCGAGGAGCGGGAGCGGGACCTGCAGTCGCGGATCGTGAGGGCGAAGGAGACACTCGAATCAAAGGTCGGCATGCTGTCCGACGTCTTCGCCGCGGCGTCGAAGGGGGATCTGACCCGGTCCGTCGCGGTCGAGGGAGACGATGACATGGCCCTGCTCTCGGGCAATGCGGGCCGGATGCTGGGCGACATCCGCGAGGTGATCAAGCAGATCTCCGAGGCGGCCGACCAGCAGAACGAAGGCGCCCGAATGATCGCCGAGAGTGCCGGCAGCCTCAGCGACGGGGCCCAGTCGCAGGCGGCCAGCGTCGAGCAGATGACGGCCGCCGTCGAACAGCTTGCGTCGTCGATCGACGTGATCTCGAAGAGCGCCGTCGAATCCCGGGCCCAGGCCGGACGCACCACGCAGCTCGCCCAGGCTGGCAGCCAGGCCGTCCACGATGCCATCGACTCCATGCGGACGATCCGCAGGTCTTCCGAACAGATCAACGACATCATCCAGGTGATCAGCGAGATCGCCGCCCAGACCAATCTTCTCGCCCTCAACGCCGCCATCGAGGCGGCCCGGGCCGGCGAACACGGCCTCGGATTCGCGGTCGTGGCCGACGAGGTGCGGAAACTGGCGGAACGGGCCAGCGAGGCCGCCAAGGAGATCACGCAACTGATCAACGAATCGACCCAGCGGGTCGAGGAGGGAGCCGATCTCTCGGAGAAGGTCGGGCAGTCTCTGGCCTCGATCGTGTCGGCCGTCGAGTCGACCGCCGCGGGAATCGCCAGCATCGCCGCCTCGTCGGAGTCGCAGTCGGCCAACGCCGCCGAGGTCAAGATGGCGATCCGTTCCGTCTCGCAGACGACCGAGTCAAATGCCGCCGCGGCCGAGCAGATGGCAGCCAGCGCCGAGGAACTCGGTGCCCAGGCCCAGGGGCTGAGGGATCTTGTCAAGCGGTTCAGGGTATGACATCGGCGGCCACGGCCGCCGATCCTTGGCGTTGGAAGGAGCCACCGTGAGCGGATTGATATCGCTGACGCCGCAACAGTTCACGCTGTTCCAGAAGTTCATCTACCGGCAGACCGGAATCTGGACCCAGGACGGCAAGATCGCCCTCCTGAGCAACCGGATACGTCGTCGGCTCCGGGAGCGGAATCTGGAGTCGTTCGACGACTACTACGGCCTCCTCACCAGGGGATCGATCCCGGGCGAACTGGAGGCGTTCATCGACGCCATCACCACCAACGAAACCCACTTCTTCCGCATGGCGGCCCACTTCGACTGGTTCGCCGGCCCGTTTCTGGACGAGTCGATCGCCCGGGCCTCGGCTGGAAATCGGGAGCGGACGCTGCGGGTCTGGTCGGCGGCATGCAGCACTGGCGAGGAACCCTACACGCTTGCGATCTGCCTCGCCGAACAGGCCTCCCGACTCGGAGACTGGAAGCTCGAACTGGTCGGCACCGACATCTGCGAGTCGGCCCTGGCGACCGCCCGGACGGCGACCTACAGGCCGCGTTCGCTGGAAAATGTCTCCGCGGACCGTCTCTCGAAATATTTTGTCGCCGCGCCGGGCGGCGACACCTGGACGGTCAGGCCGACGGTGACACGGCTTTGCCAGTTCCACCGCCACAACCTGCTCGAACCGATGCCCGGGCGGAAGTTTGACTGCATCTTCATCCGCAACGTGCTGATCTATTTTGACTCCGGCTCGAAGGCGATCGCCCTCGGGCACCTCGTCGACGCGTTGCAGCCGGGCGGATACCTCGTGGTCGGAACGACCGACGGCGCCCATGATCACCTCGAGGGCGTCGAACGCTGCTCGACCTTTCTCTACAAAAAACCCTGACGCAGCCGCAGCCATGTCCGAAATGAACCGCCCCAACCAGGATCTGTCCGCCGGCGAAATGGCCGAGTTTCTCGCCGTCTACATCGACGAAACCGGGGAGCAGTGCGACCAGTTCGTACAGGCGTTGCTCGTCCTGGAGACCGACCCCGCCGACGCCCGGCGGCTGGCCGAGGCATTCCGACTGATCCACTCGATCAAGGGTTCGGCAGCGCTGCTCGGCTTCGACAGGATCACCGCCCTGGCCCATCATCTCGAAAGCCACTTTGAGCGACTCCGCTCCGGCAGCCTGCTCCTCGACGGCCCGGCGATCGAGGTGTCTCTCCGCTGCATCGACTACTTCCGCAGCTGCAACGAGCGGCTGCAGGCTGGAGAACCGCTCCTGCCTGCGGACGACCTGCTCGAATCGGTCAAGCGACTCTCCCTGACAACCCGCCCCGAGGCGGAACGGCCCGCCGTCCCGCCGGCAGTCGTACCCGCCGCGACGGCGACGCCGCCAGCCAGCAGGAAGCCCAACCCGCCTGAGCCGACGAAGCCGCCTCTGGAGCCGGCACAACCAGCCCCCGCAGAGCCTTGCGCTGCGGTCCGAGTCCGCCGGATCCGGGTTGAGTTTGCCGCCGGAATCCCGATGGCCGATCTCAAGGCCGAACTCGTTCTCGCGAGACTCGGCGGCGTCGGCGAGGTGCTTGAATCGACTCCGGCAGCGGCCGATTTCGCCGCCAATCCTGCCATTCGGACGCTGGAGGTCGTGCTGCGGACGGCGGCAGCCGGCGGCCCGATCACGATGGCGGCCGATGTCGATGGGGTCGTCCGCGTGGATCTCGACGTTGAGAAATCGACGCCGCCACCGGCTGCCTCTTCCCCGGAACCCGGTCCGGCCGTGGTGGAGACGATGCGGGTCGGCGTCGATCGCCTCGACGTGCTGCTCAACCTGGTCGGCGAATTGGTCGTGAGCCGGGCCCGCTTCGTGCAACTCGTCGCCGAGATGGCTCCGCTGTTTCGCAAGACCGCCGGCGGCGGGCGACAGGGAATCGCCGCCCGCTCGCTGCGGGATTCCGTGGAGTCGATGCTGCGATCGACCGACGTGCCCGCGGACCGGGCCGCAGCCTGCGCGGTCCAGCTCGATCAGCTCGAGCAGCAGGGCCGGATGTGGGAGGACGGGCACCGCCGCTACGCGGAGCTCGTTGAGTCGGTCGATCATCTCACGCGGGTTGCCGACGGACTGCAGCGGGGTGTTCTCGGCACGCGGATGGTGCCGGTCAGCCCGTTGTTCGGCAGATTCAAGCGATCCGTCCGGGACATTGCCAACGAACTCGGCAAGAACGTGACGCTCGAACTCGCCGGCGAGAAGACCGAACTCGACAAGCGGATGATCGACGAACTCGGCGATCCCCTCGTCCACCTCGTCCGCAACGCCATCGACCACGGCATCGAGCCGGCGGACGTGCGGCTGCGACGGGGCAAGCCGGAGACGGCGACGGTACGGCTGACCGCCTCACACAGGGGCAACAGCGTCATCATCTCGATCAGCGACGACGGCGGTGGGATCGACGTCGAGCGGATCCGGGAGCGGGCCGTGGCCCGCGGGCTCGTGTCGGCGGCGGAGGCCGCCACACTCGGACCACGGGAGCTGATCGACTTCATCTGGCGGCCCGGCTTCAGCACCGCCCAGCAGGTCTCGAACATCTCCGGACGGGGCGTGGGCATGGATATCGTACGGACGCGGATCGAATCATTGAACGGTTCGATCGATGTCGATTCCGTGCCGGGCGAGGGAACGACGTTCTCGATCCGCCTTCCGCTCACGCTGGCAATCGCCCGCTGCATGCTGTTCCGCATGCCGCAGGCCGTCTTCGCCGTGCCGGTTGAGAACGTCCGCGAAATCGTCACCGTCGGCGACGAACGAATCCTGTCGGTCGGCGGCCGCCGGGTCTGCGACATCCGCGGCGAGTTTCTGCCGCTCGTCGATATGGATGAGGTCTTTTCCTGGCCTGGGGAAATCCCGACCGTGGAACGGGGTGCCGTGCTCGTGCTCCAGGCCGGCCCGCGGGCGGTGGCCGTCTGCGTCTCGAGCCTGCTCGGCACCCAGGATCTGGTGGTCAAGTCCCTCGACGAGAACTTCATGCCGATTCGCGGTCTCGGCGGAGCGAGTATTCTCGGAGACGGCGAGGTCTGCCTGCTGCTCGACGTTGCGGCCGTCGTCGACATGATCACCCGCTCAAGGCCCGTCGCGGAGAGCCACCCATGACCATCAGCGGGATCGCACCGGACCGGTTCGCCAACGCCTTTCGCCGCGGGGCCGAAGACGCCTCTGCCGCGCTCTCGAAGTGGCTCGGCAGACCGGCCACGCTCTGCGTCGAACGTCTCGATGCCCTGCCGATCAGCGCAGCAGCGGCCGTGCTCGGCTCGGGTGACGAGCCGATCTGCGGCTGTGCGATGCGGATCGATGGGGTGGTCCGCGGCCTGCTCCTGCTGGCCACGGCCGACGCGGCGGGACTCGCCCTCGCAGACACGCTCCTGGAGCGGCCCGTGGGCACGTCTGTGAGCTGGGACGACCTGGAACGCTCGGCTGTCGTGGAAACGGCCAACATCGTCGGCTGTGCCTATCTCAACGCCATCTGCGCCGCCCTCGAACCGGCCGGCAGCGATGGCATCCTCCCCTCTCCACCGCTGTTTCTCCGCGATTTTCCGGCGGTCGTCATGGAGGCGATCCTGCTGGAGCAGCCGTTTCCAGCCGACACGGTGCTGTTGGCGCGGACGGAATTTCGGATCGCCGGCACACCCGTCGAGTGCGGACTCGTGTTCCTGCCGGATGCCACTGGCCTCGCGCCCCCCCAGTCGCCCACAGCCGAGCCCCGAGGACGCCCGTGAGCGATCGCCTGACTCCGCGGCCCGTGTTGCTGGAGGGTGAAAACGTCGAGATCGGACAGATCGGAGTCGCGGTGGGCGGCGGCGCGCTCAAGACACTGGTCGGCTCGTGCGTGGGGCTCGTGCTTCATTCGCAAAGCCTGCGTGCAGCGGCGCTCGCCCATGTGATGCTGCCCGCATCGAACGGTCACGGAACACCTCCCGGCAAGTATGCCGACACAGCCGTTCCCGAGGCGGTTCGCCTGCTCTGCAAGGCGGCGGGGGAACCGAGCCTCGCCTGCACCGCAAAACTCGTCGGCGGCGCGGCGATGTTCGCCTTTCACTCGGGCATTCCGATCGGCGAGCAAAACGTGGCCGCGCTCGAACGGATCCTGGCCGATTTCGGCATCCCGATCACGGGCCGTGCCTGCGGCGGCGGACATGGGAGGCGGCTGGCGGTGGATGTGGTCAGCGGCCTGGTGACGATCCAAACGGCGGGGCATGGCACGGAGTATCTCAAATGACGGAGGCTGCGATGGAAGCGACTGCGGAGGGGGCACGATCCCCCGGATTGCTCGTCATTGACGACGCGACGATCATGCGGATGCGAATCGCGGCGATCGCCCGGGAGGCGGGCTGGACAGTCGTGGCGGAGGCGACCAACGGCCTCGAAGGCCTGTCGCTCTACCGCCAGCACCATCCCGATCTCGTCACGCTCGACATCGTGATGCCGGAGATGGACGGGGTCGAAACGCTGCGTCAGATGCGTGCCGAAGACCCGTCCGCCCGCATCGTGATGGTCAGCGCCGTGGACCAGCGGGCCAAACTCCGCGAGTGCTTCGGGGCGGGAGCCGCCGATTTCGTGGTCAAACCGTTCGACAAGGAGCGGCTGCTGTCGCTGTTCCTCAAGTACGCCGAACTGGTACGGGCCGCAGATCCACGCTGAAATCAGCCCAGGACTGAAGCCGCTGCCGCATCCCGGGCCACCATTACAAGCGACGACCAGCCCGTGGAATAGGTCTCGAAGCCCGGCGACATCGCAAAGCCGGCGACATATTCGCGGCCGCAGAAGTGATGCACGCCATAGCCCTTGTTGCCCTGCCGGAGGCCGGAAAAAAGCTGGTTGTCGAACGTTCCCCGGAGCGAACCGGCCGGAAAATCAGCGAGTACGTTGCCCTCGGGATCGACGAAGCCGGCGATGGCCCGCTGCTTCTCGTGGGGCGAGAGCGGCAGGCGGTCGAGGATGGTCTGGCCGAGCGCGTCCCAGTTGAAGACGATTCCGAGCACGCCGAGGGGCTCACCGTGCGCCTCACCGCGGGCCCGCACTGCGCAGGAATAGACGAGCGACCGCTGCTGGTTGACGAGCGCCGAATTGTGAACCGACTGAAATCCAAACTCATCGCCGCTATGGGTTTTCATCGCCGCCTGGAACCAGGGAGCCTGATCCTGCCGCATTCCCAGGACGGCATGCCTGGTGGGTCGTCCGTTGGCCACGACCAGACCGTCGAGATCGCAGAGCACCAGATCGAAATAGACGGTGTAGGCGTTGAGGATCACACCCAGCCGTTGGCTGGCGAAGCGGCGGCTCTCTTCGGTCGGCGTCGCGAGTGCGGCGACAACGCTGCCATCGGTCGCCCACCAGCGGACATCGCACGATCGCTCATACAGGTTGCGATCGACGAGATCGATGTTGGTGAGCGCCATGTCGGAGAGTCGTTCGCCCCGCATCTTCGTCTGCAGCACCTCGGTCACCTGCTGCATTTCCCGGATCAGCCCCTTCGACCCGCGGGCCAGTTCCTTGGCCGAATCGCCCGTCTTTTCCGAGAGCTGCGACATCGCCTTGGCGACCACGCCGAAGGCCACGCCGGCGTCACCCGCCCGCGCCGACTCGATCTCGGCATTCAGGGCGAGGATCCGCGCCTCGCGGTTGAGACCGGCGATGTGCTCGACGGTTTCGGTGAGCAGCGTGGAGAGCTGCCCGGTGAGCTGGGCGATGTGCTCCGGGGTGGCCATGTCACTGGCGCGATTGCCCAGCTCGAGCCGCGACGATGCGTCGCCCCGGGGGGATTCTGGCGAGGCGGAGACGGCATCCATCGATTCGACCCTTCCATTCGTT